>NZ_AYTM02000002.1:5699871-6013067 GCF_000507185.2 Pseudomonas syringae KCTC 12500
GGCATGAAATGGCAGGACTGTTCGGAGACCGGGGAGACGGCAGCATTGACGGGGGCAGTGAACACAATGCTGGTGCTGAACACGGCAGCAAACGTCAACAGATTGAAGATTCTCATCGCGTCGTCTCCCTTTGGAGCAGCTGGCTATGGCGCCATCCTCCTCCTTTGCCGGAAAAACAGAACTTGCCTTGCTTGATGATGACTATCGACTGAATGAATGATAGTTGATGCCACTGCGTTGCAAGGTTTTTCGCTTCAATTTTCATCTGCCCTGACGGCCGCACGTATGGCTTCAAGCAGCATCCGGCACGCCGGATTGTCATTGTCGGTACGCCAGGCCAGGTGCAATTCGCTCTGCACGCCCTCGCCCAGGTCAATGTCACGGAACACGACGTCCTTGAACACCACATTGGTCGCACAACGCGGTACTAATGCCAACCCCATTCCGGCGTTGACCAGCGCCAGGATGGTCAGTGACGATCCAAGCCATTGGACATACTCCGGTGCAACTTGTGCGGAACGAAACATACCGGTCAGCAGTTCGTTGAACGGTGGATACGCCGAGTGCGAATACATCAGGAACGGCGCGCCATCCAGATCGGCCACCGCCACCGAATCGGCATGCGCCAACCGATGATTGCTCGGTACGGCCAGCACGAACGGCTCGCGTACCAGGCATTCGCTCTCGTAACCCGGCTGAAACAACGGCGCTCGCACGATGCCCAGGTCAATGCGCCGCGCCCTGAGTGCCTCGTGCTGCTGATAGGTGTTCATTTCCGTAAGGGAAATCTTCACCTGCGGCTGCTTGAGGCGCGCCTCGGCGATCACCCTGGGCAGAAACTCATACACCGCGCTGCCGACAAAACTGATGGTCACCGAACCAATGTCACCCTCAGCAAAGCGCCGCGCAGAAATGGCCGCCTGCTGCGCGCGCTCCAGCAGGGTCTGCGCCTCGATGAAAAAAGCCCTGCCCGCTGCAGTCAGGGCCACACTGCGGGTACTGCGAGTGAACAGCTCGACGCCCAGATTGTGCTCCAGTATCTGAATCTGCCGACTCAACGGCGGCTGCGTCATGTTGAGCCGTTCGGCGGCACGGCGAAAATTCAGCTCCGTGGCGACCGTGGTGAAGCAACGCAGTTGGGAAAGCTCGAACATTGATCCACTCCCGGTATCAATCAAGTCACTAACTGGATTGGACGGGAATAATACACACCTCCATGATCGACTCATCCCCCAAAAAAACAATGAATGGGAGTCGCCTCTTGAATACCGTCCCTGGTACTACGGACGCCACGGTGCTTGCCCGTGCGGCCGCCAAGGTGAAACGCCACGTGCTGCCGCTGTTCGTGGTGATGTTCATCGTCAATTACATCGACCGGGTCAATATCGGTTTCGTACGCAGCCATCTGGAAACCGATCTGGGCATCGGCGCAGCAGCTTACGGGCTGGGTGCCGGATTGTTCTTTGTCGGTTACGCACTGTTCGAAGTCCCCTCCAACATGCTCTTGCAGCGCTACGGTGCCCGCGCCTGGCTGACCCGCATCATGTTCACCTGGGGCGCGGCCGCCATGGCCATGGCGTTCGTTCAGGGGGAAACCAGCTTCTACGTGCTGCGTTTCATTCTGGGCGCCGCCGAGGCCGGTTTCTTCCCTGGCATCATCTATTACTTCACCCAGTGGCTGCCTTCCAGCGACCGAGGCAAGGCCATGGCGCTGTTTCTCAGCGGCTCGGCGATAGCGTCGGTGATTTCCGGACCGGTGTCCGGCGCCCTGCTCGGCATCGAGGGCCTGAACCTGCATGGCTGGCAATGGATGTTCCTGATCGAAGGCTTCGCGTCGATCGTGCTCTGCGGTTTCGTCTGGTTCTGGCTGCAATCACATCCTCATGAAGCCCGCTGGCTCAGTGACGAAGAAAAAACCGCGCTCAGCACCGCCATCGCCGAAGAGCAACGGCTGCGCGAAGCTTCACAAACCGTCAGACCATCAGTATTCCGACTGTTGGCGGACCGGCAGATCCTGCTGTTCTGCTTCATCTACTTTTCCGTGGCCCTGACCATCTACGGCGCCACCTTCTGGCTGCCGAGCATGATCCGCAAGATGGGCAGCTTCAGCGATCTCGAGGTCGGGCTGTTCAATTCGATCCCATGGATCATCTCCATCGTGGCCATGTACGGCTTCGCAGCCCTGGCGGCACGCTTCAAGCACCAGCAGGCCTGGGTAGCGGTCACCCTGGTCATCGCCGCCGCCGGCATGTTCATGTCCACCGTGGGCGGTCCGGTGTTCGCCTTTGTCGCCATCTGCTTCGCGGCAATCGGTTTCAAGGCCGCGTCTGCGCTGTTCTGGCCAATCCCTCAGGGCTATCTGGATGCACGCATTGCCGCTGCGGTCATTGCGCTGATCAACTCCATCGGCAACCTGGGCGGCTTCGTTGCGCCCACCACGTTCGGCTTTCTGGAGCAGACCACCGGTTCGATTCAAGGCGGTCTGTATGGGCTGGCAGCGACATCGCTGCTGGCTGCGGTGGTGATCTTCTTCGCCCGCACTACGCCACGAGGTGACCGCGGCCGCCCGTCCAGGGCTGAGCGGCCCGCAGCGCTCAGCCCTGCCGTCACTGGCACCCCTTCCAGCCTCAAACCCTGACCTTCGGGAGACCGCCCTTTGAAAATCATCCGTGTAACCGTGACCCCTATCGCCTTTCGCGACCCGCCGCTGCTCAACGCCAGTGGTATTCACGAACCCTTTGCCCTGCGCTCGATCATCGAGGTGGAAAGCGACAACGGCTACATCGGCCTCGGTGAAAGCTATGGTGATGCCCCGGCACTGGCGATTCAGCAACAGGTGCAGAACCAACTGATCGGGCTCGACCCGTTCAACCTCAATCAGCTGCGCAGCATCGTCCAGGCGACCGTGGCAGCGCATAAGCCTGCCAGCCTGGCCGGTGCCGAACTGGCGCCGGGCTCACACGCCAGCAAGGCAGTCAGCAATGCTTATTCTGCGTTCGAGGTGGCGTTTCTGGACCTGCAGGCGCGTTCCATGAACCTGCCACTGGTGGACCTGCTCGGCGGCGCCATTCGTGACCAGATACCCTTCAGCGCTTACCTGTTCTTCAAATACGCGCAGCATGCCGATGCCCCTTACGCGCCCGACAGCTGGGGTGAAGCGCTCAGCGAAGAGCAGATTGTCGCCCAGGCTCGGCGCATGATCGAAGCCTATGGCTTCAAAAGCATCAAGCTCAAGGCCGGTGCGCTGCAGCCGGAACACGAGGTGTCGTGCATCAAGGCGCTGAAAAAAGCCTTCCCCGGTTATCCACTGCGCATTGATCCCAACGGCAACTGGTCGCTGGAGACCTCGATTCGCATGGCCGAACTGTTGGGCGATGATCTGCAATATTACGAAGACCCGACGCCGGGCCTCGACGGCATGTCCGAATTGCACAAACGCACCGGCCTGCCGCTGGCGACCAACATGGTGGTGACCGATTTCGACGAGTTCCGCCGCAGCGTGGCCCTCGACAGCGTGCAGATCGTGCTCGCCGACCACCATTACTGGGGCGGCCTGCGCGACACTCAGGCGCTGGCGAAGATGTGCGACACCTTTGGCCTGGGCGTGTCGATGCACTCCAACTCGCATCTGGGCATCAGCCTCATGGCCATGGCCCACGTCGCAGCGTCGGTGCCCAATCTGGACTACGCCTGTGACACGCACTACCCGTGGCAAGAACCGGACGAGGAAGTCATCAAGGGCGGCAAACTGCCGATTGTCGATGGCTGTGTCAGCATCACCCGCGCCCCTGGCCTGGGGCTGGAACTGGACTACGACCAGCTCGGCAAACTCAACGATCAGTATCACAGTTGTGGCATCCGGCAGCGCGATGATGTGAAGCAGATGCAGAAGTACAAGCCGGACTGGAAGGCGGTCAAACCGAGGTATTGAAGCCGCCCGGCTCGGCTTAATCGGTCTGCTGAACAGGCGCGGGCCTCTGGTAGAGGCCCGGTGGATCCTGCCGGGTGCGGCCACGGATCAAGGCTTCGGGGTTGCGGCTCAGGTAATCGGTGAGGACCCGTACCGAACGGGCCATGCGCTGAACCTCATCCATTGTCCGGTCGATCTGTTGACGCACAGGCGAGTCCTCGGCAAGCGCTGCACCGGCAATGTCCATCGTGCTTCGGGATTGCAGCAGAACGCCGTGCAGTTCAGGGATCACTTGTGCGTCGAAAAGCCTGAAAGTCTTCTGCGCCTCGCCAAGGCTGCCATTCAGGTTGCCGGCGATCTCCTGCACCGGCACTTTGCCGACCTTGTCGATGATCTGCTGTACCTGCTCCTGCATCTTTTCAAGCTCCCCCGGCACGGTCGGAATTATCAGCGGCTGCGCACTGACATCGAACGGTACCGGCGTAGCGTTGGCGATAAAACCCAAGGAAATATACAGTTGTCCGGTCAACAGACTCTCGCTGCGAGGCTGTGCACGCAGGCCCCGCTTGACGAAGTCGGCTATCAACTGCGCCGTACGTGCATCGTCGGTAACGCCCAATGTCTTTACGATTTTTTCATTGGCCATCCCCAGGCGATCCGGGTAAATCACCGCCCCGACAATACAGAATGACAAAAAACCGCTATCTTGAGCGGTTTTTCATACCTTAACCAAGTGCTTCATGTGCAATGTGAGTTATGTTTGCCCACTAGCGGCGCTCCGGATAGCTTCACAGGCAGAGAGTAGCTTCGATGAAGCTCTTTGGTTGGCAACTGACAGGGCAATATCGGGTAGGGTATTCTTTCTACCGAGGCCATTGAACACATCTTCAAGCAAGGCAAAGCTTCAACATACATGGCTAGTCAAGCATCGCATGACCCGCAAATTAGCGTTGATTTAATATTTTTAAAGCATGGATTTAAAGAGAAAATGTCCTAATTTTTGCCTTATCTCGGCATTCCCGCCGCCCAGGCGGCACGGGAGTCTGTCTTCCGTCAGTAGTGCTTACCGTACGATTTTCTACGAATTCTGCGGGCTCTCCTGATTGATTTTTGTAGAATAACGGCATCTTGCCGCCAATAAGCCGTCAGGCTTTTCTAAGGATTGAGGAAGTTTGATGAATGCTTTAATGGTAGCCATCTGTATTACGTGGGCTGGGTTTTCCTTTCTGTTTTACCGAGGGCTCTATCACAGGCATGTTCGTCATGCTGCGTATGCCGAGTTTGCACGTGCCACGTTCACTGCAGTGCAAGCGCATTTCCCCGAGTTGAAATCAAAAAGCTCAAGCCTCGTTATCGACAAAGGCTTTGGGGTTAAAAATGACGAAGCTTGGCAAGAGGCGCTTCATACTTTCATCTCGCATCGAGTCGTTTCTGAGCTGAGCCCCAGAATCAGAGGGTCTTTGAAGGCTTCACCGAGTGCCAGCAAGGATTTCTCTACGTTGACTGTCAACTTAGTGCTCACATTGGTCGCGCATCAGAGCATGCCTGCTACCTATAACCTCACCGAAGCTATCGCCTCGATTGAGGAGCCCGAGGACCCGTTTGCATTTTTATCCGGAACTCCAAAATTCAAGCCGCAGAAAGAGGTATTGACCCGCTTGGCGGTTGCTGTATTAGCAGTCGGACTTATGGGAGGGACCTCACCTTCTAATGCAGCCAGCGGAGAAGCCTTTTCTCCTCTATCGGCCTGCAGCGCGCTTGCCGATATCGACGGTTTTCAGCCAAACAAAAGCGGCTATGTTGAGCTTTACGATGGCATTTTCTCTTGCGCTACACCTTACAAGGAACTGGGAAACCAGGCACTGCCTAACAACATTGCTCTGTATGGCAGAGGGAATGCAAGAGAAGTCACCCGTGTAAAATTGATGCTTAACGTCAATGCGTCCTCACATGGAGCCCAAGACGCCAAGCTTTTGGCGAGCCTCTGCACGCAGATGATTACCAACGTCACGGGGAATCCGGCTTCCGGTCTTGAACAGAAAATTGCTCAGGGCAAGCCTTTCAGGCAGCCTTTTCACGGCTATAGCGTTTACCTAGATAGAACCTCATGGGGAACAGGGAAAGGCTACGAGCTTAACTGCGGTATTGCTACGCAGAATAATAAGGAGTAAGTGGTGTTATCTATTATGTTCAGCGGGCTCCCGCACGGAATAAGCCCACGGTGGTGGATTGTTACAGCCGTAGTAACTGCGTTAGGAGTGAACGTTTTTGCGGCAAGCTGGATCTCCGGTTTGATGCTGATATGTCTTGCCATTTTGATCAGCCCCCCAGCCTACGACCGCTTGCTGGTCGCCCTCAAAGTCGGGGATCCGCTCCACTTACGGGTACTGATCGTCCTGATAGGGCTGGCTGCGTCTACGTATGTGCTGAACATTCACACCTCGCATACAGAGGATCAGCGCGTCGCTGCAGCCAAAGCAGAACAGGATCGTACGGATCAACTTGAACGTGAAGCCAGCGCAGCAGCTGCTCAAGCAAAGATCGAGAGCACCCGGCAGTTCTACGTAACCAACAAATCTTCGATATTGCAAGAAATTGCTACTGCGCTGAACTCGAGAGACGTTAATAAAGCTACCACCATCAACGCCAGATATGCCTCGGTTATCACGGATCCAGAGTACCTGGCACTGCAGCAGAAGCTGGCGACGCTCGTTGATGAGATAGCTCTGGCTAAGCGTGAGCAAGAGCGTAAGGACACTATTGCGGGGCTGCTTAAAGATCTCAAAACTTTGGACGCCGCCGATTACACCAAAGCGATTTCACTTTACACCTCACTTCTTCAGCTTGAACCCGCCAATAAGGCCTACCAGCAAAATCTTGAACGCTTCAAGAAAGCTGAAGCGTCACGTCAGGCGAAAATCGACGCGGACCAACAGGCCGCAGCGGCACGTTCTTCACGCACCAAACAGATCGAAAGCCAGTTCAGCCAATGGGATGGTTCGCACCGAACATTTGAGAGGCTGATCAAACAGGCTATGAATGATCCCGACAGCTATGACCACGTGGATACCCGCTACGTAGATAAAGGAAAATTTATCCGGGTCTACTGCACGTTTAGAGGTAAAAACGCCTTTGGAGGTACTGTTAAAAATACCCGGGTAGCGGACTTTGACATCAATGGTAATTTCTTGCGGGAGGTCGAATAGGTGCAGCCTATTCTCCTGCGAGTTCACCCGCTGCGTCAGGCATTGTTTCACCGGCCCTGCAGCGGGTAACAGTCAGTTCAACTGTGCCTTTGCCGCAAACTGGGGAGACGGTAGCACCTCATCCTCCGATGGCCGGCGCTTCCGTGCAGAAGGTCGGGGCCAGAGCACAGGCACATTAACACTAAGTGAGGCAACGAACCGGGACGGCTGTTCTATACCCACATCTCCGACTAATACGCACCACTCAGCACTCGTGTGGTGAAGGTCGGTGTGCATGACTCGACCTACGTGATTGATGGCTTGCTGTATCACGAGTCAGATCTACGGATCGAGAAGCACTAAACCGACATGGCGAGCTTCACTGACCATGTCTTCGCCTTGATGCACCTGCTGGACTTTCGCTTTACTCCGAGCATCCGCGGCCTAGGCGAAACCAAGCTGTATGTACCGTAAAGTGTCCAGCACTACCCGGGACTGAAGCCAATGATCGGCGGCACGCTGAGCATCAAGCACGTCCGCGCTCATCGGGACGAGATTCTGCGTTTGGTCACATCGATTAACGGCAGCAAGCAGCGGAACCAGCCAAACCGGGGATACGCCGAAACGTCTGTTTCGGGAGAGTGAAGCGCCGACTGCCGATGCAGAAACCGAACCTGAGCGATCAGACATTTTGTCCTCTGAGACACCCACAAGGGGTCATGCCGACGATTGATACTGTCGGTCGAACTCTGAACCTCGGCTATCAACAAACCATCAAGGAAATATCAAGATCTGATCAAGGCGCGATGGTGCCGTTGCGGCGGGAATCCATCGTGTGGTCTTGCATGAAGCCGACCTTTTGATCGTAAGCGGATGGCGAACACATCTTTACTTCGTCCTCACATCGATCTGCTTCCAACTGCTATATAAACTCCGTCTCGCTAAGAGGTGTGAGCAGGCAGTGGGAGCGATGCGATCATTTGATCAAAGGCCACCACCGCATATCTTCCATCAAGGCTTTTCAAAGTTGGCATTTCTGAAGGAAACCCGAATCGCACTCTGCCGGGAAGCACTTCATCCAAAGCTGAGTACCAGGTCAGCAGAGCTTGTTGGAGACGCACGTGTAGCTCGAATCTACTCCGTCGGCGGGTGGTGTCTGCTTTGGCTCGCTCTCGCGCGAGCTGAGGATCTATGCGGCCAACAATGTAACAGTCAGCAAAGCCAATACGTCCTTGTGCGATTGTTTCTCTTGTGGCGTCCAACTCTATTCGCCAGTTGTGTTCGCTCGTCTCGCCGATCTGCCAAAGGCTCCAGATGTAGTGGAGCTTGAGAGGGTCACTGTCACACAAAGCCCACGAAGAAATGTCTTCGATGGCCAACGCTTTTTGCCAGCGATCCACGTTCCGCTCTGCCCAAAAAGTTGCTGCTCCGACTGGATCTTTTATCCGATCCGGTTCGTTTTCAAAACGGCCGTTTTCAGGAATGACATGTTGCCCTCCATGCTTAGCGCACCAAGTCGTTTTCCCGCTGGCGCTGATTCCTTCAACAACCAAAATCATCGTTATGACTACTCCGTTAATTGCGCCATCCTTGCAAGTCCCAAATCATCAGGGGTTACGTGGTTTGAGCCGCGCAGATTGGATCAAACTCATGATCGCCGCCGCCCTTTTTCCGCTGCGTAGCGACCATGCAAAGAGCCAGTTCTTACGTCCAAGAGCCCATAGACGGATTTGATTCTCGGCCCAATTGTTGTCAATGGGTACGGCTCCGTCGTCGAGGTAGCGCGACAGCGCTGCCCAGCGTTTCAGGCTGTAATCGAGTGCTCTACTGATGGCCGAACCTTCGAGCACGAGATCGCGCTGGGCGATCATCCAAGCATGCACCATGTCCATCACCGGTACGGCTTTTTCTTGCCGTATTCGGCGCCGTTAAACGCAGGTTGCGGCGCCGTGTTTTTCTGCGCTTGTACCCGAATCCATTTATGGAAGAGGTTTGCGTTGAGGCTATGGCTGAGCGCAATGCTGGCAATAGAAGCGCCGGGCTGGGCACACTCTTGAATGACTTGGGCCTTGAAGGACCTGGAGTAGGAACGGCGTTGTGGCTGCATGAAATACCCGCTTAAAAGGCTAGAACTGGTGTTCACCTAAATTTAAGTGCACACCATGTCCTGGCCTCGCGGGGCTGGGTAGATGACTTGGCCGGACGCATACTTTTGGTCGGCTTCATGCCATTGATCAAGGCAACGGGTCGAACTTCAATTCGCTGAGGCTTTGCACCTTGTCTTCGCGAACCATCTTGTATTCGGTGTTCGGGCCGATCCAGTGCGCCCAGATTGCGTCGATCTCGCCTGCGGCTTCCATTTCGCGCAGTGATTCGTTGACCTTCGCCAGAAAATGGCGCATGCCGGCACCAATGGGCTCAAGCGCCATCGGTTCCTTGGCGATTGCCAATTCCACGCCGCCAGCCTTGGCCTGCCCGACCAGCTTGATCGCAGTCATGGTGTTGGTCACCAGGCCCACCACCTTGTTCTGTTGCAGTGCCATGTAGGCAGAGCCGGTGTCCTGGAAGGTCACTGGCGTTGCGTCAGCCAGGCGGATCGACTGCTCGGACGTAGAGCCTTTGGTCGAACTGATGCGTTTGCCCTTGAAGAACGATTTCGGTTGATCGGCATTCGCCGCACGAACTACCAGTGTTTCCTTGGCGATGTAGTAAGGGTCGCTGAACTGGATCTGCTCGGCACGGCTCTTGGTGTAAGCCAGGTTGGCGAAAATCACATCCACGCGGCCCATTTTGACTTCCGGGATACGTGCTTCGACCGACAGCGGCTTGAGTTCCAGCTCCACGCCCATGTGTTTGGCCAGGGCTTTGCACAGATCGACGTCCATGCCCACCAGTTCGCGGGTTTGAGGGTCCGGTGCCGAGAACGGCGGAACGTCGGCGTACACCCCACAGCTCAGGCTTTTCTTGCTCATCACATCGCTGAGCTGATCGGCATGGACCGCTGAAACAGCCAACGGCGACAACGCCAGTGCAGCCAGTACAGACTTGATACGCATGGTGAGACTCCTGGAAATGAATTGAGTGATTCGCTGAAATCAGTGCCTGCGCTCAGTGGCTGCGCAGGTCGGCAATGAAGCGCTGGGCACGCGGATGGCTCGGTTGCTGAAAGAACACCTCAGGGCTGGATTTTTCGAGGATCTGCCCCGCGTCCATGAACCAGATGGTGTCGGCCACTTCCCGGGCAAAATTCATCTCGTGGGTGACGCACATCATGGTCATGCCCTCTTTGGCCAGGCCTTTCATGACACTGAGCACCTCGCCGACCATTTCCGGGTCGAGTGCGCTGGTGGGCTCGTCAAACAGCATGACGGGCGGCTCCATGGCCAGCGCACGGGCAATCGCTACACGCTGCTGCTGGCCACCGGACAACTGCGCCGGATAGGCACCGGCCTTGTGTGCCAGCCCTACCCGATCCAGCAACTCCATGGCGCGGGCGCGCGCTTCGCTGCTCTTCAGGCCACGGACCTTGGTCGGGGTCAGAATGATGTTGTCGAGCACCGACAGGTGCGGAAACAGATTGAAACTCTGGAACACGAAACCCACGCGGCTGCGCAGCCGGTTGACGTTGGCGTCGGTGCCGTTCACGTCACGGCCATCAAACAGGATCTGGCCTTGCTGCACGTCCTCAAGACGATTGACGGTGCGAATCAGCGTCGACTTGCCCGAGCCTGAAGGCCCGCACAGCACCACCACTTCGCCGCGCTGCACCTCAGCGGTGATATCGGTCAGGGCCTGGTACTCGCCATACCATTTATTGATCCTGGAAAACATGATCATCGGATGCATTGGGCAACCCTCAGTTATCGGTAGTCAAAGACCGGGCAACGGGCACAGGCGATACATCGCCTTCACGTTTGCGGGCAATCCGCTGCTCCACCACCCCGGCGAGACGGGTCAGGCCGTAGCACAGCACGTAGTAAGTGATCGCCAGGATGAAGAACACCTGAAACGGCTTGGTCAGCAGCTGGTTATTGATCTGATTGGCGGCAAAGGTCACTTCCTGGACGTTGATCACGTAGCCCAGCGACGTTTCCTTGATGATCGAAATGAACTGGCTGATCAGGCTCGGCAAGGCGTTGTACAGCGCCTGCGGCAGGATTACCCAGATCGTGGTGCGCAGGTAGCCCATGCCCAGTGCGCGTGAGGCTTCGTACTGACCGGTGGGCAGCGCCTGGATAGCGCCGCGGATGATTTCGCACAGATAGGCGCTCTGATAGACCACCAGCGTGCAGAGCATGGTGGTGAAGCCGGTGATGTTATGGCCGATCAGCAACGGAACCAGAAAGTAGGTCCAGAAAATCACCATCAGCAGCGGAATTCCGCGCATCACATAGACCCAGACCGTCGCCGGGTAGCGCAGCCAGCGCCACGGTGAAACCCGCGCCAGCGACAACAGCAGCCCCAGGGGAAAGGCCAGCAAGAGTGCCAGCGCCGCCAGCATCAGTGTCGAGATCAGGCCGCCCATCGGGCCATGGGGGTATTGACCGACCAGCAGCAAGGTCCAGTTATCGCGAACAATCGTGAAGACATCGAACATCGCCGCCTACCTCGCCATGGCTTTGCTGAACTGCCGGGCCAGCAACGCGCCCAGGCCCATCAGCATCAGTGAAATGGCCAGGTAGACCACGGTTGCCACCAGATACGCTTCGAAGGTGCGGAAGGTATAGTTCTCGACCTCGCGGGTGGCATAAGTCAGCTCCACCACGCCGATGGCCATGACCAGACTGGTGTTCTTGAACAGCAGGACCGTGTGATTGATCAACGACGGCAAACAGTTGCGAACCCCTTGCGGCAGGATGACGTAGCGCATCGAACGCACATAGCCCAGGCCCAGGGCACGCGACGCCTCGACTTGCCCGGCCGGAATCGCGCGCAACCCGCTGCGGATGTCTTCACTGAAGTACGCCGCCTGGCAAAGCCCCAGGGCGATGACCGAGAACAGATATTCGGTGCTGTAGTTGGCCAGCCAGATCTGCGTGCTTTCGGACAGCAACGTCGGAATACCGAAATACCAGAGCATCAGTTGCACCAGTGTTGGCACATTGCGGTGGTAGGACACGTAGGCCGCCACCAGGCGTTCGGCGTACCTGTTGCCAGTCAGGCGAATCGACACCAGCAGCAGGGCCACCGCCATGGCCAGACACCAGGCAACCAAGGCCAGTTGCAGGGTCGTTTCTATGCCCTTGACGATCAGCTCGGCGTACTCGCCCTGCAGGATCGCTGAAAGATCGAATTTACTCGTCATGGTTGTTCCCATAGACATTCAGCCAGGGCAGAAGCAAGGCGCCAGTGGGGCTGGCGCGGGTATGGCATGGCGGCTGGTGCCGCTCTCGTGATGGGTACAGCCCTCGAAGACGCAGCCTCAGCCTTCATAGTCCTGCGGGCGCGCCGTCGACAGCCCGCCGGGTACCTGCAGCGTCGGGGTGATCTCCATGTGGCCGATGTTGACTGCGATGGGCGCGGCAATCACATAGGCGATCGCATCGGCAATGTCCTTGGCCACAGGCAGCTCATAGCCCTCGATGAAACGCTTGCGCACTTCCTCGGAGTCGCCATGCACGTGGGCGAAGATATCCGTCGCCACGCGCCCCGGACAGATTTCGGTAACCCGCACGCGCTTGCCGAAGGCATCGATGCGCAACTGCCGGGACAGCATGCTCACCGCCGCCTTGGTCGCGTGGTACGTCGAGTTGCCACCGAAGTTGTACGCGGCAGCGATCGAGCTGATGTTGATGATGTGCCCGCAATCACGCTCGACCATCCCCGGCAACGAGAGCCTGGCAATCTGCAATACCGCGCGCAGGTTCACATCGACCAGCAGATCGATCCCTTCAGCGTCCGCCTTGAGCAGCGAGCCGGGCCGGTCGACGCCGGCATTGTTGACCACGACATCGAAATGATGGGCCTGAAACAGGGCCGTCAGGCCAGCCAGATCCGTCACGTCGATAGCGTGCGCGATACAACCGGTGCGCTGCGCCAGTGCCGCCAGCTTGTCTGCACTGCGCGCCAGCGCATGGACCTGCAGACCTTCGGCACACAGCCGCTCGACGACGGCCTCGCCAATGCCGGAAGAAGCGCCGGTGACCAGCGCGGTTTTGTAATCGGAAAAAGGCATGTCAGGGTTTCCTTGAATAAGCGTCGATCAGCCGCTTACTGTTAATGCTGATCGCCTTGTACTGGACTTTAACGAGCGTCACGGGCAGCGACCAAGACACAATGGTTGTGTGGCGATAAGCTGCGCTTATGACCCGAGCAACTGTGAAACAGGGGTGATGACACCGCCCTGCTCTTCGATACTCCGGCGAATGCTGCGCGCCAGCTCCACCGCCCCCGGCGTGTCGCCATGCAACAGAATCGACTGGGCGTTGACTGCCACACGCTTGCCGCTCAGGGTCGTGACCGTGCCGTCCTGCAGCAGTTGCGCAACCCTGGCCCGGACCTGCTCCGGGTCCTTGACCACCGCACCGGCAATGCCACGCGGCACCAGCAGACAGTTTTCGTCATAGGCGCGGTCAGCCAGAAAGGTCGTCGCCACCCTCAGATTGCACGCCTCGGCGGCGCTCTCGATGGCCGCGCTGCTGGATGAGCTGATGATCAATTGCGGGTCAAACGCTGCGACGGCCCTTACCAGAGGCCCGGCCAGTTCGGCATCGGCCGCGGCCATATTGCCCAGCGCACCGTGAAAACTCATGTGCGTGACGCGGTAACCGGCAGCAGCTGCAAGGCCCGCCAGAGCGCCGAGTTGATACACCACGATGGCGCACAACTCCTTGAGTTCGATGTTCATCCTGCGGCGGCCGAACCCCTGCAGATCAGGGAAGCCGACATGCGCACCGAGATCGATGCCCAGCGCCTTAGCGCGGCGCACCGTGCTGTCCATGATCAACGGGTCTCCGGCATGAAAGCCGCAGGCAACGTTGGCCGAGGAGATCAATGACATCAACGCCTCGTCCTCGCCCATGGTCCAGGGGCCGAAGCCCTCACCCAGATCAGCATTCAGATCAATGCGCATGGTCATGTTCCTCCAGTTCAATCAGCGGCTGTCCATAACCAACGCGCTCGTTTTCGGCGGCCAGGAAGCGCAGTACGCGCCCTGCCTGATGACTGCGCACCGGCAGATACAGCAGGCCGATACGCAACAGCCCAAGCAACTGCCCTGCTGCCACTGCATCGCCGGGTTTCACGTAGCTGTCGCGTTCATCAGGATGACTCGACACAAATACGCCGGGGTTATCGGCGGTTACCACATGGGCAGTCAGCGCAGACTGTTCAGCGGCAACCTGTGGCGCAGAAGGCGCAGCACAGGCCTGCACAGGCTCGCCACGGCGGATCAACAGCTCGAAACCCGGGCGTTTCAGTTCCAGTACAGTAAGCCCGGCGTCCCGAATCCATGCTGCCAGCTGGCGAATCTCTTTGATGTTCATCAGCGATGTCCTTGCAGGCTGCGCAGCGCGAGCACGCGCCGGGCGTCTTCGATGAAAGCGTGATTGGTGTCCAGCGCCTCGACCGCCTCGTCGTAACTGCACTGCACAAAACGCACCTTGCTGCCGATCGGTGCCTGTCCAAGGCGCCACAGGTCGGCTTCAATGACCGTGGCAAACTTGGGATAACCGCCACTGGGCTGGGCATCACGCATCTGCACGATCGGCTGTCCGCCGTGGGGCACCTGAATCACGCCAGGCACGATGCCATGAGAGCGGATTTCCAGCGCCTCGCTCGCAAGCAAGGGCGTGCCCTCCATGCGGTAGCCGTAACGGTTGCTCTGCGTGGTGATTTTCCACTCACCGGCAAAAAACGTTGCTTGCGCCTCGGCGCTGAAACAGTCGAATTCGGCAGCCGGCAGCACGCGGATGGCCGGCAGCCCGTCAAGCAACAACGGCAAGGCTGCCACCGACGATTGCACCCCGAAATCACTGGCACGCGGCTCATTGGCAGCGCCCGCAGGAATCACATCGCCCTGCTGCAGCGCACGGCCCTGCCAGCCCCCAAAAGCCCCACGCAATTGCGTACTGCGCGAGCCCAGTACCAACGGCACATCGACGCCACCGGCCAGGCACAGATATACGCGGCTGCCCATCGTCGGGTAATTGAGCCGCAACACCTGATTCTTGCGTGCCTGGGCAACCCAATTACCCGGCAGCCGCTCACCATCGAGCGACGCAGCGCAGGCGGCGCCGGTGATCGCAAAGGTGCAGTCATCGACAAATCGCACTTCGAACGGGAACAGCGGAATTTCAATGCCCGCCGCGTCTTCATCGTTGCCCAGCAGCAGGTTGCCGAGCCGCAGTGACAGCGTGTCCATCGCGCCAGAGGTGCCGACGCCGTAACCCAGGCTGCCGTGCCGTCCCAGATCCTGAACGGTCGCCAGTGCGGTAGCGCTGATAACTTCGATCATCGGATGATCCTCTCGATGCGCAAGCGCAGTTGATCGCCGGGTTGCAATAGCGCCGGAGGCTGCTGACCCGCATCAAAAAACACCATCTCCGTGCGTCCTATGGTGTTCCAGCCACTGGGGCCGGCCGAGGCGGAAATACCTGTCTGAACGCCACCAATGGAGACCGACCCGGCACCGATATCGAGTACCGGCACCTTGCGCCGCGGCGTCGCCAGGCGCTGGTCCATGCCGCCCAGGTAGCAATAACCCGGATGGCTGCCCAAGGCGTATACCGGGTACAGCGGCTCGCAGTGCAGATTGGCGATGGTTTCGATATCAAGCCCGGTGTGGGCGACGACATCAGCCATGTGCGGGCCGCCATCACCGCCGTACACCACCGGCAATTCAATGATCCGGCCTTGCAACGGCAGCGGCTGGCACTGCTCCCAGGTCTCCAGCAAACGGTTTTTCAGACCGGCCAGGTCCCGCGGTGGCGCTGCGAAGGTCAGCATCAGGTTGTTCATCCCCGGCACCGCCTCGCGTACCTGCGGCCAGTCCCTGCTCAGACGGGCCAGTGCCCATATCCGTTGCTGCGGTGCCAGGTCGAGCTCGCCGGGTGCTTCGAACAGCAACGCGGTGGTTCCCAGCAAGGTGATTCTTGGCGCATTCGGCGCCTGCACGAGGGTCATGGGTGGCTCCTTGTCTGCAACCAGCGCTCCAGGTGATGAATGTCCATGCCACCCTTGCAGAACACCGGGTCCTGCAGAATGTCGCGATGCAGCGCGATGTTGGTAGAGATACCCTCGACGTGCATTTCACTCAGTGCCAGACGCATGCGTGCCAACGCCTCATCGCGACTGGCGCCATGGGTGATGACCTTGGCCACCATCGAATCGTAATAAGGCGGAACGCGGTAGCCGTGGCTGACATGCGAATCGACCCGCACACCGAAACCACCGGGGATCTGCCAGCGAGTGACCAACCCCGGCGTCGGCATGAAGCTGCGCGGGTCCTCGGCGTTGATCCGGCACTCCAGCGAATGGCCCGAAACGCGTACGTCGGCCTGACTGAAACTCAGGCGCTCGCCCATCGCCATGCGGATCTGCTGCTGGACAATGTCGATGCCGGAGGTCATTTCCGTTACCGGGTGCTCGACCTGCAGGCGGGTGTTCATCTCGATGAAATAGAACTCATCCTTTTCGAAGAGGAATTCGAACGTGCCGACGCCCTGATAGCCCATCTGGCGGCAGGCCTGTGCGCAGCGCCCCCCCACCTTGGCCATCAATGCTGCGTCGATGCCGGGTGCAGGCGCCTCCTCAAGGACCTTCTGGTGGCGGCGCTGCATCGAGCAATCCCGCGAGCCGAGCCAGACGGCATTGCCGTAGGCATCGCATAACACCTGAATCTCGACATGGCGCGGCTGACCCAGAAACTTCTCGATATACAACTCGGGATTGCCGAAGGCGTGCCGGGCTTCTTCGCGGGTCAGCGCAATGGCATCGAGCAACTGAGACTCTTCCTGAACCACGCGCATACCCCGCCCTCCGCCGCCGCCTGCGGCCTTGACGATGACCGGGTAGCCGATGTCGCGAGCGATTTGCACGATGCTTTGCGCATCGGCGGGCATGCTGGTGTCCGGACCGGGTACGCACGGCACGCCAGCCTCGCGCATCGCCCGCTTGGCTGCGACCTTGTCGCCCATCACCCGAATGCACGCAGCGCTGGGGCCGATGAAGGTCAGGCCAGCCTGCTCGATGCGTTCGGCGAACGCGGCATTTTCAGACAGAAACCCATAGCCGGGATGGATCGCCTGAGCACCGGTCAGCTGCGCTGCATAGAGCACGGCCGCCTGATTCAGATAACTCTGCCCCGCTGCGGCAGGACCGATGCACAGCGCTTCGTCTGCCTGTTGTACATAACCGGCATCGCGATCCGCTTCGGAATACACCGCGACCGTACGCAGGCCCAGGCCCTTGCAGGCGCGCTGTATGCGCAGGGCGATTTCGCCGCGATTGGCGATCAACACTTTATCGAACATCAAAAACCCCTGATCGGTGAATCCGCAAGACGCTCTGCAAGGCAGCTCAAGACCATCACGCAATACTGAACAGCGCCTGACCGGCCTGAACTTCTTCGCCATTGGCAACCAGAATGGCAGTCACGACCCCTGCCGCTTCGGCCTTCACCGGATGAAACATCTTCATGGCCTCGACCACGGCCAGGGTCTGCCCCACCTCGACGGACGTGCCGATCTCGACGAAAGGCGGCTGGTCAGGTGCCGGTGTCAGGTGCAACACCCCGTACAGCGAAGCGCAGGCCTGTGTCTGTTGCACGGCGGCCGTCGTACTTGCCTGAACCGCAGAAACAGGGCGCGCTGCGGGCATCGTCTGCGCTGTCGAAACAGCCGGATTGGCGCGATTGGCGACCTGAGCGGGCTCGCGCAGCAAACGCAGCTGCGCGTCGCCTTCACACAGGCTCAGTTCGCTCAGGTCCGATTCGGCCATCAGGTCGATAAGTGCTTTGATACGTTCCGGTTTCATGCAACAGCCCTTGCCTGGCAAATGAAATGTGGCTGAGGGCAATGTAACGAGGCAGGTTTTTGACCGCCAAGACGGTTTGACTGTGGGGTGATAAGCGCCCCTTATGACGTCGCGATCATTGCGTACGGCGGTTGCCGCGCATTTCCGCGACCAGCTCCAGAAGGATGGCCTTGACCGCCTGGGCCGGCACCGACAGCGGCAAGTGCCCGGAAAGGCACAGCGCGAGAGGTGCTTCGATTTCTGGTTCGACAATGCGGCTCAGGTTGACCGCATGCGTGTCTGCCAGCACCCGTGCAGCAGACTCGGGAAGAATGGTCGAGCCGAATCGATCGGCCACTGCTGCGGCCAGCGTCGTCGAAGATTCGACTTCTGCGACCACCCGGGCACTGCGTTCGATACGCACAAATGCCTCGTCCACCAGACGCCGGACAGTGTTGTAGGTGCGTGGCAACAGCAGGTCGATATCGGCAAGCTCGCTGAGCGGAATTTCCTCGCGGCCCTGAAGCACCTCTTCGGCACTCACCAGGTACAGTTGCTCGCGTATCAACGGCACGAAACTCAGGCCATGCACCTCTCGCCCGCCATAGAGAACGGCCATGTCCATGCGCCCGTTCATGATCAACTCGCTGAGGGTGGTGCCAAAGTTCTCATTGAGGTACAGCAGAATGCCCGGATGACGCTCGCGTACGCGTTTGAGCAACGGCAGCGACAGCGTCGAAGCGGCAGTGCCGGGTGCCAGCCCTACCGACACAGGCCCCGATAACGCCAGACCGCTGGCGTTGACGTCACTCTGCGCCTGCTCGCACTGGCGCAGGATCACCTGAGCATGCCCGTACAGCACCTTGCCCGCCTCGGTCGGGGTGACGCCGCGCTTGGTGCGGATCAACAACTGTTGCTGCAGCTCGGCCTCCAGCGTCACCAACTGCTGGCTCAGCGCAGGTTGTGCGATGTGCAGCACATCGGCGGCCTGGGTCAGGCTGCCAATGTCGACAATTTTCACGAAATATTTCAAACGGCGAAGGTTCAAGGTCGTGCACTCCAGAGTCGCGATCAGGAGGCTTCAGCAAGACCCAGGCCAGCTCCAGAAAACCAGACATAAGCAATTGCTATGTCAGTCTCCGCTGATCGGGTTTGTCAGGCGCTGATCCCCCTGCAACCATTGCCCGCCCGGTTTTGGTGCGACGCTGGTTCATCTGCGGTCATAAGCGCTGCCTATCAACCCAGAACGAACTCGTCTTATGGCGAGCGCTTCGCTGGCTCGTAGCGTATTCCTCATCAAGGCCATCAACGAGGAATGCCAACGTGACCGCATCTCGCATCGCTGCCCGCGTGCTCCGCATCAAACCGTCGCCAAGCAGCGCTGCTGCCGATCGGGCCAATGAACTGCGGCGCGCAGGCAAGTCGATCATCAATCTGGTGGTTGGCGAGCCGGACTTCGACACGCCAGCGCACATTCGTCAGGCCGCCTGTGCCGCCATCGAGAACGGTGAAACCCGCTACACGCTCAACGCGGGCACCACGGCGCTGCGCGAGGCAATCGCCGCCAAGCTGCAGCGTGAAAACGGCCTTGCTTATGCGCCCGGCCAGATCGTGGTCACCAGTGGTGCCAAGGCCGCGATCTTCAATGCATTTGCGGCGACATTGGGTGTCGACGATGAGGTGCTCATACCCGCGCCTTACTGGGTGTCATACCCGGACATGGTCCTGGCCTGCGACGGTCGTCCTGTGCCCCTGGCATGCCCGGAAGAAAATCAGTTCAAGCTGACTGCCACGCAACTGCGCAATGCGATCACGCCGCGCACCCGATGGCTGCTGCTCAACTCGCCGAGCAACCCGACCGGTGCCAGCTACAGCGCATCCGAATGGCGCGCGCTGGCCGACGTACTGCTCGATTATCCGCACGTGCTGGTCATGACCGATGACATCTACGAGCACATTCGCTACGACGACACTCCGCTCAGTCACTTGCTCACAGTGGAGCCAGCGCTGCGCGAACGCGTGCTGATCATCAACGGCGTGTCGAAGACCTACGCCATGACCGGCTGGCGCATCGGCTACGCCGCAGGCCCCGACGATATCATCAAGGCGATGGCGACCCTGCAATCGCAGTCAACCAGCAACGCCTGCTCGGTGAGCCAGGCCGCCGCAGTGGCTGCCCTCAACGGCGACCAGTCTTTTGTCAGCGACAGCGTCAAGGTCTACAAACAGCGCCGTGATCGTTGCCTTGAGCTGATCAACGCCATTGACGGCCTGAGCTGCATCAAGCCGGAAGGCGCGTTCTATCTCTACGTCAATTGCGGGGCACTGATCGGCAAAACCACACCGTCAGGTTCGGTACTGGAAGCCGATACAGACGTGGTGCTGTACCTGCTGGAAAGTCAGGGCGTGGCCGTTGTAGCAGGCACCGCCTATGGCCTGGCACCGTTTTTCCGGATGTCTACGGCTACAGCACTGGAAACCCTTGAAGACGGTTGCGCGCGCATGGCGACTGCTGTCGCTGCGTTGCGCTGAGCACCTCGGCATGACGACGCCGAGCCATCCAGCCCTGACCTTCAAACAGGCGTTGTTGGCGATGTTTGGCATATCACTGGTGCTGGGCCTTTCCGCGCTGGATCAGACGGTCATCGGCAACGCACTGCCAAGCATCGTCGCCGAGCTCAACGGTTTCGAGCTGTACGCCTGGGTCGCCACCGGCTATCTGCTGGCCTCTATCGTGACCATCCCGATCTTTGGCCGGCTGGGCGATTTTTACGGGCGCAAACCGTTCGTGCTGGCCGCAACAATCATCTTTACGCTGGCCTCGCTGCTCTGCGCACTGGCAGACAGCATGTTGGTGCTGGTGATCGGGCGAGCCTTGCAAGGCGTGGGCGGCGGCATGTTGATCGGTACCGCCTTTGCCTGTGTGCCCGAACTGTTTCCCGACACCCGCCAGCGGCTGCGCTGGCAGGTGTTGCTGAGTGCCATGTTCAGCGTGGTCAATGCCATCGGCCCAGGATTGGGCGGTTATCTGTCCGGCGAGTTTGGCTGGCGTTCGGTTTTTTGGTTGAACCTGCCCCTGGGCGTGGTTGCCTTGTTTTTTGCCTGGCGCTTTCTGCCGTGGTATCGCCCGCAAGGGCATCGAGCCCATTCTGCCGGTGCGATCCGGCTCGACTGGCTCGGGGCTTTATTGATCGTACTGACGCTGGGCAGCCTGCAATTGTTCGTCGAATGGCTGGGCCAGCGTTCTCTGTCCGTCAGCCTGACCTGTGGCGCCGTGACCCTCGCGGCCATGGCCGGCCTCTGGTTCCAGGAGCGCCGCTGTGCCTTTGCCTTGCTGCCCGCCGGACTATTCGCCAACCGCAGCATCCGCCTGCTGTTCATCATGTCGCTGCTGGCCGGCGCCATCATGTTCACTCTTCTTTTTTATCTGCCGCTGCTCTTGCAGGGCAGCTACGGCTACTCGCCAAAAGACGCAGGGTTACTGCTTACCCCGCTGGCGCTGAGCATTACGCTGGGCGCCATCGTCAACAGCCGGATCGTCACACGCATGGCCAACCCCAACCGGCTGCCGGTCGCCGGGTTTGCTGCGTTGTCAGTCGCCTGCATTGCCCTGGCACTGGTCGGGCTGCATGCCGGGTTCAGCACCTTGCTGGGGCTCATTCTGCTGGCGGGGCTGGGGCTGGGTTTCATTCTGCTCAACCTGACCGTATTCACCCAGACGCTCGCCGAACGGCAATTTCTCGGTATCGCCACGGCACTGACGCAATCCTTGCGACTGGTCGGCGGTTTGCTGGGTACGGCGGCCATGGGCGTGCTGGTCAAGCTGCTGTATGTCACCAACCTGCAAAGTGCGCTGAACGCAGCAGGTCAGGCGTCGGCCTTACCGCGCTTGGCTGACCCTCAGGTTCTGCTGCAGCACACGCCTGCCAATGTCGATGCGGCGCTGCTGATAGCCCGCACCGCCCTCGCCCAGGCGGTGGGCACGGGGCTGCTGACGTGCGCCGGGCTGGGCGTGCTCGCGCTGCTGGTTCTGCATCGTCTGCCTCGCGTCGAGCTTCATCGAGTGCCCGGTGCAACAACGCCTGCAACGGATTCATGTGTAACACCTGCGCCTGAAAAACAAAAAGAAACCTGACTGCCGCCTGACTCTGCCTCTCAAAAAACACTTAATTACAGCATGAGGATGAATCCGATGGAGCGTATCAATCGCGCCGCCCCTTTCGTTGCGGGCTTTTGTGGTCTGCTGATCGCTCAGCAGAGCTACGCCGAAGGTTTTCTGGAGGACAGCAAGGCCAGTATTCTTGCGCGCAACTTCTTCAGTAACGCAGATAACCGCAGCGGCGCTGCCGACCCGAACTACACGCAGGAGTGGGGCCAGGGCTTCATGCTCAACTACCAGTCGGGCTATACGCCAGGCACGGTGGGCTTCGGTGTCGATGCACTCGGCCAGTTGGGCATTCGTCTGGACTCGGGCAAAGGCCGTCACTACAACCCGCAAAGCACGGCGTTCAACGGCAATATCTTCCCCACAGACAGCGACGGTCGTGCGGTCGACGAGTTCAGCAGCCTGGGGGCAACGCTCAAGGCACGCGTCTCCAAAACCGAACTGAAATACGGCACGCTGGTGCCGATGCTGCCGGTGGTGATGTCCACCGACCGTATGTTGCAACAGACTTTTCGTGGCGGGCAGATTCAGTCTGGCGACCTGAAGGACTTCACCTTCACCGCAGGCCAGCTGGAACATGTCATGGGCCGTGGTTCGACCAATCAGATGGGTATGTCGATTCCGGGTGCAAACAACCCGCTGACCGGCGAGTTCGTCAACAAGTTCTACTACGCAGGCGTCGATTACAAACCGACCAAAGACCTGACCTTGCAGTACTACTACGGCAACCTGGAAAACTTCTACAAGCAGAACTTTCTGGGCCTGAAATACGACATGCAACTGGGCCCAGGCACCCTGCGCACCGACCTGCGCCATTTCGACAACCGCTCGGACGGCGCCAACGGTCACGACCCGGCGTTCTACACAGTGGGTTATTACGGCAACGGCGTCACCAAGGGTGAAGTCGACAGCCGCCTTTCCAGCGCCCAGTTCACCTACCTGATCAATGGCCACACCTTCGCTGCGGGTTGCCAGGCCGTGACCGGTGACAGCGATGCGGTCTGGCTGAATCAGGGTGACGGCTCGACTGCCTACTTCATGACCGAGTCAATGATCGGTAAATTCCAGCGCGCCGGAGAACGTACCTGGCAGGTTCGCTACGGCTATGACTTCGCCAGACTGGGCGTACCGGGTCTCAACTTCCTGGCAATGTATGAAAGCGGCTCGAACATCCAGACGTCCGACGGCGACAAGAAGGAGTGGGAGCGCAACGTCACCCTGAGTTATGTGGTGCAGTCCGGCCCGGCAAAGAACCTCAGCATCGCGCTACGCCACGCGCAACTGCGCACCGAATTCGCCAGCCAGCGTGATTCCGATGAGCACCGGGTGATCGTCAGTTACCCGATCAATATTTTCTGAGATATCGGCGGTGCTCAATAGGGCCCGGACTGACCGGGCCCTTCAGAACACTCAGCTCGATACCTGATCGAGAAATATCAGCTGCGGCGGCTCTGCCAGCAACTCACCGCTGACTGCCGCGAACTGCTGGTAGTGCGGCGTGGCGACATGGACTTCCAGTGCTGCCTGATCCTTGAAGCATTCACGCATGTAGAACGTGCCGCGCTCATCACGCGCTTCGAACAGTGTGTACTCGATATTGCCTGGCTCCGCCCGGGTCGGTTCCACAAGTGCCGACACTGCGGTTTTCAGGGCCGACTCTTTGCCGGCACTGGCTTTCAGGACCGCCATCAAGGCCAATGGCTTTGCAGATACGTTCATTATCGATGCTCCGGTATTCGATTCGATCAGTGGGTAGGTGCGGGCGCAGCGTCTATTTTTAAACGCAGCAGGCTGTAGGGTTTTTCGCGCTTGTCGTGGCCGGCGTTGAAGTTGGCCTGGCGGTGCAATTGGTTGACGATGAAGTACAGGTAGCCATCCGGGCCGATCGACAGGGTGTCAGGCCACAGCATGCGCGGATCGTGTGCCACTGTTTGCCAGGTACCATCCGGCAGGCGTTTGCGAATCGAATTATGCTCGTAGTCGCCTGCGTATACCGCGCCTTTGGCATCGGCTTCCAGGCCATCCGAAGCACCTTTTTCACCAAGGTCCTGCACCGCCGCTGCCAACTGCTGCTCACTGACCTTGCTGTCGTTCAACAGCTCGGTGGCCACGGCATACAGATGACGGCTGGACAACGGCGAGAAATACAGTGTCTTGCCGTCCGCCGACAACGCAATGCCGTCCGAGGCGACGCCGACCGGTTTGCGCGTTCCGTTCGGGCCATCGCCCAGCACCGCCACGCCCTCGACGACGGGTACGAAAGCCGGATCGACAGATGTTGACTGCGCCCCGTTCAAGCGCCGCACGGCGTGACCGCTGGCAATGTCCATGACAATGATCGCACCCGGCCCGCTCAAGGATGAGTCCGTTACATAGACCGTCCCCTCCGCTTCCTTGCGAAAGTCAAAGCGCATGTCGTTGACATAGGTGCCGGGCAATATGACGTTATCCGGAAACACCAGGCGCTTGACGATTCGGTTAGTGGCCAGGTCCACCGCAACCAGCTTGGCGCCGCCTCGACGCGGAGACGCAAAGCCCGGCGCGGCCGTGTCCAGAAGCCAGACACGCCCCTTGCCATCGGCAACCACACTTTGCACGCTGATCAGCCCGTCGCCAGGGTCTTTGGGGTTCTCCTTGTTGACCGCCAGATCGGGGTAGGCAACCACTTTGCCGTCACGAATCTCGCCCACGGTAAACGGCACCTTGTCACCCCAGCGCGGAAAATTGACGAAAATTCGCCCGGTTTCAGTGACTGTCACACCGGTGGGCATCGCGTCATAAAAGGCATGAACCTGCTCGAGCTTGCCAATCGGTTTGTCAGCAGGCGCACTGGCAGGCAATGGAATGGCGGTCGCGCCGTAGGCCAGCGAAGTGGCGAGTGTGGCTGCGGAAATCATGGCAATTGCGGCGGAAATTTTCGTTCGATGCATAGTGCTCTCTCCTGAGGGGCTAACTGCCCATCAGCATTGGGGGCTTTGTGTGCCATAAACAGGTTGACGACTAGTCTGAGCTTTCTTGTTACAAAGAAAAACGCGGGGAATACGCTAACACTTTCAACGCGGAGGCGAAGATCCGTATTAATCGTCAGCCACCACTTGCAGCCAGCATCCTGACGATCAGCGGTTTTGATGACGGTCAGCATCAATGCTATATTCACCCTCTTCCAGGCCGAGATGGCCACCACCAGACAGGCAAAGAGGCAACCTGCATGAGAGTCACCAAGGCGCAGGCCCAGGCCAACCGGGCACACATCGTCGAGACGGCGTCCGTCCAGTTTCGCGAGCATGGCTATGACGGTGTAGGGGTGGCCGACCTGATGGCGGCGGCGGGCTTTACCCACGGCGGGTTCTACAAGCATTTCGGTTCCAAATCCGACTTGATGGCCGAATCGGCGGCCTGTGCCTTCTCGCAGACGGTGGCCAACTCGACCGGCATCGATCCAGCGCAGTTCATCGATTACTACCTGTCCCGAGAGCACCGCGACAACCTTGGCACGGGCTGCCCTATGGCCGCGCTGAGCGGAGATGCAGCGCGCCAGTCGGACGAGGTCAAAGCGACCTTCGCCGACGGCATCGAAAGCCTGCTTGCAGCGCTTGCTCCCGCTCAGGCAGCGCCCGGCGACGAAGAATGGAAACAGGCGCGGGCAAACACCATCGACCGCTTTGCCCATGCGCTGGGGGCGCTGCTGCTGTCACGCAGTTGCCCGAATGACTCGCCGCTGGCGGACGAAATACTCGAAGTGTGCCGCGCGAAGATGCGGGCACAACTGGAGTCCGGACAGACCGACTGACCGTCTCAGGAAGGAAACAGTTTGCTCAGGCACGCCAGCTTCTTCTTGTAGGACTTGCGCGCCACCAGCGCTTCCTCCAGCGTGACGGCCACGAATCGGGCGGTCTGATTGGGTTGCATCTGACCGATCAGGTCCAGGTCGGCGCTGATCACCGTGCCGATCATCGCATAGCCCCCGCCCGACACGGCATCACGGTGCAACACAATCGGTTCCAGCCCGGCAGGCACCTGAATCGAGCCGATCGGGTAGCAGCTGTCGACGATATTGGACGGATCGGAACCGGCGCCGAAGGGCTGCTCTCTGGGCTGGAAGGTCAGCGCCCTGCCCCCCTTGAAGCGGTAACCGATGCGGTCGGCTTCCGACCCTACGCTCCAGGGTTCGGAGAAAAAACTGGTGGCGGCAAATTCGGTCAGGCGCTCGTAATACAGGCCCGGCACGACCCGCAGATACACTTCCCCGCCCAGCGATTGGCGCAAGGCCATCGGCAGACTGGCCCCGGCGCGTCCCTTGCCGCTGGGTGTGCCTATCGGCAGCTGGTCATCAGCGGCCAGTCGGCGACCCTGAAAACCGCCAAGCGCACCCAGCGTGTACGTCGAACGGCTACCCAGTACCAGCGGTACATCAATACCGCCGGCGACGGCCAGATAGGTACGCGCACCGTCCTTGGGGAAGTCGAAACGCAGCACTTGCCCGGCCTTCACCGCAAAGGCGGTGTCGTGGTGCATTTCCACGCCGTCGAGACGCGCCGCCATGTGCGCGCCGCAGACTGCAGCCAATGTATCGCACTGGAACTCCAGCTCCGGCCCCAGCAGTGTGCATTCAAGCGCCGCAGCGCCGGGTGGATTGCCGACCAACTGATTGGCGGCGCTGAGGGCATACTGATCGAGCGCACCGGAGGGCGGAATGCCCAAGTGGTAATAGCCCTCGCGGCCGAGGTCCTGAACCGAGGTGGCCAGACCGGGTTTGAGCACCTTGATCATGCCAGCACCTCCTGCAACGACTTGGGATAGCCCACCGGATCGGCCAGAAAGGCATCCAGTGAAAACTCGACCGGGCGGATGAGCAGGTCGAAGCGCCCCGCTTCCACCTCTGCGACAGCCTCGTCATAGGCTTGCCGGTCAAGCGGTTTGAACTGGACGATATCGCCCGGCCGGAAGAACACCATGTGCTCTTTCAGGTAGGCCAGCTTCTGCTGCGGGTCATAGATCGGCGCGGGAGTGACGCCAAACATCTGATAACCGCCCGCTCCGCGTACCGAATAGATGCAGCCGAAGCAGCCGCCGTGACCGAGTGTGTGCTTGGGCGTATCGGTGCGCGGACGCAGGTATTTGGGCACTTGCAGCTGACGCTCGCGCTCCACCATCTGGAACATGAACGGCAGACCGGCGACAAAACCGACCATCGAAACGAACCACGGTGCACCGCTGTGCGCGGCGATGAAGGCATCGACATCCGCCAGGTTATTGATGCGTGCAGCGTATTCCAGGTCGGTGGAACCGGGGTCTTGATGGCGGTCACGAAAGCGCATCAGGGTTTCGTGGGTCCACGGATCGTTGTACAGCACCGGGATTTCGATGATCCGGGTCTGCAGGGTACGTTCTGCGACCGCACCGGCCTCGGCCGCCCTTACCGCTTCGAGTAAGACGTGTGGTGCGATACGGTCCGGGTCAAAACGAATCTGGAATGACGCGTTGGCCAGGCAAACGTCCAGCACACCATCCAGCGCCAGACGCTCGACCGCACGGGTCACCGCCAGTCCCTTGAAAAATGCTTCCAGCGACATACTGTCACTGACCTCGGCGAACAAATGTTCATCAGCGCCAAAGCTGTAGCGAATCGGATCAGCCATGTCTGTTCCTTTCTTGAAATCGTTGTAGAACGGCAGGCAAAAAATCAGTAACACGGCTCGTGCGTCTGTGCACACGATACCTTGGACTCAACGCGGTGCACGCACCTTGATGCCCGCTGCGTCGAGCGCCAGACGTGTCGCTTCTGCAAGGTCCAGCGCGCCCGGCGTGTCGCTGTGCAGGCAGATCGAATCGAATTCGATGCTCAGGTCCTCACCCTCGACAGTACGCACCAGACCTTGCAGGCACGCGCGCACCACGCGGGCTGCGACTTCGGTCGGGTCCAGGGCACGTACGTGACGGGTGAAGACGATGGAGCCGCTAAGGTCGTAATCCCGATCAGCGTAGAACTCGCGGATCACCGGCTGGCCCAGTTCCTCGGCGATCTTGCAGATAACCGAACCGGGCATGCAGTAAAGCAGCAAATCAGGCTCCAGGCGCTGCAGGTTTTCCACCAGCAGGCGTGCTGCGGCTTCGTCCCTGGCCAGGTGCATGTACAAGGCGCCGTGTGGTTTGAAATGCTGCAAGGCCACGCCCTGCACCCGCGCCAGTTCACGCAGGGCACCCAGTTGGTAGAGCATGTCGTCGACCAGCTCCTGGGGCGTCGAGTTGATATGCCGGCGGCCAAAGCCGACCAGATCGCGAAACCCCGGGTGTGCGCCGATGGCAACGCCCAGGCGTTTCGCCTGCTCGATCGTGCGGCGCATGGTGCCAGGGTCACCCGCGTGAAAACCGGTCGCAACATTGGCGGAGCTGATAAAGGTCATCAATTCAGTATCGACGCCGTCACCAATAGTCCACGCGCCAAAGCTTTCACCCATGTCCGAGTTGAAATCCACCTGCATGGCTGTTGCTCCTGTGGCTGTCCGGACAAAGGGCTATCCGGCTTCATGCAAAGCACGTTAAATTCAGTCGCACCCCTTGGGTAGATCTATTAACAGATACGCTATCTTCTGAAAAACAGATACCCCGCTCGGTACAAACTCTGTCTGGAGTGCTTATGTCCCTGACCCTGCGCCAGGTCCGTTATTTCGTGGCAACTGCCGAGATCGGGCAGATTTCGCAGGCGGCCATTCACCTGAATATTTCCCAATCGGCGGTCACCACGGCGATAAAGGAGCTGGAGAGCATGCTCGGCACCCTGTTGTTTCAGCGCTCGGCGCAGGGCATGAGCCTGACTGAAGCAGGCCGCCACTTTCTCAACAGGGCTTACGTTATCCTGCGCAGCGTCGATGATGCGCTGAACAGCCCGCTGCCCGATATCCGCGCCAGCGGCGTATTGCGCCTGGCCGCCAGCTACACGGTCATCGGCTACTTCCTGCCGCATCATCTGCAGCGCCTGGAACACTGGCACCCGGACGTCGCCATCGAGGTGCATGAGCAGGAACGACAAGCCATCGAACAAGGCCTGCTGCAAGGTCGCTTCGACATGGCGGTGGTGCTGACGGCAAACATCACTCACCCGGATATCATCTCGGAAACGTTGTTCAACTCCGAGCGCCGCCTGTGGCTGTCCAGCCATCACCCACTGTGCCAACGTGCCTCTGTCAGCCTCGCCGACGTCGCGCAGGAGCCCTACATTCTGTTGACCGTCGACGAAGCCGAACAAAGCGCCATGCGCTACTGGGAACTGGCCGGGCAACAGCCTAATGTCAGAATCCGCACCAGTTCGGTGGAAGCAGTACGCAGCATGGTCGCCAACGGCAGCGGCGTGGCGATCCTTTCCGATCTGGTGTATCGCCCCTGGTCGCTGGAAGGCAAGCGTATCGAAACGATCACCGTCACCGACACAGTAACGCCAATGAGCGTCGGCCTGGCCTGGCACCGCGAACGTGAATTGAGCCCGGCCATGCAGGCCTTCCGCAACTATTTTCATGACGCATTTCTGGCCCCTCAGCAACTGTCGGCACGGCGTTGAACCCGCGGCGCGCTATTGCGCAGGGCGTGCCGGTGGCCGAGTGACAGGTGCATGCTCGGCCATCAGCTCGGTGATCCAGTCGATAAACACGCGGACCTTGATGCTGATGTGACGGTTCGGCGGGAAGGCCACATACATCGGCATGCTGTCCAGCTGCCAGTCTTCGAACAACGGGACAAGGGCTCCGCGCTCCCGATACGGCTTGGCCATATAGTCCGGCAGCCAGAGAATGCCCATTCCGGCCAAACCTGCGGCAACGTAGGCATTGCCATCATCCACTGCCAGCGTATAACGCCCCTGCACATGGACCTTTTCCCCGTTGCGTTGCATGGCATAGGGCAGCGCCTTGCCGGTGCGCGCCCACAGATAGCCGACGATGCGATGGGCCGAGTCTTCGAGCTCTTGCGGATGAACAGGCGTGCCCATTCGCTGCAGGTAGTCCGGCGCGGCGTAAACGCCCAGTTGCAGGTCGCCCACCTGCCGCGCCATCAGCGACTGATCGGCTATCTCGCCACCCCGCACCACGCAGTCGACGTTCTCGCCAATCAGATCGACCATCCGGTCGCTGACGCCCATATCGATCTGAATGTCCGGATAACGCGCATGAAAGCCTGGCAAGGCGGGCATCAGCAGCATGCTGGCCAGCGGGCTGGGCACGTCCACGCGCAATCGTCCTCTGGGCAGCGACGCGCCACTGGACAGGCTGGTCTCGGCGTCATCCATGTCGGCCAGCAGCCTGACCACGCGCTCGTAAAACACCGCACCGTCGGCAGTCACGTTGACCCGGCGCGTGGTGCGATTGAGAAGCTTGACCCGCAAACGGGCCTCCAGTTGCTGCACCAGTTGCGTCACGCTGGTCTTGCTCATGTGCAGCGTAGCCGCGGCCTTGGTGAAACTGCCGGTTTCCACCACGCGGGCAAACGCTTGCATTGCGTCGAAACGATCCATCCTCGCCCCCGCCTGTCATGCCTCAGCAGCCTGTCGATTGTTTGGGTTTCCCAAACAGTGCTGAGTACGGTTGCTGGTTTATCGCACAGACGCAAGTGCCTAGTCTGGCTTCAACGCTGATTTCAGCTTTCGTACCCAAGTGTTGATGGAGACACCCATGACCCAACGTGACGTCGTTTTCCCGGCTGGCCGGCAGGCGCTTTACGAGCGCAATCGCTATTCGCCCGCCCTACGCTCCAATGGTTTTCTGTTCGTGTCCGGGCAAGTCGGCAGTCGCGAAGACGGCTCACCCGAGCCGGATCTGGAGAAACAGGTGCGCCTGGCGTTCAACAACTTGAATGCCATCCTGCTGGCGGCCGGCTGCACGTTCGACGATGTGGTCGACGTGACGGTGTTCATTGTCGATCCCGAGGCAAGGTTCGAGCGGATATGGAAGGTGATCCCAGAGTTCTGGGGCGACGCGCCGCATCCGACCCTGACCGGCGTCGGTGTAACCTGGCTGTATGGCTTTGATTTCGAGATCAAGGTCATCGCCAGGCTGCCGGAAGCCGTCGAGCAATAACCGGGCGGCGTGGGTCCGCTCAGCGGCGAATCGGCACCACGCGGTCGCTTGCATCCGCCGCCAGGGGCCCCTCGAACTGCTGGAAGAACTGCCCGGACACCACATGATCGAGAAACTGCGCCTGCTCTTCGGTGGCCAGACGTATCGGCGAGTAGCCGTCGGCATCGGGCACAGCCAAAAGGCGCGCCTTGCGTTCGTGAGCCACCGCGATGAACGCCCTTTTCTCTTCGTCGGACATCAACGAAAAGTAATCGGAAAGATTTTCCAGCGAGCGCACCGCCAGATCCTGGTCGAGCTGCTTGTCATCCGTGAACATCAAATGCCAGACGAAATCGAAAGAAAGCTCAGCGAGGGCACGCATAGACGGGGTTCCGTGGGGTCGAGAGGTGCGAGATTCACTGTTCGCTACGATTCGGTCAAGCGCTAAAGGATGACCTGCGTGAGGCGTAGCGTTTAAAGCAGGAAAATGTCGCATTTGCGGGTATGTTCCTGGCTAGACACGCTCGGACGCATAGTGGGGATTCTCGATCAGCAGCGCCATGCCCTGCCCGCCGCCGACGCAGGCTGCAGCGATACCGTAGCGCAGGCCCGTGTCGCGCAGTTGCCGGGCCAGGGTCATGACCAGACGCAGCCCGGTGGCGGCCAATGGATGGCCCAGGCCCAGTGATCCACCCAGGCAGTTGAGCCGCTCGTGGTCCAGCTCCAGCGTTTGTGCCACTGCCAGAACCTGAGCGGCCTGCGCTTCATTGATTTCCAGTCGACCGATATCGCTCAGTGCCAGCCCGCTGCGCTGCAACAGCAAGCGGATCGCAGGTGCGGGGCCAATACCCATGAACTCTGGCGCGACACCCGTCACCGCGCTAGCCAGCAGATGCGCCAACACCGGACTCGTCGATTGCGCAGCACTCCCCACCAGGGCCGCCGCAGCGCCATCGACCACCGCACAGCTATTGCCTGCGGTCTGCACCCCGTTAGCGTGAATGGCGCGCAGACGCGACAGCGCTGCCAGATGGGTCGCACGCGGATGGCTGTCCTGCGTCACCACTTCAACCCCTCGCGGCAACTCGATGCCGCGCGGCTGATAGCCTTCCAGCGCAAAGCGCTCGCTGCTGACCGGGACAACTTCCTCGGTCCATTTGCCGGAAACCTGCGACTGCAGCGCCCGCTCATGGCTGAGCAAGGCATAGCGGTCCACTGCTTCACGGCTCAACCCATGCCGTTTGGCGAGGTGGTCTGCCGTGGCGATCATGTCCATCGCCGGTGCAGGGTCATACAGCGCTTCCCAGAGAAAATCCTTGAACTGCACAGCGGCGCCGAGCGAGAAGCCATTGCGGTGGGTATAGGCCGCGATCGGGTTGCGCGACATGGACTCGGCGGCGACGCACAGCGCCATCTGCCCGCCTTCGCCCACATGCAAGGCGGCCTGGCGCAACAATTCGAAACCGGTGGCGCAGATGCGCTGCACACCCAGTGCCGGAACGCTCTGCGCGACGCCGCTGTACAGGCCGATATGCCGGGGCAGCAGGTACGCATCGAAACTGGCCTGCGCCATCGAACCGGCCAGTACGCTGTCAACCTGATCCGGCTCGATGGCGGCCCGTGCCAACACCTCGCGGCCGACCTTGATACCCAGGTCGATGGGCGAGACAGCCGCCAGAGCGCCGCCCAGATCCACCCAGGGCGTGCGCACGGCATCGAAGATGGCCACGTCACTGAATGCCGAATACTGCCCGCCGCCACTCATGCCTTAGGCGCTGCACTGAGCTTGTTCGGATCCTGATCACGGTACAGCGCTTCGACCTTGTCTGCGCGCCACTGCAGGACGGCACGCTGGTTGATCGACCCCTTATCGGTGATTTCGCCGCGATCAATGGAAGCGGGCTGATCAAGCAGCACGATCCACTCCAGCCGGCTGGCGTTGCCGTTCGCGCCCTGATTCAGGCGCGCCAGCCAGTCGGCGAACCATTCGCGTACCGGCGCACTGGCCAGTACCTGTGCATCCGTGGCCTGTGCATCCAGCCCGGCCAGTTGCCGACACTCGTGCACTCTGGGAAACACCAGCGCCCCGAGGCATTCGCGGTCAGGCGCAGTGATGACCACATCCTGCACATACGGCGAGCCTTCCAGCACCGCGCGGTTGCGCATCGGTCCGACGCTGACGAACACGCCCGACGACAGCTTGAAATCCTCGGCCAGACGCCCGTCGAACATCAGGCCCAGTTCGGGTGCCGCAGGATCGGCAAGCTTGATTGCATCGCCGGAGCAATAGAAGCCGTTCTCGTCGAACACTTCGGCCGTCTGCTGCGGCGAGCGCCAGTAGCCCGGCATGATGTGCGGACCACGAAACCGCCCTTCGAGCTTGCCATCCACCGGCACCAGACACACTTCGCATCCCGGTGCGGGCAGGCCGATGTACCCGGCCATCGACAATGGCCCGGTAGTAAAGGTGCAGGACGGCGCAGCCTCGGTCATGCCCAGCCCGGCCATCATGCGAATCCGCTCGCCGCAATGCTGCTCGGCCACCCGGTCAAGACGATCCCAGATGCTTTGCGAAAGGCCGGCAGCGGCGAAGAAGAACAGCTTGATGCGTGAGAAGAATCGCTCGCGCAGCTCGGCGTCCTGCTCCAGCGCGTTGACCAGCTCCTCCCAACCCTTGGGCACAGTCAGGTAGGCGGTAGGCGAAATTTCCTTGAGGTTGCGTAAAGTCTCGGCGAAGCCTTGTGCGGTGGGCTTGCCGTTGTCCAGATAGAACGTGCCACCGTTGTACAGCACGATACCGATGTTGTGACTGCCGCCGAAGGTGTGATTCCAGGGCAGCCAGTCGACCAGCACGGGCGGTTCTTCGCCGAACACCGGGAACGTCTGCAGCAGCATCTGTTGATTGGCACACAGCATGCGTTGGGTAGTCACCACCGCCTTGGGCAGTTTGGTCGAGCCCGAGGTGAACAAAAACTTGGCGATGGTGTTGGGGCCGCTGGCCAGGAAAGCGGCATCGGCCTCGCTGCCACCCGGCTCTTCGAGCAGGCTGGAGAAGCTCAGATGAGGCCTGCCATTGAGCTGTCCGCGTACAGTGATGACGGGCGTGTCCGTAGGAATGATCGCATCGATAGCACGCTGGAACGGCGCGGCATCACTGACAAATACCAATCCTGGCCGCAATACGTCGCAGACGTGTCGTAACTTGGCGAAATCCTGAGACATGACCGAATACGCCGGTGATACCGGGCAGTATGGAATGCCGGCGTACATGGCACCCAGAGCAAGCTGCAAGTGCTCGATGTCGTTACCTGACAGCAACGCCAGCGGCCGATCGGCGGAAAGGTCGTACGCCAGCAGGCTCTGCGCGATAGCGCGCACATCCGTCAGCATCTCGGCATAACTGACCTTGCGCCAGCCGCCACGGCTGTCGCGGGCGGCAATAAAGGTTTGTTGCGGACGCAACTGAGCCCAGTGCACCAGCCGGTCAAGCAGCCGGTCGGGCAATCGTGCCAGGGGCTCCAGGGAACGCATGTGCAGAACGCCCTGCTCTTCCCGCACCTCGATGGGCGGGTGGCCGATCGAGACCTGACGGTAGCGCGGTGTATTATCTTCACTTTGCAGCGTTGATGATCTGATATCGGAACTCACGTGCGTTCTCTCCATCAAGGTACGCAGGCGCCAAACGCTACGCAGCGGTTCGGACCAAGCGTTGCAGCACCAGGCTGCAGCCTTGTTATTGTTGTGCCTGAGTCACCGGCGACACGGTCTTGTGTAAAAGAGCGTTACCGCCGGCCTGGAAGGTTTCAGATCGGGTGGTTCAAATGGGATAGTGCCGTAGCCCGTTTTGCAACGTCACCCAGCGCAACTGGGTAAAGTGCTCGATCGAGGCCTTGCCGCCGAAACTGCCATAGCCACTGGACTTCACCCCGCCGAAGGGCATTTGCGCCTCGTCGTGAACGGTGGGGCCGTTGATATGGCAGATCCCGGACTCGACCCGTTGCGCCAGCGCCAGGGCCCGGCTGGTATCACGACTGAAAATCGCCGCCGAGAGACCGAACTCCGAATCGTTGGCCAGTCGCAATAGCGCTTCGTCACCGTCGCCGCGCAGCACCACGGCCACCGGGCCGAAGGACTCCTCGCGGTACAGGCGCATGGCATCTGTCACACCGTCGAGCAGCGTCGGTTGCAGAATGCTTTCCTGCAACTGCCCGCCAATCACCAGCGTTGCGCCAAGCGCCACGGCGTCATCGATCAAGCCTTTGATGCGCGTCCCGGCACCCACGTCGACCAGCGACCCGAGGACCGATTCACTGTCATCCGGATTGCCGGCGCGCAAGGTTTTGATCTTGGTCGTCAGCTTGGCAACGAAGGCGTCGGCGACCTTGTAATCCACGATCAGCCGCTCGGTGGACATGCAGATCTGGCCCTGATTGAAATAAGCGCCAAAGGCGGCGGCCTCTACTGCCGCGTCGAGATCGGCGTCGTCGAGCACCAGAAACGGTGCCTTGCCACCCAGTTCCAGCAGTGCCGGTTTCAGATACCGCGCCGACAGTTCACCGACGATGCGGCCTACATGAGTGGAACCGGTGAAATTGACCCGCCGTACTGCCGGGTTGGCAATCAGGCGCTCGACAATCGCCGGCGCATCGGCCGGCGCGTTGCTGATCACGTTCACCACACCGTCACCCAGCCCGGCATCCTGCAGCACCTGGCCGATCAGCCGATGCACGGCTGGGCTGAGCTCCGAAGCCTTGAGCACCACGGTATTGCCGCAGGCGAGTGGCATGGCGATAGCTCGCGCGGCAAGAATCACCGGCGCATTCCACGGCGCGATACCGAGGACCACACCGCAGGGCTGGCGCAGCGCCATGGCAAAATTGCCGGGAACATTGGAGGGGATGACATCGCCGGTAATCTGCGTCGTCATGGATGCCGCTTCGCGCAGCATGTTGGCGGCCAGCTGTACGTTGAAGCCGTACCAGTTGGCCATTGCTCCGGTTTCGCCGGCCGCAGCGATGAATTCGCCGCTGCGGGCCTGCAACTGCGCGGCAGCTTCGAGCAGACGCGCCCGACGCTCGCCGGGCACCATCGCCGCCCAGCCGGGGAACGCAGCCTGAGCGGCTGCGACCGCCGCATCGGCATCTTCCAGAGTCGCCGCGGCCACCCGCGAAACCACCTCGCCAGTCACCGGGTTGCAGCGTTCAAATGTACGTCCGTCACTCGCGGGGCACGACTGGCCGCCGATCAGCAGGGGCACGTCCAGCATGGTGATTCCTCTTTATTATCTTTATCAGGAACTACAGACTCGGTTTTAAAACTTCTGGATACCCGACTAGCGTTTGTAAGCTTCCAGACCAGGCTTGATGCTCTTGTCATCAAGGAACTGCTTCATGCCCTGCTCGCGCCCGCCTTCCTTGTCCAGCAGACGTGACTGGTCGAGTTTGGCGTACAGGTAGTCTTCGTTCTGCTCCCAGGTCAGTTCGCGGCAGCGTTTGAAGCCGTGCTTGGCGGCGCGCAGTACCACCGGATTTTTTTCCAGCAGATTGTTGGCCAGATCGATGGTCACCTGACGCAGTTGCGCCAGCGGCACGCTTTCATTGACGAGGCCCATTTCAGCGGCCTTCTGACCGTTGAAGGTTTTGCCGGTCATGATGTAGTAAAGCGACTGGCGGTGGCCCACGGTGTCCGCCATGGCCTTGCTCACCAGGTTGCCGGGCGGAATACCCCAGTTGATTTCCGAAAGGCCGAAGGTCGCTTCATCAGCGCAGATCGCCAGATCACAGGCCACCAGCGGACTGAAACCACCACCGAAGCACCAGCCGTTGACCATGGCGATGGTCGGCTTGGCGTACATGCGCAGCATCTTCCACTGCCACTGGGAGGCTTCCCGACGGATTTTTTCCTGAAGAATTTCCGGTCCGGCATCTACCTCGCGGAAGTACTCCTTGAGGTCCATGCCAGCGGTCCACGCCTCGCCCGCACCAGTCAGCACCAGAACGCCCGCATCGGGATCCTGCTCGAGGGTTTCCAGCACATCGATCATTTCGCGGTTCAAGGTCGGGCTCATCGCGTTGCGTTTTTCCGGCCGATTGAGGATGACCCATGCGATACCTTGCTCGATCTCGACCTTGATGGTTGACCAGCGGCCTTCATATTTGCTCATGGCGATGCTCTCTTGTTCTTGGCTTGAAGATGACTCAAAGCTAAACCGCAAATATAGTTATGTCAATTAACTGTTATTCACATTAATCAAAATCTCGGCACTCCGTCCGAACCCGTGGGTCACAGTGAAGTAACACCCCATAGCTATCATTCGCCAACCTCGGCAAACTGATCGGCTGATTGACCCATCAAACCATAAGGACCGCATTTTCAATGGCCAAGCCATCTGACATCGCCGACGTTTGCCAGGCTCCCGTACAGGCTGCCGAGGCACCTTTACCAACGGATTCTGCGCTGGATGATCTGATCGGTTATGCCATGCGCCGTGCGCAGCTCAAGCTGTTCCAGAACCTGATCGGACGTCTTTCCACACACGACCTGCGCCCGGCGCAGTTCTCGGCCCTGGCGATCATCGAGCAGAACCCGGGGCTCATGCAGGCAGACCTGGCCAAAGCACTGGCGATCGAACCGCCTCAGGTCGTTCCATTACTCAACAAGCTCGAAGAACGCGCGCTGGCCGTCCGGGTACGTTGCAAGCCGGACAAACGCTCGTACGGCATCTTTCTCAGCAAAAGCGGCGAAACACTGCTGCGCGAGCTGAAACAGATCGCCGTAGACAGCGACCTCGAATCCACCGCAGCGCTGGATCAAAAGGAACGTCAGGACCTGCTCAGGTTGCTGAAAAAAGTGTATCAATCCTAAACGGCTTCCCTGCCGTCAAGGCGGGGGTCGCTACCAGAGCGGCAAGCTGTATTGCACGATAAAGCGTGTCTGGTTCTCGTCCCGAAACGCTGCACCTGCCGGGAAGTCGTTGCGATAGATCGACTTGCGCGCCAGCAGCCCGACGTTCTTTAGCGGACCGCTTTGCACAACGTAGCCCAGCTCCATCTGAAACTCACGCTCCTTGCGATCATCGGCATTGAAAGCGGCCAGCTCAATGTTGTCGCCGCGCACATAACGCAGGCGGCTGCGCAACCCGACCAGCCCGACGGCGGTGAAGTCATAGTCGTAGATGGCTTGCCAGGTGCGCTCTTTGGCGTTGAGGAAGTCCGAGCTCATGGTCATCTCGCTCAATCCCATCAGTTCGGTGCCCGAGACATAAGGCGTCGCCGTGTCGCCACTGGAATGCATGTAGCCAAGGCTGACGCTGTGCCCTCCCCACTTGTAGCCAAACAGCGCGGACAGGTTCTGGTTGTCGACTTCGCCAGCTTTCGCGCTGCCGGTATCGCGGCTGAAAAAGCTGCGCAGATCGGTGCTCAGCACGCCGTCGCCAATCGCCAGCTTGTGCAGCAGGGCCAGGGTGTTCTGGGTATAGAGATCGTCTACTTCGGCATGATACGCGCGCAGGCTCAGGTCCTTGTCGACCTGATAATCGCCACCGGCATAAGCCATGTGCGACGACGTTGCCGCCCCATTGAAACGGCGGTTCGGTGAAGCGATGCTGATGGCCTGGTAGTTGCTGGAGTCACGCTTGTTGACCCGGTCGATGTAGCCCGCGTTGAGGGTCAGGTCATCGATGTCCCTGGAAGTCAGCGTGGTGCCACGAAAGGTCTGCGGTAACAGTCGCGAGGGACTGGCGAAAGCGAACGGCAGGAAAATCGACACATCACCGGTCTTGACCGTGGTTTCATGGAATTTCAGCTTGCCGGTCAGGGCCAGCCGCGAATACTCGTCGGCCGCACGGCCATCACTGGCAGATACCGGCAACAGCTCGGTGCCGCTGCGGTCTGGCGAAGAATCCAGCTTCACGCCGACCAGCGCCCGGGCGTCCAGGCCGAACCCCACCGGCCCTTGGGTAAAGCCGGATTCCGCGTTCATGATGAAGCCCTGCGCCCACTCCCGAGTTGCTGTCTTGGCGCCATCATCCTTGTAATCGCGGTCCATATAATAGTTGCGCAGCGTCAGGGTGCCATGGCTGTCATCCAGAAAGCCCTGCGCCTGTGCAGGGTCGGGAATGGCACTGATACCCAGCAGGCCCAGCGCGAGGCCACAACGTTTTCCACGAAAAAAGGGAGCTGACACAGCGCTTGCTGCATCATGAGCGAGCTTCGACATGTTCGGTGTCCACTTATTGTTGTTGTTTTTGGAGTCGGTCCGGCGCTTGATTGCAGGTCCGTGAGCAGAGAATTGAAAGATTCTGCGGCCACGTCAATCCAAAGTGATCGATAATCGAACATTAATATTATTAACTACTTTATCAGTCGCTCGACATTCATCTTCTAACTCAATGTTTTTAAAAGACTAAGATCCGTTTTTTACGAGTATTTCGACCAGATTCAATTTTTAGTTATTTTTGTTACCTTGATAACTACCTGTCACAACGCCTCGATTGGCGCTAGGGAACAGGCTTTTCTCCACAACAAAAACAACAATGAGGCTTGCCATGAACAGTCCGTTACGTCGATCGACGCTGACCATTGTCTTGTGTTTTATCGTTGCGCTCATCGAAGGTTTCGACCTGCAAGCTGCCGGAACGGCGGCCGCCGGGTTGCGTCAGACCTTCGCACTTGATCCGAAAATGATGGGCTGGGTGTTCAGCGCAGGGATCATTGGGCTGCTGCCTGGCGCGTTCTTTGGCGGGTGGATTGCCGATCGCATCGGCCGCAAGAAGATCCTGGTGAGCGCAGTACTGCTGTTCGGGGTCTTTTCGCTGAGCACTGCGTATGTCGAGAGCTTTTCCGGCCTGCTGCTGGTGCGCTTCATGACCGGCCTGGGTCTTGGGGCAGCGCTGCCCAACCTGATTGCCTTGTGCGCCGAAGCCGTCAGCGAACGTCACCGCGGGCTGGCCATCAGCGTCATGTACGCAGGAGTGCCATTGGGTGGTGCCCTGGCGGCGGTCGTGGCCATGTTCACCAGCGAGCACTGGCAGACCACGTTCATCATCGGTGGTCTGGTGCCGCTGCTGGTGGTTCCGCTGATGATCCTGTTGCTGCCCGAGTCCAGCGCTTTCAGACAGCAGACCAGCGCTGGCAGCGTTCGGCATTCAAGCGCCACTGCGTTGTTCGGCGAAGGCCGGGCGCGCACGACGCTGGCCTTGTGGCTCGGTTACTTCTTTACCCTGACCGTGATGTACATGCTGCTCAACTGGCTGCCTTCACTGCTGATCGGTCAGGGTTTCAGCAAGCCGCAGGCGGGCATGGTGCAGATGTTGTTCAACATCGGCGGCGCACTGGGATCGCTGTTGGGCGGGCTGTTGCTCGATCGCTGCAATGGTATCAAGGTGGTGCTGTTTGTTTATGCCGGTTTGCTCGCGGCGCTGGCAGGCGTGGGTCTGTCGGTCGGTATCGTACCGATGGCCATTGCCGGGTTTGCAGCCGGGGTATTTGTCATTGCCGCGCAGTTGGTGCTGTATGCGCTGGCCCCACCCTCCTACCCGACCTCGGTACGCGCCACCGGTGTGGGAGCTGCAGTGGCCATCGGCCGTCTCGGTTCGGTCGCCGGCCCCCTGGCGGCCGGGCAACTGCTGGGCGCTGGCGCCGGAACCGCCGGCGTACTGCTGGCCACCTCGCCAGGCCTGGTGATTGCGGCACTGGCGGCGATCACCGTGCTGTCCAGATCAGTCGCCATCGAGAAGCGTGAGCTCAAGGCTGCAGAGTCGAGCTGATCAAGGCCCTCTTCGCCAACAAGCGAAGCGTCGCCCGGTCCACTCCCACGGCCTCCGGCCAGAATCAAGAGCGGATTTATGTATAACAATGAGCAATCCGTGTCACATCGTTCTGGGGGTTAAGCGAGATTTGTTTTAGATCTCAGGCTGCTTTTTTGATCGCGATGGTACTGTCGACGCAGAGTGCGACGTTAGTGACGGCTGAGTCCTGGCGCTGATCCGGGGGTAGCCTGGCAGGACGCCAGGCTAGCCGCACCGGGCCCAGGGTGTGTAAAAACGTCACGAGCGAAGGCAAGACAAGGCAAAAACAGGCGAAAAAGCGGAGTCTAGGTGTTCTAAATGAGCATTTTTCGCCTGTTTTTAACGCAGTATTGCCAAGCGCAGTAGTTTTTACACAGCCTGGGCCATGGATGGCCCGTTGCGGCGACCCCCGGATCAGTGTCAGGGCGAAGGAACCCGACGAAGTCGGGCCGGAAACAGGAGCGAGGGGCTTTGGTTACTTTGGCCCCATCAAAGTAACTCGCCGAGGGGCGAAAAGGTGACCTGAGCCGAACCTCAATCCACCTGACATCGCAGAACCCTTGTGTGACGCAGAGCGTCACGAACTGCATTCCAACGCGGAGCGTTGGAACGATAGTCAAAACAATCTCATGCCTTACAGCTTGTGCAGAAAATTCAGCACCACCTTGTTGCCTTCGGTGCGGTTTTCCGCGCCCTGTTCGAAGTAGCTATTGACCGTCAGCACGTTCTCCTTGTTGAAGGCATATAGGAAGCCGGGGCCAATGGCCCAGACCTTTTCCTTGCGACCACTCACATCATGGCCGTCCACCTGGGTATCCGTGAACTGCTTGAGCCAGTAACCGTTGAGCCCCAGCGAAAGTTGTTCGTTAACCGCGTACTGCAACGTCAGGTTGGCGTGCAGGGCCTGCCCTGCCTGCGTGTCGGAAACATTGCCGAACCCGGCTTGCGGGTCATCATTCTTGCCGTTCCACAAATACATGAAACGCCCGCTGGCCGACCATTTCGGCGAGAACCAGTAAGTCGCGGCGTAGTACGGGTTGAACGACCAGAAATTGCTGCCGGGGTTGATCGAGCGATTGCGATCGTAGGCGCCGACCGGAATCGCAATGTCCGCCTCGATACGCTGAGTCAGCAGCGGGCTGCCATCGGCACGGGTGATCGTCGGCAGCTGCAGAAACGGGCCGATGACCAAATCGCCGAAACCGGCGCGCGAACTCAGGGCGGTGTTGCCCAGACCGTCATCCACGTCGACATGCGCCAGCGACGTATTGATTGCGGTAATACCCGGCATGGCACCATTGGCCATTGGCTGACCGACGTAGATGATCTGCGTCGTCACCGCCAGGACATCCACATCCTGTTTGGGAAGTTGCAGTTTGTCGCCATTCACGTCATTGAAGCGATTGGCCTTGGCATAGTTCAGATACTCCTCCAGATACCAGCCCGGGCCTGCAGGCGCCGGGGATCCGTCGTAGAAGCTGGTGTTGCCCAGATTGAGGCCGGGCAAGTCATAGGCGTATGCAGTCGATGACAAGGCGATGAATGATACGGTCGCAACGGTACGCAAGACTGACTTGGGCATCTTGTGATTCCTGTACTTATTGTTGTTGTTTTCAAGAGCCCCGACGCCACGAACGCGTCGCCGGGGTTGCAACACGTGCAGCCATTACACGTAGGAAGCGGCCAACCCTCCATCCACCGGCAAGTTGACACCGTTGATCCAGCGCGACGCGTCGGAACACAGAAACGCAATCACCTCGGCCACCTCATCGGCCAGCGCAGGACGCTTCATGTGCAGGCCATCACGGGCGACCCGCTCCTGGCCAACCATGCTGACAAAATCGCCCAGAATCGGCGTGAACACCGGCCCCGGTGCGACGCAGTTGACGCGTACCGAATGATCGCGAAACCATTCCTGCGACTGCTTGAAGCTCCAGACGATCAGCGCTTCCTTGAAATACTGGTAGCAGGTTTCATGGGCGACCGGATTGGCCGCCAGCCACTCCTGCCCTTCGCCGTAGCTTTCGGTGGCAGCCAGCGCCTTGTGCAACTCCAGCCTTTCCGGCCACTGCGAACCGAGTATCGACGCCACGTTGACGATACTGCCGCCCGACACGATGCGCGGCAACACGCGTTGGGTCAGGTGACGCAGCCCGAGGTAATTGACCTGGGCGACCGCCTGAACGGGGGCGGTGCCGGGTACACCGGCGATATTACACAGGCCGTCGATCTGCTTGGGCAAACGCTCGATCAACGCGTCGATACTGCCTGGGTCGGCGAGATCCGCCTGGAAGAAACTGTCCACGGTCAGTTGCGGTTCATGACGATCGATGCCGATCACTCGGGCACCCTGGAAGCGCGCCACACGTGCCAGCTCAGCGCCGATGCCGGATGACACGCCAGTGACGATCAGTGTTTTGTTATTCAGGTTCATAGTCACGCGCTCTTATTGTTGTTGGATCACGTTTTGCCATTGAATCAAATCACTTGTTGCAGTGAAGCATGGAATATCAGTCAGACTCAGAATGGATAGGCCGGCGCCTGGTTCTTAACTGTCACCCACTGCCATTGGCTGTATTCATCCCAGTCCGAGGGGCTGCCAGCGCTGCTGCCGTTGCCCGACGCACCGCGCCCGCCGAACGAGTTGACGCACTCATCGGCCACCGTCTGATCATTGATGTGCAGCATGCCGCACCTGAGTCGGTCGCCAAGCGCCGTCGCGCGGCCGATGTCAGGGGAAATCACCGCAGCCGCCAGGCCATACTCGGAACGATTGGCCAGCTCGATGGCTTCCTCGTCCGTGGAAAAACTGACCACAACCGCTACCGGGCCAAAAATCTCTTCGTCGAATGCGCGCATGCCGGGTTTCACGCCGCTGAGCACAGTCGGTCGATAGAACAGGCCTTCATACTCGCCACCGGTTTCCAGTCGCGCGCCGGCCTGCAGGCTGTCACTGACCACCTGATGCACGTGCTGCAATTGCCGTTTGTTGATCAGCGGCCCCAGAGCAGCCTCACCGCGTGCCGCGTTACCCACCGTCAGCGCCCGCGCCTTGTCCGCCAGCTTGCGGGTCAGGTCGGCGACAATGGACTCATGCACCAGAATCAGCCCGGTGGCCATGCAAATCTGCCCCTGGTGCAGCCAGGCACCAAACGCCGCATTGCTGGCGGCCAGATCAAGGTCGGCGTCTTCAAGAATCACCAGTGGATTCTTGCCGCCCAGCTCCAGCGACACTTTCTTCAGGTTGCGACCCGCAGCCTCGGCAACCTTGCGTCCGGCCCCGGTCGAGCCGGTAAAGGTGATCATCTGTACGTTAGTGTCGCGGCACAGCGCTTCGCCAGCATCGGCCGAACCCGGCAGAACGTGCAACAGCCCCTTGGGCAGGCCGGCTTCCTCGAACAGCCGGGCGATCAGGAAACCGCCGCTGATCGGCGTCTGTGGATCGGGCTTGAGCACCACGGCATTGCCGGCAGCCAGCGCCGGAGCGACCGAGCGCAGGGACAGTACCAAAGGAAAATTGAACGGCGATATCACCCCCACCACACCGTGCGCAACACGCCGCGCATAGGACAGACGACCTGCCTGACTCGGCAGTATCAGGCCATGACCATGGGCCTGCGACAGCATCCCCGCAGCCTGACGCAACAACACGATGGTCTCGTTCACTTCGTGCTGGCCCTTTTGCAAGCTGCCGCCGGTCTCGCGGGCGAGATACAGGGCCAGTTCATCGAACGCACAGACCGCATGATCGGCGGCCAGAAGAAATATGTCGGCCTTTTCACGCGGCCCCAGCGCCGCCCAGGCAGGTTGAGCCAGCGCGGCTTCTCGGCAGGCCACGGCGATGTCTGCTGCATCAGCCATGGCTGTGTTCATCAACAGCTCGCCTGTCGCGGGCTCGATGACGGGCAATGAAGGAGACGAGGAAGGAATCCAGTCGCCATTGAAAACGCATTCGGCTTCAATCGCGCGTTGCAACAGGGGGGTGCCATCAGACGCTGACATATTAAGACTCCGGCTTTTATGGTTGTAATCGCCTGCCCCTTTTGTAGTGGGAAGCATGCGCCGTACATACGTCAGAGCAAAGCCTGTGCCGGGATTGTAATCCGACCATCATGTCATCACTCGACCGCTTTGGGACAAGGGTTTGCGACGATCGCGCTGAAGCGTCGAGCCCCCTCAGTGGAAACTCTACGCGGAGGCGCTTGTTCATTTGATGAAGTTATGTTTATTAATCAAGCCCCGATTTGATCATTTCGACCATCGCCCGGCCGAGGTACACCCATGAACAACCCTCACTGCGAGCTGCCCGATCACAGCGTTCCCACCGAGCATTTCTCGCCTCGCGGCGACAGCAGTCAAACGCACGCAGGCGGCTCGCCAACCGCCGAGGAATTGACCAGTTGCCTGTTCTTTTCGCCTGACGATGGGCGCATCTGGCTCAACGACCAGCGCATGTTGCTGCTGCACACCTCATCGTTCGGCACCCTGCGCCGCGAGATCATCGAGCGGTTGGGCCAGGAGCAGGCACGCGGGATGTTCACCCGTGCCGGGTATCTGTCTGGCGCGCGTGACGCCCGACTGATTCGCGAACGCTGGCCACAGGCTGACGCCTCTTCGGCGTTTCGGGCCGGTACGCACTTGCATACCCTGGAAGGCATGACCAAGGTCGAACCGTTGCACTTCAAATTCGACGCCGAGTCAGGGTTCTACGAGGGGGAGTTTCTCTGGCATCACTCGTGCGAAGCCGACGAGCATGTCGCAGCCTATGGTATCGGCCAGGACCCGGTGTGCTGGACCGAAATCGGCTACGCCACCGGATTTGTCAGCGGCCTGTTCGGACAGATGGTGGTTTTCCGCGAAGTCGAATGCCGGGGCATGGGGCATGCGAGCTGCCGTGTGGTCGGCAAAACCTCGGAACAATGGGGCGATGTCGAACGCGACCTGAGCTACCTGAGAGCGGTCAACTCACCTGCTCCAGTGCACAGCGCCCCGACGCCAGCAGCGAGCTATGAGGCAAGCCCGCCGACCGCCACTGACCAGCCACTGGTAGGCGCAAGTGCTGCCTTCAATGCGGCCAGCCAGGCGTTGCAACGAGTGGCGATGACCCCGGCAACCGTATTGATCAGCGGTGAGTCCGGAGTCGGCAAGGAAATGTTCGCCCGCCAGTTGCACCAGCTCAGCCGCAACCGCGAAGGCCCGTTCGTGGCGCTCAACTGCGCAGCCATCCCGGACAACCTTATCGAGGCCGAGTTGTTCGGGGTGGAACGAGGGGCTTATACCGGGGCCACGCACTCCAGACCCGGGCGTTTCGAGCGCGCCAACGGTGGCACGCTGTTTCTCGATGAGATCACCTCGCTAAGCCTTGCCGGGCAAAGCAAGCTGCTGCGCGCCTTGCAGGAACGGGAAATCGAGCGCGTCGGGGGTGTACACGGCATCAAGGTCAACGTTCGAGTGGTGGCGGCGACCAACGTCGATCTGCGCAAGGCGGTGGCCGCTGGCGATTTCCGTGAAGACCTGTTCTATCGCCTCAACGTCTACCCGATCGCCCTGCCGCCATTGCGCGAGCGCCGCGATGACATTCCACTGCTGATCAATTTCTTTCTCAAGCGCTTCTGTCAGGAGTACGGCAGGACGCCGGCCGGATTGACCATGCGCGCGCTGAAAACCCTGCTGGGTTATGACTTTGCCGGGAATGTACGTGAATTGCAGAACCTGATCGAGCGCGGCCTGATCGCCAGCGACGAAGGCCAGGCCATCGACCTGGTGCATATTTTCCGCAACGAATCGTTACCGCGGGACGCCTACTCGCTGAATCACCATGGAGCACTGCGTCAGGCATCGGCTCCTGCCGGACAGCAGGCACCTGCTGCCTCGCTGCTGGACTCCCTGAATCAGCCGGATCAGGCGTTCTCCATCGACGGCCTCGAACAGCGCCTGATCCAGGAGGCGCTGGACAAGAGCGAAGGCAACCTGGCGGCAGCCTCGCGCTTGCTGGGCCTGAGCCGCGCCCAGTTTGCCTATCGCCTGAAAAAGCATCAGCCCTGAGCAGCCTGACTCAGCGGTAACGCGCAGCCGATCCCGCTGCGCGTTACACCTTACAGTGGCAAGGCGCTGACCACGCGTAGGGCCAGCCCTTCGTAGGCGTCCAGGGTGATAGTGAACTCGCCCTGCTCGGTCAGATCGCCTTCAACACGCTCGTTGATGATGTCGACCACCGGACCCGGCGCGATACCGGGCAGTTGCAGCGTTTCGACGATGGTCTCCGCGCTGAAATTGAGCGCAGTGATCTGTGTGCCCTTGCCGGCCGGCAATTCATGGACCATGACCAGCAGCCCTGGATGCTCGACATCCGGAATCAGAATCTGACGGCTTGCGGCGATGTCATAAGCGCGGCGCACAGCGAGAATTTTCTTGAGCTGCGAGGCAAACGAATCGGGACGCTGGAGCTGAGTGACCAGGCTGCCGTACAGCGTCTTGGGACGCGGCATGTCACCCGCAGAAAACTCGGCTTCCGGGTCCAGATCGACCAGATCGTAGGCGCCGCGGTGAACCCAGCGTGTGTCGCCATCCTGCATCAGATGGTCGACCTGCTCGGCCGGCAGTGTCAGGGCACCCACAAGGTCCCAACCCGACAGAGCAAACACGCCCGGCTGCATGGCGTTGTACATCACCAGCAGCAGGTGAATGTGCTGGATCTGCTGAATGTCGGCATCGGTGATGGTGTTCAGGTCACGAATGCCCAGCGCTGCAGTGATGATGCTCGCCGTGGTGCAAGAGACGCCGTTGGTGACGAACTTGCGGTTGTACGGCGCATGTTCGCCGGACAGCTTTTCGTACATCTCCTCACGGATGTGCTCGCGCAGGATGTTGCCCGGGAACGTCTGGCCCTGGTAATGGAAAGTATCGTGGGCGTGCAGCGTCCAGAAGTGCACCAGTTCCAGGGTCAGTTCATCGTGGTTCTGCAAGGCATGGATCAACGACGCCGGATCGATGCCATAGGCATGTACCTGACGCAGCATCAGGCGCAGGAACTCGGTGGTGCCGGTCAGCAGCGCGTGCTGATAGGCCGGCCGGGTAATGAAGTCGTAGGACAGATCCGCGCCACCCTGCCCCATGGAGGCAATGTCATCGATGGTCAGGTTCAGCTCCTGGAAGCTGAAGCCGCCCGCCTTGCGGATCGCACCGGCCAAAAGCTGGTTGCCGGTGATCGACAGCGGATGGCTTTCCGACCAGGCGGTACCCTCGGCGCGACGCTCGACACCAAGGAAGCCGTTGGCGTCCAGACGCAATACGCGGGCGCCCATGACATCGATGGCGTGCAGCGCGTCGCCGATGATCATCTGCTGCGCGGCAAAGCTGGGGTCCAGCCAGTTCAGGGAGGGCTGGCCGTCCTTGAAATAATGCAGGTAAACCCAACGGCGGGCCTTGCCATCAACGCCCTGTACCACGTCAGTGGCGCTCCAGTCGGTTTCCTTGACCCCAGGCTCGAAGAAAATTACCCGCTGCAACTGGCCGACGATGTAATGCTTGTCGCGCAGCTGATCCACCACATCGGGCATCAGGTTGACAGCATCGCGGCCCGCAGGCACTTCAGGCAACAGTTGCCAGTCTTCCTCACGGATCTCGACCATGTGGAACAGACCGGGGTAATCCTCGTACGCCATCTCGGCCAGGCGGAAGTCAGCGCCCTTGCCGGTGTGCGACGGGATGATGTCGTCGATGATCACCGCGTTGTGCGCTGCGGCAATGCGCGTCAGGCTCAACAACTGCGCCTCGGTACCCAGGTCCGGGTCGATGCCGAAACTGATGCGGTCGAAGTTGCCATCGATACTTGGCGTGCGCTCGCGGCCCTGCAAGCCGCCGGAAAGCTTCAGCGGCCCGTTGTGAATGCCCTGAATGCCGATTTCCGACAGTGCATGCCAGAGGGTCTCATCCCCCAGCGCTTCGAGCACCGAGCCGCCTTCGCGGGTGACGATGGAGGCCGGGTAGGCGGTAAACCAGACCGAGGCGATAGCGGAGGCGTCTCTGGGACGTGCAAGGGCGAAAGGACGCTGCCAGAGCCTGCCCTGCCCCGAATAGGTCTTGGCGCGCTGTCTTGCGGCGTTCAGCATCGATTGCTCGACCAGCCAGTCCACGTACTGCTTGTCCGGTATCGTCATAGCGTTCAGTCTTCCTCTCGAATCGGCGACCTGAGACGCCCCGCGTGCGGGGCATCCTGAATGTATTGCTTACGGATATGAGCCTTGCCGGCCCGATTCGTTGCATTCATATCGTAGTCAAACGCTCGTTGAGGGCACTCTGACAGCGTTTTACGACATATTCCTCAATGAGACTGAGTGTTTGAAGCAGGTGGTTTTTTCAGTGCCTGAACCACGGCATTGGCGGCGTTGGACAGCAATGAAGCAGGCCGCGCCACGACGCTGATCTGACGCCTCACGGTCAGCGGCAACGGGATCGATTCCAGCTCGCGAAGCCGCCCGCTCAACAGCGCGCTGGGCACAATCGAGATGCAATGGCGCTTGGCAACCAGGTCCAGCAGCGTGTCCAGGCAACTGAGTTCGCCGCGATGGCTGAGCCGTACCTGTGCCGATGCCAGTTGCTGGTGCAGGCGTTCCACGCCCGGATGCCGCCAGGCAACATAGCGCGACACCTGCGCAAGCTCGGCGAAACATTGCGCCTTGCCCTGCTTGCTTCGCGCCGCCACCAGTACGTAGTGGTCCGACCAGCAATGGTGTTCGAGGTAATGCTCGTCCAGCACAGTACCCGGCAGGATGAGAATATCGGCCACGCCCTTTATCAATGCGTCCAGCGACGGATTCTGTTCGCTGCGGTGCAGCACATTCAGGTGGATATCGGGGTAATGATGGGCGAGAAAGTCCAGCGAGGCGCTCAGGCCGGTTTCGCGGATGTGCGAGTGGTAATGAATGGTGACGCTGCCACTGACCCCATTTTTTTTAGTTGTTCGAGCGTGGCCATGATATTTCCCAGGGTCTGGCTGATGACCTTGCCTTCAGGGGTGAGCGTGCAACCTGTGCGGCTGCGAATGAACAGGCGTTTTTCGAAAAAATCTTCGACTTCCTTGATCGCATAGCTGATGTTCGACTGGCTGCAGCCCAGAATGGCGGCGGCCTCGGAGAACGAACCGTGCTGTGCAACGGTTTGAACGACTTTGAAGAAGTGGGTTTTCATGTGTCCTGCACTCTGGTTTTGCAAAGGTGGGTGCGGTCCTGCCGCTGAGCCAAAGGCTCGGGAATACAGGAAACCCCCGCCGAAACACCGAGTTGGCCGGGTTATCGGTCGTTCGAATGAGTGTCTCAAGCGGGGGTAAGGCGGACGCTGGCTATAGCGTTGAAGCGCTGGCTATGCACATTTCGCGCACATAGCCTCTTCAGGGGTATCCGCAGCGCGACTGGATGACTCAGTCGTTCTCGGTCCAGTCGAAATCCATCTGCAGCGCGGTGCGTTCGGCCAGTTCACGGCTGTGCAGGCGCTCGACCAGGTGCAGGCTCATGTCGATGCCGGCAGAAATGCCTGCCGAGGTCACGAACGAGCCTTCATCGACCCAGCGCAGCGTGCTGAGCACGTCCACCGACGGGAACATTTCCTTGAGGTCGTCGATGTCTTCCCAGTGCGTGGTCACCTGCTTGCCGGCCAGCTTGCCGGTCCTGGCCAGCAGGAAGGCGCCGGTGCACACGGCAGCGACCACGCGGCCAGGCTCCGATTGATCACTGATCCAGTGGATCACGTCGGGTTTTTCCAGTTCGGCGGTCACCACGCCACCCGGGACGATCAGGCAGTCGACGGGCGGATGGTCGTTGATCGAGAAATCCGGATCGACCTTGAGCCCGGCGCGGGCACGCACCGGCGCCGTGCTGCGGCCGATGGTGAACACGTTGAACAACTGCCGGTCATCACGGCTATTGCGGGCGTGCATGCGGGTTGCGGTGGTGAACACTTCATAGGGGCCAGCGAAGTCGAGAACCTCGACGTCGTCATAAACGTAGATACCGATATTGAGTGGCACGAGTTGGCTCCAGGGCCTGCATGGCAGACCACTTGCATCATATTGAGGGTTAAGCGGGTTTCAGCGGTGACACAGAGCAGATTACTCAGTAGCATCACGCCAAACTACTGGCTGAAATGCCAATATCCGGTAACATCGCGCCATGAAAAATCATCTCGTTGTCGCACTCATCTACAACCAGCTGTGCACCTTCGAATTTGGCTGCACGGTTGAAGTCTTTGCGCTGAAAAGACCAGAGTTGGGCGTCAGCTGGTACGAGTTCGCGACCTTCCCGGTCGACGACGGCCCGATCACCGCTGCCGGGGGCATCACCATCGTGCCGACACCCGGCGAGGTGCTGCTGGAAAACGCCGACACGATCATCGTGCCGGGCTGGCGCGGGGTGGAATCCGAGGTCCCGCAACGGCTCATCGAACAGCTCCAGGCGGCTCACGCACGCGGCGCGCGAATCTGCTCGATCTGTACCGGGGCCTTCGTTCTGGCGGCGGCAGGTCTGCTCGACGGGCACAAGGTAACGACCCACTGGCGCTATACCGACCTGCTGGCCACCATGTACCCGGGCCTGACCATTCAGCCCAACGAACTGTATGTGGATCAGGGCAGCATCGTGACCGCAGCAGGCTCGGCCGCAGGGCTGGACATGATGCTGCACCTGGTGCGCAACGATCACGGCTCGCGCGTCGCCAACATGGTCGCGCAGCGCATGGTCATTCCACCTCATCGCGAAGGCGGTCAATCGCAATACGCATCCCGGCAACTGGTATCGGCCAGCGACGGGCCGATTTCCAACCTCATGGACTGGATTCGCAGCGACTTGCAGCGCCCGCATACCATCAAGGAGATGGCCTCACGCGCGGCGCTCAGTACCCGTACCTTGCACCGCAGCTTCATGGAAAGCACCGGGCTGACGCCTTACGACTGGCTGCTCGGTGAGCGCATTGCCTACGCCAAGGAACTGCTGGAATCGTCGAAATTACGCCTGAACGAAGTGGTGGACCGCGCCGGCTTCGGCTCCGAAGAGTCGTTTCGCCGGCACTTCCGCAATCTGGTAGGCATCAGCCCGAGCAGTTACCGCAAGCAATTTGCCCGGGCCTGACCCCCAGCCTGGGGTAAAGCGCATCGACGATTGCGTCGGCAAATTCGCCCCACGCGCCGGCAACCGCCGTGTTGGTCAGGACCACCATGCTCAGCGCAGCACGCGGATCGACCCAGTAATGGCTGCCATACAGCCCGCACCATGACCAGGTTCCCGCGCCCTGCCGCTGCCCGGCGAGCACTGGATCGGTGAGGATCATCGGCCCCAGCCCGAACCTCCAGCCGGGCCCGCGACTGGCGATGCTCGTCTGGCCAATCGCATTGCCCAGCAAACGCGCGGTACTGGCTTCACTCAATAGAGGCGCTCCGCCAAGACGCAGGCATTCAAGCAGCCGAAGATAGTCATCCGCCGTGCCCAGCATTCCCGCCCCGCCTGACTGATACGCATCTGTGTCAAAGGCGCGGGCTGCGGAAAGCTGCGCCTTGCCGCTGGCGAGCAACACACCATCGTCATCGCCGATACGCTGCGGGCCGCTGACACCGTCCTTGTAGGCACTGGCCAGCGGCCGCTCCGGCAGGTGCCTGAATGAGGTCGCATGCATGCGCAGAGGCGCGGTGACCCATTTATCGATGGCTTCTGACAACTTCAGGCCAGTGGCCTGTTCGACCACTGCACCCAATACATCCGTGGCCAGCGAGTACCCCCAGGTGCTGCCGGGCTCGAACAGCAAGGGCACACGCGCCAAACGCGTCAGGTTTTCCTGCAGGTCGAACGCTACCCGGTCCAGCCCGTCCGACACCCCGGCCCGCTGATAGGCATTATCGGGCGCCTGCTCAAAGCCATAGCTCAAACCGGACGTGTGTGACAGCAGGTGCTGCAGCGTGATGAGCGGCTCGCGGCCATTGGCCAGACGCGGTCGAAAGGCTGGCAACCAGTGAGTCACCGAAGCGTGCAGATCCAGCACACCCCGTTCACAGAGCCGCAACACCGCGACCGAGGTCAACAGCTTGGTCAATGAGGCCAGGCGAAAACGCGTGCTGCGGGTGACCGGAATCTGCTGCTCGCGATCGGCCCAGCCGCGCGCACTGGCGTATGCCAGGCGGCCCTGGCGAGCCAGCAACAGCACGCCGCCGACGATCCGGCCCTGCTCGACGAAACTCCGCCAGACTTGGTCAAGACGCTGTATGCCCGCCTCGTTCAGGGTAGCCATGGTTCACTCGCCCCTCACTGCACGGCTGAAAATCTGCGCGTAGACCTGCGCCGAATGGCGAATCGGGTTGGTGTGCGAGCATCCATCGGCAAAGGCCATCCGTCCGACCCGCTCGGCTTCGCGATCATCGATGCCGATCTCGCTCAGCGTATGTGGAATGCCAATCTGCTCGCGCAGCGTCAGCAGCCAGTCCATCACCCCGGAAAACCCGGGCGACGGCAACCGCAGGTAAACCGCCAGATCGTCCATTTGCGTCTGCAGCACCGAGCGATTGGCCTCTAGCACGTAGGGCAGCAGGATCGCGTTGAGCAAGCCATGATGCTGGTCGTAGAGCGCCCCAAGGCTCTGCGCGATCGCGTGTACGCCGCCCAGCCCGCGCTGAAACGCGGCCGCGCCAAGGCTGGAGGCCACCAGCATCTGCTGTCGCGCCTCCAGATCCTGCCCATCGGCAACAACGCGCGGTAAAAACGCTTTGATCATCTGCATGCCCTTGACCGAAACCGCCTCGGCCATCGGGTGCCAGGCCGGCGAACACCAGGATTCCATGCAGTGGGTCAAGGCATCGGCCCCAGTGGCGGCGGTCAAGTGCCTGGGCAGGTCGAGTGTCAGCGTGGCATCCAGAATCGCGATGCGCGGCATCATGCGAATGTGCAGGATGGTGCGTTTGACCTGCGCCTGTTCATCGGTAATCACCGACGCACGCCCGACTTCAGAGCCGGTCCCGGCCGTCGTCGGCAGCGCAATCAGCGGCGCAATGCCATCCGGATCGGCGCGCAGATGGTTGTCGTTGATGTCTTCGAAATCCCATAACGGGCGGGTCTGGCCCGACATCAGTGCGACTGCCTTGGCAGCGTCCAGCGCCGAGCCGCCGCCAAACGCAATCACACCGTCGTAGCCTCCGGTTCTGTAAGCGTGCAGCCCCTCGGCGACGTTGGTGCCGGTCGGGTTGCCCTTGACTCGGTCAAACAGGCCGCAGTGGCCCAATTGGCTGCGGCAGTCCTCTACGGCGCTGGCGATCATGTCGGTGCTGCCCAGAAAGCTGTCGGTGATCAGCAGCGGACGTTGTATGCCGGTCACCCTGCAGGCGTCGGCCAGTTCGTTGACGCGTCCTGCGCCTGCGCGGATGGAAGTCGGGTAGTGCCAGTCGTTGCGATGCATGCAGGTATTCCTTTACAGATGTTTCAGTGAATGAAGGCAGCCGGCAGCAAACCGATCAGCAGGCGCAGGCCGAAAGCGATCATGAAAAACCCGGTGATGATGTCGATGGCCTTTTTCATATGCTGATAGCGCGTCTGTACCGCAGGTATCGAAAACAGCGTGGCGAGCAGCACGAACCAGGAAATCGCCAGTACCGCGATGATCGATACACCCGCAGTACGCACCCACATCGGCATGCCCGGCGTGGTCACGGTGGTGAACACGCTGGTGTAGAACGCCAGCGCCTTGGGATTGGTCAGGTTGGTCAGCAAGCCGAACCGATAGGCACGGCTCAGACTGCCAATGCCCAGCGCAGCGATGTCCCTGGGTTTGGGCTGGCTGCCGGCGCTGCGCAGGCTTTTGCTGCCGAGCCAGGTCAGGTAGGCACCGCCGAGCAATTGCAGGGTCGGTTGCAGCCATGGCAACTGCTGAAACACCAGCCCCAACCCGGTGGCAGCCAGCAAGGCCCAGAGAATGCTGCCCGAGGCAACGCCCAGCCCGGCACAGATGCCCTGCTGCCGTGACTGGCTGAACGAGAGTTGGGTGATGACCAGAAAGTTCGGACCGGGGCTGATGATCAGCACAATGAACGCGCCAGCAAGGGCGGTCAGCAAAGTGATTTCGTACATAGCAATAATTCCTTTTTAATTAATAGCTTGAATAGCTTTGTTCAACTGAAATGTGATGCCACTTGAAGTTGTGTTTGTCAGCGTATCCAGGCATGACTCGACCGCCCGGCGCGCCTCGATCAGCGCGCGACAGGTCGGATCAGGTGTCGGTACGTAGTGGTTGTAGAACGTGCAGCCTTCCACGGCGGGCCCGAGAACCCAGAGCCGCTGCTGCACCTCACCGTCGCGGCCAATTGCGCGGCCCGCTGCGTCGGTGTCGATGCCATCGGCAGGCCAGGCATGGGCGGCACGAATCAGCCCGCGCTTGCGCAGATCGTTGATCAACCCATGACGACTGCCCGACACGCCGCTGTGGGCGACGCGGGCAGACAGGCGGTTGTGCGGCTCCTGCACGTCACTCATCGGCGGCAAGACCGTCACGACCCCGGCCTCGATCAGCGCCAGCAGGTCTTCATGGCGTTCCTTCTGCGGCCCGCCGACCAGACGGTTGCTCAGTCCTGCCCAAGTGCCGTAGAACTCCAGCGTCGAAGACTCGGTCAGGCCGTTGCGATCGGCGACCAGACGCAACAGGTCGCGATAATCGCGCCAGACCTCCAGCGCCTGACAGATCGGGCTGTGCGCGGTGCCCAGCCGACTCAGGGCCAGGTCACGTTTGATCCAGTCGACGAACCACGGCCCATACGAGCCTTCGGCGCCAGACCAAGGCTGGGTGATCAGCCAGTACTCAGGATCGAATGCACCCCCTTGTTCTGCCAGACGGGCAAACACTGCCGGTCTGGAGATTGACTCGCGCAGCAGGCGCTGGACAGAGTCCAACCGCCCAGGCGCCTCCATCCGGACCCTGGCCTGATAAAACACGGCACGCATCTCATCCTTGATCAGGGGCAGCACATCGGTGCGAAAGTCGAGCCGCCCGCCTTCCTTCTGCTCGCGCAGACGCGCTAGGGCGTCGGCCGTGAAAAACAGCCTTGGCAACGGTGCGTGACGGCAGGCATGCCATTGCGGCCTGGCATGAAACGGTAATCCGCTACGCGAATACATCAACACCCTGGGCTCGCGTCCGGACGGCAGGTAACGCCAGCCGGCGAAGCCGCCATCACGCACGTAGCGCCCGCCACGCCCCTGAGTCAGATGCGCCAGCGTGTCCATGGCCGCCAGCCCAAGGCCTTCGATGACCACGCACTCGCCGACGTCCTGCTGCACGTGGGGATCAGGCGCATGTCCGCTGGTGAGGAACACGCCGTCTACGTCCATTGCCAGACTGCCGGTGCGCAGCCGGAAACCCGGCGTTCGCAACGCTGGCTGGCAGCTCAGCACCTGCTCGGCGTGGTGACGCACCTGCACATGCGCCGGGCAGCGTTGCAGCAGGAAACGGTAACTGTCCTGCAAATAGCGCCCGAGCAATGCTCGCGGCACGAAGTCGCCAAATGCCACCGCTCTGCCCTGCCCATCCAGGCTGACATGGCCGCGCTTATCCAGGCGTACATCCTCACGGCTGCACCATTGCAAAAAGGTCGGGCCTGGCGGTTCACACGCCGGAAATGCCGATGAAAACGCCGACAACTGACCGGCCATGGTGTTGAGCATCAGGTAATCCGGCTGCTGCGCAAGGTGCAACCCGCTGCCCGGCGACTGCGGATCGAACACCTCGATACGCAGCGGTTGCTGCACGGCGTGACGACTCATGCCGATCAACTGCTCCAGAATGCTCAACCCGCGTGAGCCCATGCCGATAATGGCGACGGTATGCGTGTGCATGGCCATCACCAGCGCGCCGATTCAAAGAAGAACTGCGGCACCGGCAAAGCGCTACCCTCGGCCACCGCCTGGCGATACACCCGCTGCCCCACGGCGAGGTCCAGCACGCCGAGCCCGAACGGCGAAAAGATCGAAGCCTTGTCCGGGCTCAGCTCCACTTGCCCGGTCATCAGCTGTGCCAGCGTCCCGGTAATGAACGAGCGATGCTGATACTGCTGCACGGCGAGGTCAGGCGAGGTCTGAGCCTTGAGGCAGTGTTCGACGTCATCGAGGATGTTGTTGGCCTGGGCAATGACCTCCGGCCCCAGATCGCGCAACGAGATGTTCAGCACCAGTTGCCCCGGTTGAAACACCGGCTCCAGTACATAGGGGCTCGGCGCAGTAGTGGCGAACACCACCACATCGGCTTGCAAGCACGTCGCCAGGTCGCCTGGCTCGCTGTGCAGTCCATGGTGACTGGCAGCATGCCCGACCAGCGCCATCGCCGAATCCTGGTGCTGATCGAAGACGCTGACCGCGTCCATCGTCCAGCCATCGCTGACGAACATGTCGAGGATGGTGCGGGCAATGAAACCGGCACCGATGAACGACATTCGCCCGACATGACGCTGCTGGCGGTTCATCCAGCGCGCAGCGAGCACCGCCGAGGCTGCCGTGCGCATGGCACTGATGCGCGAGGCCTCAAGGCAGGCAAAGGCATAGCCGGTCAGCGGATCGTTGAGGATCAGCACTGCCGAGGCGCGCTGCAGGCCCGTGTCGATATTGCCCGGAAAGCTGGAAATCCATTTGATGCCACTGACCGGCTGCTTGCCCGACAGGCTGGCGGGCAAGGCAATGATGCGATTGGCCGGCGCCTGCGCAAAGCGCAGAAAGTAACTGTCGGGGTTGATCGTGTGGCCAGCCTCATGGGCCAGATACGCCGCCTGCACGTCATCGATACAGGCCAGCGGATCTGCCGTCAGCAGGCGCGCAACCACCTCACCGTCGACCACATGGAACGCCGCCCGCTTCAGCCGCTCGGCGGCCAGCCAGACCGTCCAGCTTGAATGCGGGGAAAGCGCAGGCGTTTTCATGCTGCCCGGGCATGCCTCGGTCACTGGTGAGGAAAGGTCTGCCAGGGTCATGCTCAGCACTTCGCGGCCAAACCGCTGCTCGACCCATTGGTCATCGTACAGCGTGTCCAGGTAGCGCTCGCCCCAGTCCGGCGACAACGCCACGACCACTGAACCGGGCTCGATGCGCTCGCGCCAGGCATGCACCGCAGCGATCACCGTTGCGGTCGACCCGCCGACCAGCAAGCCCTTGCTACGCGCGAGGATGCGGCACATGGCGATGGTGTGTGATTCCGGGACCATTTCCAGCGCATGAATGCCGTCGGCGTTGAAGATTGGTGGGCGCTGGCTGGTGCCCAGTCCGGGAATGAAGCGCCGGCTGGCCGGGGTGTCGAAGGTCACCGAGCCGACACTGTCCACAGCAATGATTCGGGTGGTCGGATGATGGCGCTGAAAATGCTGAATGCAGCCCATCAAGGTGCCAGTGGTCCCGGCGCCGACGAACACATAATCCACATGGCCGAAATGCTGGCTGATCGAACGCGCCGTGGTTCGCGCATGGGCACGCGGGTTGGCTGCATTTTCGTATTGATTGAGCCAGACATAGCGCGGGTCGCTGGCCACTTTTTGGCGGATCAGCTCGATGCGCGTCCCAAGGAACCCGCCGTTGGCGTCCGGGATTTCGACCTGGATGACCTCGGCGCCGTAGCTGCGCATCATGCGGATGTTGTGGCTGGAGCTGTTGGGGTCGACCACGCAAGTAAACGGGATGCCCCGCTCAGCGCAGATCATCGCCAGCGCCACCCCGAGATTGCCCGACGAGGACTCGATCAGAATCGTGTCCGGGCCCAGCAGCCCCCGCGCCTGAAGGTCATTGATCAACCCCACGGCAGTCTTGAGCTTGATCGAGCCTGCCGGGTTGAGTGATTCCATTTTCAGGAAAAAATCGGCCCCCAGGCCAGTCACCTTGAGGAAGGTCTGATCGTGAACGATTTCGCAAAGAGAGTTGTACATGGACTTCACTTCCACTGTGCCAGCAAGGGATCGGCGGCCGGTGCTACGGCCTGCTGAAGGGCCGTGGCGATACGCTCGGCGCGCAGTGCCATCAGTGAAAACGACTGACTGTCACTGATTCCGTGGCTGCGTTCGGAAAGACCGTTGACCCAGATATTCACGTCGCACTCGCCTTGGGTGGCGACCTGATAATCCCGATCGATGAGCAGCCCCCCGTCGACATCGGCCCGCAGCCATGGCTGCAAACCACTCAACATCGGCGGTATCAGGTACTGCTGATACCCGGTGCCGAGCACCACGGCATCGACCTCCAGCACTTGGGTGCGCAGGCTGAAGGTGTCGGTCAGCTCGACACGGTAGCCCTCTGCGACGGGCTCAATGGCGCTGATCACGTTGTAGGCGTAGGTCTGCAGGCGTTTGCGACCAGCGATGGCGTCTTCGTAGATCAGCGAAAACAGCTTCTGGCTTTCATCAGGGTCGATCCCTGCGTAATTGGTCGAGCGGCTCCAATCGAGAAAGCGCTGCCGCGCGGCCGGGTCCAGGCTATGGAAATAGTCGACGTGATCCGGGGCGAATACCCGGTTGGGGAACTGGCCAAGCTGGGTGAGTTTGAAACCGGCCGAGCGATGCACTGAATGCACTTCGATGCCGGCGTCGCGGCTGACCAGCTCCAGCACCGATTCACTGGCGCTCTGCCCCGAACCGAGTACCAGCCAGCGCTTGGGCAACTGCTCGCCGAAGGCTTGCAGACGGCTCAGAAACTGCGACGTGTGAAACAGCGTCGGGCCGATCAGCGCCTCGAACGCGGGCGGAATACGTGGAGCACTGCCGCTGGACAGCACGACATTGCGCGTCGTGAAGCTGGTATCCGGCGTGCATACGCGTAGCTCATGCAGGCGTCCGTGACGCAACACCGGGTCAATTCCGGTGACCAACGTGTTGAAGCAGGTCTGGCTGTCCACCTGCGCGGCGACCCAAGCCAGATAATCCGACCATTCATGACGACTGGCCGGGCGGCCCAGCAGGCCGAAATCGAACATTCGCCCGTGTTCCTTGAGGTACATGGCGAATGAGAAGCGGCTGCGCGGGTTGCGCGGGGTCACCAGATCGCGAAATACGTGATGATTGATGTCCGTTCCGGCCAGCAGCAGTTCGCGATGCCATTGGCTGTCCTGCGCAGCTTCCAGATAGCGAACGGACATCGCGCCCAGTGGGTCATTGGCCTCTCGCGCATCGGCAAACGCGCAGGCCAGCGCGATACCGGCCGGACCGAAGCCGATACAGACGGCGTCCGAATGCAAGGTGTGTGGTGTCGAGTTACCCATGAAGTTCCTGTCCTTAGAGTTGGTGTAAAGCGGTGTTTCGGGGGCTATCGGGTGACACGGCTCAGCCCGTTGGGGCCTGGCGTCCAGAGGCAGGTCGTCGCGCTGCGCAGCTCGCCCTGATCGAAGCTGACCGTGCCCAGCGGGGTGTTGAAGGTGCTGTGCCGAAACGCATCCGGCAGTTGCCCGGCGCGAAGACCGCTGCGGGCCACCTCGGCCAGCACGTAAAGCATCAGCAGGCTTTCGCGAAAGTAGGTCTGTGGCTCGGCAGTGAACAGTGAGCGGTGCAGTGCCTGGGCCTGACAACGATGTCCGGCGCTGTCGGGGGCTCCGAAGCCGATCACGAAGGTGTTGCCGTCGTGCGCTGCGGCGCGCCCCAGATACGGCGAGGCAGCGTCGTCGGTCAGCACCAGCGGTCGGGTACTGCCGGTCTGCCGCCGCGCTTGCCAATACTCGCGACTGGGTTTGAGGCGTCCGGCAAACACCTCGACATCGGCCTGCTCGAGCTCGTCGACACGTTGCAACCCAGCACTAGCCAGCGCCGCGCTGATGGCAACGCACAAGGCCCGACCGTGAGCACTGTCGTCCGCCTGAACATGCACGCGCGGCCACTGACGAGTCGCCAGCCAGCTGACCAGATCCGCCGCCAGTTGCCGGTCCGCGGGGCAGAAACGAAAGACGTTGGGGTGCTCCAGGGTCAGGCAATCGATCGTTGCTGCGGGGGTTAGCAGGGCAATACCGGCGTGTCGATACAACGGCGCGGCAGCGACGGCTGCATCCGAAGAGAAATGACCGATGACCAGGTCGGCCTTCCAGTCGATCATTTGCCGGGCTACATCGGCCCCGCGAACGGCATCGGCCGCGTCGTCGAGAAAGTGCCACTGCACCCGCTCAAGCCCCGGCATGCAGTTGCGCGCCACCGCCAGCGCCCTCATGAAGGTCCGTGCATGCGGCGTGTCGTCGGGATCGAACAGAGCGCTGACCCCGACCCGCAAGCCCGGCAGGCGCGAGTCGACCGAGGGCATCATGACTGCACGCTCGCCAGCGCGAGGCTTTGTACCGAAAAGCCCGGCATCGACCTGCCTGGCGACAATGCCGACCAGCCAGAGCAAGCGCGATCCTTTCCAGCCAGATGCCTGCGCAGTTGCTCGACAGCAATGTGCGCCACGCCGGGCGCGAACTTGAAGCCCAGCCCGGACATGCCTGCGGCCAGATACACCGGGCTGCGCTCGGCACAGAACCCCAGCATCGGCCGACCGTCGGCGCTGTAACTGTCGAAACCGGGCAACACATCGAGCACCTGCGGCTTGCCGGCCGAGGCGCACAACTGGGCGACGCGCTTGGAGGCGTCTTCGCTATGCCGTGCATCGGGCTGCGCAAGGTGCTCGGGCCACAGGCCGCTGTCACGCGCGCCACAACCGGTCTGCACGATATGCCGAGTCAGCGGTATGCCGTAGCTCTGGGTGACCGCATCGATCACCGGCATTGACCAGTCGCCTTCGGTCAGCACCCGGGCCAGGGGAATCGAGCGTGCTTCCAGCCCCGGGTGCGACACCAGGTGCTGGCTCCAGGCACCGGCCGCGACCACCACGGCCCGGCAACGCAGCGTGGCGCTGCCCAGATCGATGTGCACAAGGTCGGGGGCCCGGCAGTCAATGGACTTGATCTCGCGATGCTCGAGCAGCAAGCCCTGCTGGCGTACTGACTGACACAGCGCAGCAACGGCCTGGCGCACATTGCCGACGCAGGCGCGCGGCTCGAACAGGTTGACTCGTTCCAACGTCGGGCAATGCGGGTAGCGCCGGCCATCGAGCTCGTGACCTGACAGCAGGCGCATCGGGTAGCGTTCGCTGCCGTACTGGTCGATGGCGCGGTGCAGGTTATCCAGCTGGTCCGTAGCCGCCCGGTAAATCACCCCGGTACGCCGCAACGCACTGGCGTAAGTGGTCGCAAAAACGCCGTCGTCCATCAGGCTGATGGAATAGGCCGCCAGCTCCATCAGCAGCGGATCGCTGTCATACAGGCGAACCAGGCCGCCGGAATAGCCGCTTGCGCCCAGGCTGCCGGCTGCGCCCTTGTCGATCAACACGACCGACACACCGGCGCTGCACAGCTTCGCCGCGATACTGGCGCCGGTGATCCCGGCGCCAATGACCGCTATCTCATAATCGATGAGCATTGTCGTGAATCCGTTCAGATGGAGTATTCAGCGGCCGGGCCGTTCATGAGCGTGGCGTGGACGCGGGCTTCAGGCAGTCCGTACGCGCTGATGATCTGCGCTGACGTTTCCGGGATAAGCGCCTTGCCAAGCACCGCGATTAAAGCTGCCAGATGGCTGATCGGGCGACCTTCGGCCAGACGCGCGCGAGTAATGGCGATCACGTCGAGCAGCACCTGGGCCATGCGTTTCATCGAAAACTGCGCAGGCTCCGAGGCTTTGCTCCATTGCACGCGCAATGCTTCCAGCAGTCCGGCGTCTGCCCCGCAGAGGCCGCTCCACCAGTGGTCGTCGCGGTTGCTGCCGGCCTCCAGCAAGGCCGGAAAAAACTCGCCGAACACCTCTGCCCGCCATGCCAGAAACTGCGCCAGGCGGAAATCACCCTCGCTTTCCTCCGGCGCGATACTCGCCAGATACAGGCGCGCACTGTCGGCGCAGGCTTCACGGGCCAGGTCGCCGACCCAGATCGCATGGTTGCGGCTGGTCGACAGGTTCAGGCCGTCCAGCTTGAGAAACTGGTTGGGCATGAAGCGCTGGCGGACCTTGATGTCGCGCAGCACCGTCAGTTGCGCCGGATAGACGATGGCGTGGCTGAACACACAGTCAAAGCCGAGAAAATGCACCAGCGTGCCCTGCCCTGATTGCCAGTACTGACGAAACAGCTCCGGACGCCCGACGCGGTCGGCATACTCCCGAAATGCCGCCATATAGCCCGCCAGCCCCATGAACCAGGTGTGCACCCGGCACGAGCCGTCGGCCTGCAGGTCGAGCCCGCCGTCGCCCGGGCGTGTGACGCCCCAGTCATGCAGGTGCTCCAGGCTGTCGCGCAACCAGCTGTCGAGCGGCTTGCGCCATGACTGGCCCAGCAGGCGGTCACGCAACTGCGGCTTGAACCCGGCCAGTTTCAGAAACGCGCGATGGACGTTTTTCCATTGCGAGGGCTGACCGCAGAGCTTGCAGCGCAAGTCCGCCATCAGCTCGGCGTCAGGGGCCTGGGCGCAGTTCTCGCACTGACTGGCGTCGGACTCGGCACCGCAGTAATTGCAGTTGCCCCGGGCAAACGCCTCGTAACCCCAGACATCGCAATCAGGGCAATACGGCTCGCTTGAATCCCGACACTCGATCGCGCCGGCATCACGCAACGTACCGAACACCTCACCCACCGCTTCGGCGAACCACGGGTTGTCGTGCGGGCGCATCCAGTTGTCGGGCTGTATGTTGATGGCCGCCAGCGAGGCCTCGATGCGGTCGGAATTGCGCCTGGCCAGCTCCACCGGGTCGACGCCCTGCTCCAGTCCTTTGCGCAGCATGTAGGACTGGTAGTCGTCGGAGTAGGACACCAGCACACACTCGTGGCCACGCTGACGCTGCACGCGGGTGAAGACATCAGCGGCCAGAAACGGCCCGGCGATATGGCCTATGTGCAAATCGCCGTTGGGGGTCGGTGGCGTGATGGTGACAATGAACTTACTCATCGAGGCACCCCGTGGTCTCGCTGTGCTGCGCCACGAACGCGTTGACGTAGTTCATGTCCCACCAGACCACATAAAAGTGGAAGTCCTCGGCGGAATCGTTGATGACGTAATGGTTGGTGTGTTTCGGAATGGCGGCGATATCGCCAACGGTGAAATCCATCTGCCGGTCACCGACAACCAGACGCGCACTGCCCTTGATGGCAATGAAGATTTCCTGATCGATCTGGGTGTGTGCCTCGCTGCAGGTGCCCGGACGAACCACGCACCAGCCGCCAGCAAACGGCATCGGATAGCCTTCCCACGGCAGCAGGCGGCTGCCATCCAGACCGTACTCATGTACCAACGAGTCGAATCGGGTTTTACGGTGTATATCGAACTTTTCCATGCTCAGTCCCGTACGTTTCAAGTGCGGCAAAGCATGGAATTGTTGCCAATTGTTGGCTATCCGATTGCCGGATAGCTCAGGGTCGAACTATCCAGTTTTTGGATGGCGATCCGCAGGCAGGTCCGCCGTTTTATTTTTTTTGACAATGACGGCTATCGATAACGCTGATAACTGAATCGGGGACGGCGGTGTTAACGTTGCCGGCGATGAACGAACATTTCTCCCGGCCCCGCGAATCCGCATCGCGATGCCGGTGAATCTCTGCTCTGCTTCATCACTCCTTTGGTTAGATCTTTTAAGCCACCCCGTTTACGCGAGGTGGCTTTTTTTTGCTTAAAGATCAAACCGGTCCACAACGTTGCGCCGCTCGTTGTCACTGCGCATGTCGTAACTGGCGGTGGTCGAGATATGCGTGTGATGCGCGAGCTTCTGGGCAATCGACAGATCGAACTCTTCGATCACCCGGGTGATGAACGAACGTCGAAAATCGTGGGGCATGATGTTCACGCCCACCTGGCGCCCGCGCTGCTTGGCGATGAAGTAAATGGCGTGCTTGGTGATTCTGTCGCGGGTGATATGGCTGCCACGGCGGATCCGGTTGAACAGGAACGGGTCGTCGCCCTGCCCAGGCGGGAGGCACGAGCGGCGCAACTCCAGCCAGTCGTTCAGCGCCTTGAAGGCCCATTCGGGGGCGTACTTGATCAGTTGCTTGTTGCCTTTGCCCAGCACCCGCAGGCTGCGCTCGGCGAAATCGATCTGGGAAATGTCGAGGTTGACCGACTCGGACTTGCGCATCCCCGAGCCATACAGAATGGCAATGATCGCGGCATCGCGACGCCCTTGCGGCCTGGGGTCGGCAGCACAGGCTTCCATCAACTCACGAATCAGCGTGCGACGGATGTTGCGGCCCTTGACCAATCGCGTGCCGCTGACCGGTTTGATGGAGCGGATTTTCAGCAATTGATCGTGGCTTATCAGGTCGTGTCGCCAGGCTTCGTTCATCACCCCGCGAATGGCGTTCACATACAGCGAGGTGGTATTGGGCGCGTAGTCATCCTGACGCAGCGTTGCGACCAGCGCGGTAACGTGGCCAGGTTGCAGGGTATGCCAGGGAATATCATGAATATCGACGTCAGCCATGCCCAGCCGGTCTGCCGCATCCTGCAGAACGTAGGTCATGGTCAGGCGGCTTGAAGGTGCCAGGCGGTCGAGGTAGAGGCGCAGCGGCTTGTTGACGTCGGGCAGCGAAGGCTGGCTGACGACGCGTGCGTCCTTATCAGTGTGAGGGTCGTGCGGCATAGAAAGCGACGCCTTTTCTGGTGCAAGCGCGTGCCAACAGCCACGGCGCTTTTCATTCGTATTCAGGCGACCGACTTTAGCACGAGGGCTCTGGTGCGACACCTGCGCTGCAGCGCACCACCTTTACCGTCAGGCAACGCCCGGTAACATCCTGCTGCTTGAACGACGCGTCGCCTGAGATAGCCTTGGCCGTCCTTTCCGCCATCGAAGGCCGGCACGCACCTTGATTCCTTCCTCTGCCAGCAAAACAACTGGCCGTCGTGAAGCGGCGGCCAGTTTCTGGTTGCTGACCCACCAGCTCAGTCAGCGCAGCGAAGCCGAACGCCTGACGAACATTCAGGCGGGCTTTGCGCCGCGCTGGATCCGTGCAGTGCGGGAAGCGCTGGCCCTTGGCCCCCGGCAAATGGAAGCGCTGTTCAACGCATCGATTTCAACCCTCGAACGGCGTCAGCGCCAGCAGCAGTCACTGGATCTGGTGGCCTCCGAACGCCTGGACCGTGTGGCGATGATTGCCAGCCACGCCCTGCAGGTGTTTGCAACGCCCGAGCGTGCCGGCCAATGGCTGGTTGCCCGCAACACCTCATTCGGCGGTCGCACGCCGTTGCAATTATGCGAAACCGGGCTCGGCACGACGCAAGTGCATCGCACACTGGTCGAACTCGAGTATGCCAGTGCCGACGCGCCGTGATTCACTCAGCGTGCAGTATCCACCACGATCCGCCCACGAACATGACCTCCGATCAATTGCGGCGCGAGGTCGATCACCTCGCTCAAGCCGACTTCACGGCTGATCAGCGGCAACAATGACATGTCCAGGTCGCTCGCCAGCCTCGACCAGGCTTCCAGCCGATCCGCGCGCGGGCGGGTCACGCTGTCGATACCCGCCAGCGTGACGCCGCGCAGAATGAACGGCGCAACCGACCCCGGAAACTCCATGCCCTGCGCCAGACCACAGGCCGCCACCATGCCGCGATAACGAATACCGGCGCACACGTTGGCCAGTGTATGGCTGCCGACAGAGTCGACTGCCGCCGCCCATTGCTCCTTGGCCAGCGGTCGCCCAGGCTGCGAGAGGGTTTGCCGATCAATGATCTGTGCCGCGCCGAGTTGCTGCAGGTAGTCGCTTTCCGAGGCCCGCCCGGTGGATGCAATGACCCGATAGCCGAGTCTGGCCAGGATGGCGATGGCAAAGCTGCCGACCCCACCATTGCCGCCGGTAACCAGCACATCGCCATGTTCAGGCGTCAAACCGTGATTTTCCAATGTCAGGACACTGAGCATCGCGGTGTAGCCCGCCGTGCCGATGGCCATCGCCTGCGCCGGCGTGAAGGCCTGTGGCAGAGGAATGAGCCACTCGCTCTTGAGTCGGGCCTTTTGCGCCAGGCCGCCCCAATGCCCTTCGCCGACGCCCCAGCCATTGAGCAGAACCTTGTCCCCGACCTTGAACTCAGGGGTATCGCTGGCTTCGACCGTACCGGCCAGGTCAATACCCGGCACCATCGGGAAGCTGCGCACGATCGGGCTCTGACCGGTGATCGCCAGCGCGTCCTTATAGTTGAGCGTGCTGTGCGACACGTTGATCGTCACGTCGCCCGAGGGCAGCCGCGCTTCGTCGATGTCGGTCAGATTGACGTGGTATCCCGCCTCATCCTTGTCGATCAAGATGCCCTTGAACATATGCGCCTCCAATTTAGACTGATCGTCTTTAAATAACTCTGACAAGAAATCATTGCGGCAAACCGCGAAGGTAGCCGGCAATGAACGTGTTCAATGGTGTAGCGCTTTTAACCAGTCGGGCACGCAGCACTGCGCCTTCCCAGCCGATCCAGAAAAACGCGGCCAGCTCATCGCAATCAGCGTCTGCGGCCAATTCGCCCATTGACTGCGCAGCCCTAAGACAACCCGCCAGTTTCGACTGCCAGTCCAGCAGCGTCTGTTCCAGTACCTCGCGAAATCCGTCCGGTAACAGACTGATTTCCTGGCCCAAATTGCCGACCATGCAACCGCGTCGATAGTCGTGTCGCGCCATACCGCCCTTGGCGCTCTGCACAAAGCCGACCAGTCGTTCCAGTGGCGAAAGCGCTTCATCCAGCAGCCAGTGGTCGAGCCGCTGCGCGAAATAGCGCGCGTACTCATCCAGCACCGCCCGGCCAAAGGCCTCCTTGCTGGGGAAGTAGTGATAGAACGAACCTTTGGGAATGCCGACTTCCTTGAGGATGTAATCCAGCCCCGTGGCAGAAAAGCTCTGCTCGGTGAGCACTTCCAGACCGCGACGCAGCAGCGCCTCGCGGGTCTCGAGGTTATCGCGATCAACCTTCGGCGGCCGGCCGGGACGCCGGGGCCTGGCGAGTGAGGGAGTAGGTAGCGGGATCGTTGGCTGAGTCATTCCCGAATAGTAGACCGATCGTTTTTTATGTCAACCAAGCGACCCTCCCGGCTTGTCGACGCTCGACGTGGCGTTTGCCATTCACGCCATTCTCGCGCTCAATGAGCGTCTGCCGAATGCCTGCCGGAGAACCACATGAGCCAATGGCCAGATAGCCGCATCATTGAACTGTTCGCCATCGAACTGCCGCTGTTGCAAGCTCCCATGGCGGGCGCCAGCGGATCGCAGATGGCCATTGCTGTGGCTCAGGCTGGCGGCTTGGGGGCATTGCCCTGCGCCATGCTCACCCCTGAGAAAATCGACCAGGAAGTCGCGACTTTCAGGCAACGGACCGGCAACGCCCCGCTGAACCTGAATTTTTTCTGCCATCAGCCTCCTGCCTACGATGCCGAGCGCGCCGAACGCTGGAAGCAGTCGCTCAAGCCCTATTACGAGGAATTAGGTGCCGATTTCGATGCGCCGACACCGGTCTCTAACCGCGCGCCCTTCGACAGCGACAGCTGCGCATTGATCGAGCGCTTGAGGCCGGAAGTGGTGAGTTTCCATTTCGGCCTTCCGCAGCCATCATTACTGGATCGGGTCCGTGCCACGGGTGCAAAGATCATCTCGTCAGCCACCACGGTCGAGGAAGCTATCTGGCTGGAGCAACACGGCTGCGACGCGGTGATTGCCATGGGCTACGAAGCAGGCGGCCATCGGGGGCTGTTCCTCAGCGATCACCTGCACACCCAGGTCGGCACCTTTGCATTGGTCCCGCAAATCGCTGACGCGACAAGCATCCCGGTCATCGCCGCAGGTGGTATCGCGGACGGTCGCGGTGTAGCGGCGGCATTTGTCCTGGGCGCTTCGGCGGTACAGATCGGAACCGCATATCTGTTCTGCCCGGAAGCCAGCGTCAGCGCCCTGCATCGCCAGGTGCTGCACGATGCCTCGGGCAGCCAGACCGCGCTGACCAACCTCTTCACCGGGCGTCCGGCGCGAGGCATCGTCAACCGGCTCATGCGCGAAGCCGGCCCCATCAGCCCGCTCGCCCCGGCGTTTCCGCTGGCAGGCGGTGCCTTGATGCAGCTGCGCGCGCAGGCGGAAAAACTGGGCAGCAGTGACTTCGTGAACCTCTGGGCAGGCCAGGCAGTCGGCATCAAACATCGGCTGGGAGCCACCGAACTGACGCGGCAACTGGCTGAAAATGCGCTGAAAATTCTGTCTCCGCGATAAAACAGTGCTTTCAGAACAACAGGCTGACGCTATATATTTATCTATATAGCGAAACGCCCTTACCCCGATGGCGTGCGTTTTCATCATCAAGGAGCTGTTTCATGCGAACGACCACGCTACGCGCCATTCTCAAGTTCTCCGTGCTGGCCTTTACCGCCTCTGGCGCAGCCCATGCGTCTGCCGACGAAGTGCAAGTCGCCGTGGCGGCCAATTTCACCGCGCCGATCAAGGCGATCGCCACTGACTTCGAGAAGGACACCGGCCACAAACTCGTCGCCGCGTTTGGCGCTACCGGTCAGATCTATACGCAGATCAAGAATGGCGCGCCGTTCGAGGTATTCCTCTCGGCTGACGACTCCACTCCGGCAAAACTCGAGCAGGAAGGCGACACCGTCAAGGGTTCGCGCTTCACCTACGCGGTCGGAACACTGGCGTTGTGGTCAGCCAAGGATGGTTATGTCGACAGCAAGGGCCAAGTGCTCAAGACCAATCAGTATCAACACTTGTCCATCGCCAACCCCAAAACCGCGCCGTACGGCCTCGCGGCGACTCAAGTACTGAGCAAACTGGGCCTGACCGAAGCCACCAAAGCCAAGATCGTCGAAGGTCAGAGCATTACCCAGGCCTACCAGTTCGTCTCCACCGGCAATGCCGAGCTGGGTTTCGTGGCCCTGTCGCAGGTCTACAAGGATGGCAAGCTGACCAGCGGCTCGGCCTGGATCGTACCGGATGACCTGCATGACCCGATCAAGCAGGACGCGGTCATCCTCAACAAAGGCAAGGACAGCGCCGCTGCCAAGGCGCTGGTCGAGTACCTCAAAGGTCCGAAAGCCGCCGAGATCATCAAGTCCTTCGGATATCAGCTGTAAATGCCGCTGGGGAGTGCCGACATCGCGGCGATCTGGCTGACGCTGAAACTCGCGTCGCTGACCACCGTCATCCTGCTGATCATCGGCACGCCCATCGCGCTGTGGCTGGCGCGCACTGATTCATGGCTGAAGGGGCCGATTGGCGCAGTGGTCGCCCTGCCCCTGGTGCTGCCGCCAACCGTTATCGGTTTTTACCTGTTGCTGCTGCTCGGCCCCAACGGCGCGGTGGGTCAGCTCACACAAAGCCTGGGGCTGGGTACGCTGACTTTCAGCTTTGCCGGGCTGGTGATCGGCTCGGTTCTGTATTCGATGCCTTTTGTCGTGCAGCCGCTGCAGAACGCGTTCGCAGCGATCGGCACCCGCCCTCTGGAGGTGGCGGCCACCTTACGGGCGGGGCCTTGGGACACCTTTTTTCACGTGATTCTGCCTCTGGCCAAGCCGGGGTTTATCACCGCGGCCATCCTCGGGTTCGCGCACACGGTCGGCGAGTTCGGTGTGGTCCTGATGATCGGCGGCAATATTCCCGAGAAAACCCGTGTGGTGTCGGTGCAGATTTTCGATCACGTCGAATCCATGGAGTACCTGCAAGCGCACTGGCTGGCCGGCGCGATGCTGGTCTTTTCCTTTCTGGTGCTGTTGGCGTTGTATTCCAGCGGAAAATCCAGAACGGGATGGAGCTGAGCCATGGCGTCGCCTATAGAAGTTCGCCTGCAGATGGCCTACCCGGATTTCACCGTCCGTACCGACCTGAGCCTCCCGGGGTCGGGCATTACCGCGCTGTTCGGGCCTTCCGGCTCGGGCAAGACGACCTGCCTGCGCTGCATCGCTGGTCTGGAAAAAGCCGATCAGGGCTTCATCCGCGTTCACGATGAAGTCTGGCAGGACACCGAAAAAGGTATTTTCCTGACTCCGCACAAGCGGGCGATCGGCTACGTGTTTCAGGAAGCCAGCCTGTTCGCGCATCTGTCGGTGCGGGACAACCTGGAGTTCGGGATGAAACGTATCCCGCGCCAGCAGCGCCGCATTCAACTGCCGCAGGCCAGCGAACTGCTCGGCATCGATCACCTGCTGCAGCGCAACCCTGACAAGCTGTCCGGTGGAGAGCGCCAGCGCGTGGGCATCGCCCGCGCCCTGCTGACCAGCCCGCGGCTGATGCTGCTCGATGAGCCGTTGGCGGCGCTGGACACCCGGCGCAAAAGTGAAATTCTGCCGTACCTGGAGCGCCTGCACCGGGAACTGGACATCCCCATGCTGTACGTCAGCCATGCTCAGGATGAAGTCGCACGCCTGGCGGACCACCTGGTGCTGCTCGACGCAGGCAACGTGCTGGCCAGCGGTCCGATCCAAGAAACCCTGGCGCGGCTGGACCTTCCGCTGGCGATGGGCAGTGATGCGGGGGTGGTCATCGAAGGCACGGTCAGCGCCTATGATCAGCATTACCAATTGCTCACCGTGACCCTGCCCGACAGCAAGCTGAGCATGCGCGTCGCTCACGCGCAGATGCAGGTCGGCACCCTGCTGCGCATCAAGGTCCAGGCCCGTGACGTCAGCCTCAACCTGCAACCCGATTACCAGAGCAGCATCCTCAACCGCTTGCCGGTCACGGTGATAGAAGAAGCACTGGCCGACAATTCGGCACACGTGCTGGTCAAGCTGGACGCTGGCGGCACGCCGCTGCTCGCGCGCATCACTCGCTATTCCAGCGACCAACTGAACCTGCACAGAGGCCAGTCGCTCTGGGCGCAGATCAAGGCAGTCGCGGTGCTGGCCTGACGTTTCGAAAAAAACCGCCACGCAGCAAATAAACGGCACCACCGTAAAAGGCCGAGGTCAGTGTTTTTAACTGCCTTTGGAACTTAGCCATGCCTGACTCGACTGCCATCAGCCAGCCCGCCAGTGAACTGCATTACGTAGATGACACTCAACCGGGCCTCACACGCAAGGTACTGCGCGGCAAATTCGCGTACTTCGACACTCAGGGTCAGCGCATCAAGGACGACTCGGAGATCAAGCGCATTAACGCTCTGGCAGTGCCGCCCGCCTACACCGAAGTGTGGATTTGCGCCGACCCGCTGGGTCACCTGCAGGCCACCGGTCGCGACGCCCGCGGGCGCAAGCAGTATCGCTACCATCCGCGCTGGCGCGAAATACGTGATCAGGACAAATACTCGCGGCTGATCGAGTTCGGCCATGCGCTGCCCAAAGTGCGTAAGCAGATCGAAGCACAGCTCGCCCAGCCGGGCATGGGCCGGGAAAAAGTCATGGCGACGGTCATCTCATTGCTGGACGCGACCTTGATCCGCATCGGTAACAGCCAGTACGCCAAGGAAAACCGCTCTTACGGCCTGACCACCCTGCGCAACAAGCACGTCGAAGTCAAAGGCGGCCAGATCCTCTTCGAGTTCCGCGGCAAGAGTGGCGTCGAGCATAAAGTCAGCGTCAAGGATCGACGTCTGGCCAACGTGATCAAACGCTGCATGGAGTTGCCCGGACAAAACCTCTTCCAGTACCTGGACGAAGACGGCGTGCGCCACGCGGTGACCTCATCGGATATCAATGCCTACCTGCAAAGCCTCACCGGCTCGGACTTCACCGCCAAGGACTACCGAACCTGGGCGGCCAGCGCGCTGGCGCTGGCAACATTGCAAAAACTACACTGGGAGCCAGAAGCCGACGCCAAACGGCACATCGTCGACATGGTCAAGGCAGTCTCGAAACAACTGGGCAACACCCCCGCCATCTGCCGAAAATGCTACATCCACCCGGCGGTCCTGGAAGGTTTTCTGCTCGGCAACCTGGCCAAACTCCCCCGCTCCCGACAACGCAAAGGCCTGCGCCTGGAAGAAGTTGCCCTGGCGAGCTACCTGCGAATACTGGCTGACAAGGTCGAGGCCGTGGTGAACGATGCGGTGGTGAAAGACAGCAAAGCCTGAGTCGCCGGATCACGGCACGTCAGCCTTTGCGCCAAAAAAATTTCGTAGCCTCATGATTTGCCAAGCATTTCTGACAGACAAAAAAGCGGCGTCTTGCACCCTTCGAGACGCTTTCAAGCTTGCTTCATGGGGTCCGGGTGTATATATTCCCTGCTCTTGGCGCTACCGCCCCGATGGCGAAATTGGTAGACGCAAGGGACTTAAAATCCCTCGTCCTTTGGACGTGCCGGTTCGACCCCGGCTCGGGGCACCATTTAAAATCAAGGGGTTAAGTGGCTTTAGTCACATACCCCTTGAGCTTCATGCTCCGCAATAATTAATGCTGCTCCGCAACTCGTCGTAAACCCTACCCTCCCGGCGTCCTGCCGACGAACACCACTCCCCAAACCCGAAGCACTCGACTACTGTATGCATATACAGCAATTGAGAATCACTCATCATGAACATCGACTACGCCGAAGACTGGCCGTTCTGCCCGACGGAGGAGCAGATGCTCAAGCAACACGCGCACCTGGTATCGGAAAAAAATAGGCTCTTGCGCGATGAGGTAGACCGATATCGTAAACACGTCACCAAGCTGATTGACATGCACAACGACGCGGCCCTTGAGCGTGACAAGCTCAGGATAAAGCTGAGAGACGCGGACAGCCGGATATCTGATCTGCTGCGCGACGCTTGCGATTCCTGGGCAACAATCAACTCACAGAAGTACGTCATCGAGCAGCATCGCGAGGTTATGAGAGGCGCTGGAATCAGCCCGGAAAGATGGGGTGAAAAGGTTTAGCGCTCTAAGCGGGCCTACACCTTGCGTATCCCGAACTGCGCGACCTTGACCGTCGAGTCCTGCGGCACGCCTGCTGCCAGGTACAGGCCCATACGCGAGGTGATCACGGTTTCACTCAGGTCAATCGTGCCGCGCTGCGTTTCCAACGCCCCGGAAAAGCTGGCCGGCATGGTGAACGGCTCTTGGTACTTGTCCATCGACCGATAGTAGAACGTGGACGCAGCACCGCTGACGGTCTTGGTGATGGTCAATTCAGCCTCCCAAGCCAGAATGCCGCGCGACGAACCTATGATTTCTACCGCCGATACCATTTCGATAACGTCGCCAGCCGCCAGGTTGGTCTGTACCAAGTTGGCCGTGGGTTGCATGTAGATGTAGCCGCCCGCCGCCGCCATGTTGCCACGCAGCTCGATGCACTGCGCCTCACCATAGGCGGCAGGCTCCTTGTACCAACGAGTGGTGATCCCGGCCAGGCCAGAGCCCACAGCCTTGTAGCCGTCCGCCAGCATCGACCCGGCCACGGCATTCACGCCTGCCGGTAGCGCGCCGCCAGTGCCCGCCAGCAAAGGGTTGGCATTGAGGCAGCCGAACGGGCGAATGGCCGAGTAGATGTCGCCGGCGTCCGCGGGCAGCGGGATGCCGGGAAACTCGAAGTTGGCGGTGATGATCGGCACCACCCGCGAACTGATGAACTCGGCACCCAGGAGGTTCGGGTGCAGGCCTTCAACGGTCATTGCCTCGGTGAAGCCGTCCCAGATGTTCACCACCAGCACGAACTGGCTGACGTAGTTCAACACCCAGTCTTTGTAAGCGATCGCATCGGCCAGCGCCTGCCCGGTAAGCGCCCTGTTGCCGAAGCGCGGCGTGCCGGTGCCAACGATTAGGTACTTGCCCGGCGTGTTGAGGAAAGCCATCACGATCTTCATCACGTTGGCTTTGGAGTCCGCCAGCGTCATGCCCGCAGTCGTGCTGTCGTTGGTTCGGGATGGCAGCATCCACAGGTCGGCGGTGGATGAAGTGATGCAGGTCGGCAGGCGAGCCAGGAATTGACCGGTGTGGTCGCCGACCTTGCCCTGATTGTCGACGTAGCTCGGGAACAGGCCGGTGCGCGCCGCGATCCAGGCCGCATAGCCATAGACCTCGGTGCCGAACACCGTCGCCGCGATGGTGTGGCAGTTGCCCGATAAGCTATCGCCGAGCAGGCCCAGACCGCGCCGGATGGGTTGGCGGCGTGGGATGGGATTGACCAGAAGGCTCATGAGTGCACCTCAAAGCTTGCGTCGGCGGCTGGAGCAACACGGATGATCACCGGTGATATGTTGATCTGATACGCACCATCGACGTGAAAGGTATCGCTGGTGATCCAGGTAGTCCCCACCTCAAGCGCCACCGCCACGTTGCCGCGATTGGCAACCTGTGCGAGCGTGACCTTCATGTTGCGGATATGGACTTCTTCTTTTATGACATTTTGCACATCAAACCCCACGATCAATATTGACTATTTGGCCTTAATTTCGCTACAAACAACGATAACTCTCACCTCCAACCTACCGAGCAGGACTCACAAGGCCTGCACTAAATTTATGCGCCCAGGGCGACATGTGAAAATTCCAAAAAAGCAAAAAAACACGCTTTCATCAACGCAAATATATTCCTGACGAAGCTTCTACAAGAAGGCATTGATTTATATGATATTTACATTATTTAAAAATAAATAACCGGACAATTATCAGCCTAAAATATCTAGAAAACCTTAAAACCTCATTTTTTTTCCGATACCAGCTGGCTTATCAGAAAAACCCTACTACTATCCAATCGCCACACAGGGTCCCCCATAACTTAGCGAGTAATCTATTATGAGCAGAGGCAGCAGCGGCGGTAACAATCCGGTAATTATAGGCGCGCTAACATTTTTGTCGGCAGGCTTAAATGCACTGATCGACGGAAAGTCAGAGCATGCGTTAGGTGACGCTAACGCTTCATACGGCGCCATATCCTCATCGACCGACAATTGGGTACGGGCAAATTTCACCCCGGCATTCGGCTATATATTTCAAGATGCCGTAACCGTCCCTGTGAACGCAATGCCTGGATCTAAGGTTGTAAGTTTCGATGACATGCTCGTATGGGACAAGCAGAAGTTCACCGATAGCGCTGATATCGGCTTGTGGATACAGCAGCAGCTTCTACAAAGCCTGCCTACAGACGTTATAGCGCCGCTCGCAGTCAACCTCACTTCGCTTATTTCGACAGTATTTCAAATCGTAGATAACAGCTGGGAGCATCTGAGCAAGTCATATACAATACCTTTCTCAAACGGTACGAAAAACATGGCGTTCGATGTTCTAATGGTTTATTCGTGCGCGACCTCGTCGGATGGCTCAGATACTGTAGGAATTTGCAGGCTATGCGCTGTAGCTTATGAAACCCACGGCTGGAAGAAAGAGTAACCAGCGTCTAGCTTAGCATTAGCAAACAAACAGACTGCGCTGAACTAAAATTCAGCGTTAGATCTGAATTATTGTAAACTTCACTTTTTCTCTAGGAGAGTATTCACCCAAAACTAGCACACCAACTCCAAACTCTTCGTTACCCGATAACACTATAGACTTAAATAACCACTGGACCACCGCTAACATTGTAGGTCGTTTGGTTCGTTTTTATTTCTCCAATTGAACAACTACGTGATTTCGAAAGTTCCAAGTCACAGCAAATTAGGTTGCTGCGAGGAACCTGACTGACCAGAAGGCTCATCGCGTCACCTCGAAGACAGCGCCACCATTTGGTGTAATGCGTGTCGAAGAATTGCCGAGCTGCAGCAGGTAGCCGCCGTCTTTGGTAAAGGTGTCAGTCACCACCCAGCTACCGCCGGCCTGCTTTTCGACGGTCACGCTACCGCCGTTCGCCTTGACGATAAGCATCGTCTGGCCCATGTATTTTTGAATCAGCTGGGTATTTGCCATTTTATTGTTCCGTTACTCGGAGGTAATCAGGGCTTTGGGAGCGCATCAACAAAGCGGTTACACGCCAGGCCGGCTATTCGGGCTGAGTCAGCGTATTTAGCGAGCTCTCCCGCTCGCGCGTCAGACCTGCTGAGCAGCTCGGAGAGCACCATGGCGGCGCGGCTGGCTGCCTTGCCTCGTTCGGCAGCGCCGGTATTGCCGGGGGCGCAACTGGTTGCGGCTGCCAGCTTTCCGGCTTCGACGCGCAACCGGTCGCCAGCAGCGTCAGCGACAGCAGCATCAGTGAGCGCAGCGGTCTGTTCTTGTCTCGCATCGTTTGCCACCTGGTTGGCCGCTTTCTGGCGGCGTTGCTCTTCGGTTCGGTACTCGGTGGTCGTGGTGGCCACCGCTTCGGATTGGGCGCTGACTTCCTCGGCCCACTTCGCCTTCCAGGCCAGATCGGTGACGGACACGCCGTGCAGGTATGCCCCGTACAGCGCGCCCACCAGAGCCAGCAGGATCAGCAGCAGGCCGACTGCCTTCCACGGCAGGGCCTTCACGCCACCACCTCAAGCGCACGAGCGTAAAGCGCCTGCCGATCTGCCAAGCCGTTCGTGCCGCCGTTGATACGACGGGTGATGGTCAAGAAGTCGCCCTTGTCGGCCAGCGAGTTCAGCGCGGCCCGATGCCAGAACCACCCCGCCGACATCGCGGCGTACTGCGCCAGCTCGAGCAATTCTGGATGGTTGATCAGATCCAGGCCCAGCGCTTCGGCGCACTCGGCATAGTTCGCCCGCCCAGTGATCTGGATCAGGCCGCGCCCACGGTATTTGGAGCCATCGCCCGGCACGGTATTGCCCAGGTCTTTGCGCCCCTCGTACCCCAACTGTTGCGGAGTCGGCCCCCAAATCTCGCGGACGTAGCGCAGTTGGCCGGACTCATGACCGACCTGGGCGATGAAGGCCGCGATGCGCAGCGGCGTCACGATCTGGTACTTGCTCATCGCCGTATTGAGGACGGGTGCAAAAACGCCGGCTTTCTGGCCGGCGTTCGGGAGGATCTGCAGTAGTTGCTTCGCGGTGATCGGCATCGGTGTTTCTCCAGGCAAAAAAATACCCGCTCGATGGCGGGGTGCGGGTGCTGCTGTTCTGGTGTTATGCGGCGGCAGGTTCTGGGGCTGGTTGAATCGATGCCTTGAGCGCCGCCAGTTCGGCACGCAGCTCTACCGATTCGGAGTGCAGCTCTTTGACTGCGCCCATCAGATCGGTGATCAAGGCCATTGGGTCCAACTGTTGAATGCGCGCGTTGCCGCTTTCGTCGACGCCGTCCTTCTCGCCGGTCACGGCCAGGGGATTTACCGCCTGCGCCTCATGTGCAATCAGGCCTTGATAGGTGGTGCCATCGCCACGAAACACTGCGCCGAACACCTTGCGCTGGTAGGTGACGATTCTGTAAGCGTTGATGCGATCGCGGTACGAAGGCACTTTCGCATCGGCGATGTACTTCTTGAACCGGTAGTCAGACCCGAACAAGGTCATGGTCCCGACGTAGGTGTTGTCGATCCACACGTCAACGTTCGAGCCGGTCCAGTTGTAGTTGTAAACCGTTCCGCCACGCCCAGCGCTCAGACCCGCCCGGCACCAAGTGCCCGCCGATGCCAGCCGCCCCGTGACTTCATAAGCCCCCTGCAAGGTCAATATTCCTGCAGCTGAGTTTATAAGCCTGACGTCGAAGTCGGCGGCTGTTTTGCCGTAATGGAAGTCGATGTAAGGACTGGTGTTGCTGAGTTCAAGCCCGGCAAAGGTCGGGGCTGAATCTGGCCCTACGCCCAATGAATTCCGTGCTGTTGCCTGAGAGTTACCCCCGGTTCCGCCTGATGCGATACCGATTGGGGCAGCAGTTACAGACAACGACGGCACACTTAGCAACCCGTCGTAGCTGTAGCTCATGCTTGGCCCGGTTGCAGTATTGGCCCCGTTGACGGAGCGCCAAGTAAACCCGCCGCTACCGCCACCACGGTTAACAATAAAGTGCCCCTCGCCGTTGCCAGAGGCGTTCCAGCCCATATACAAGCCTTGGACATTGTAAATGGCGCTTGCCTGTTGTACCCCGACCTCAGAGAAAAGTGCCCGCCCGTCAATGCGGCCTGTGCCTCCTTTCGCCAGTGGCAGCATGTCGTAGTTGCCGGTGCTGCCCAGCGCCGCAAGTGTATTACCCCAGCGCTGGTTTACCGCATTGAACGCATCTGTCAGCGCCTTTGGGTAACCCTGGACTGGCTCAATGGAATATGCAGCGCCACTAACGGTTGCGCCCGTGTAGGCCGGGATAATCGCCAGCACGGTTTCGCTGATGATGTTGAATACCTCGTAACGGCGGCCGTCAGGCCCATTGAAACCATCGCCGATCCTTGAGGCCGTGAACGTTGTGCCGGTGCCGGTTACAGTCGTGGAATTTTGGGTGACGGCTACTGTGCCGTTTCTCGACCAAGGCATATGATTTACTCACTTAAATAGTTTGTCAGACATTCATCTTTGCGAAGACTGCCGGTAAAAAGAATGCTGTCGGGTTGGCCGCTGCTATAGTTATTGCGTATAGCTTTTTATTCGGGAAATCCCACCAACAGTAAAGCGCCCTTGATATGGCACTACCTGAGTTCAAACCCATGCCGAACGAGTTGATGAGCAGATATTCGTTTTCGGGAAAGTTGAATGGCACTGAGTAGTAACAACGAACCAGATTTTGCGATGAATAATCAAATCGCTCGTAGGTCCAATTTTGAAACGCGCGAGTAAAGTTTGCGCTCGGCGTTCCTGAATCGAATAGTAGCTTGTTGCTTGCGTCCCAAATCCGGAACCCGAAGGAGGCAACAGGCTGCGCGCCAAATTGGGCAACAAAGTAGCGCCCGTTCGGCTGCGCTGTGTTGACGTCATATGCCCGAACATAGAAACCCGTCCAATTGCCAGCAGAACCTATAAGTCGCATAGCGCAAAGACCTGCCACAGCGTTGACCGTATCGGGCCTGACAAACACCAGAGGAGGCTCTTGAGATGTAACAACTGTCGGGAAATACGTGGTGGAACCCAGTCCGTTTTCTTCTGTAGGCTGAAATCGGCCCGCCGCTATAACCATAAGACGGGCGTATTCAGAGTCGAGAACTACTACGTTACTATTATTTGAAAACTGAATACCGTAGGACATCAAGAAAACCTCATAACAAGAAGTCTCATTGTTCCGCCTGACACTGTGCTTGAACTGTAGGTCCGGGTGTGGTTGTAAACACGCGCAACTCCATCAAGCAATTCAGTTTCGTGCTGCCTCTGATTTGAGTAATAAGCACCCACTGGAATTACAATCGCGACCCCGTTACCCGGCCCGACTCCCGGCACAGCAAAGTCTTGGCTGGTCTTTGTGGTGCCGGAGAATGTGACAAGCGTCGACAGCGCAACACGAATCGTGAATGAATTTTCGTCAAGCTGAAGGGCGCCATCAGCGCCCCATACCCTTATCCCGTAGCTCATACGCTCAAGTTCCCCCACTGATAGCGAATCTGGCCTTTCTCATCAAATACTTTGCCGCCCGCGCTATTTACAGTTTGTCGGCCTCCGCCGCCGAGTGCGCTGTTGTACTCGAATTCACCAGTCACAAAGTTAATCTTCAAGCCTCTCTGGCCAGCGACGTAGTCACTGGATTGAAGGCTCTGCGTAAGCTTGGCAACCCCGATAGAGGCGTCCTCAATAAATGCCGAACGGATAAATGTCTGCCCGCCAGTAATGCCGAAAAACGACTGCGGCGATTGCGAGCTGGTATTCATCACCAAGAACGTGTCGGCCCTCACTACGAACTGCGAGGTCGTGCCTGCCGCCCCGCTTTCAAGTCCAAGACCGAACCCGGCCGCGTACGGGATGTTGTTTTGCGTGAGCTCCATTTTCACCGACCAGATTCCGGCCAGCTTGTTGTTGGTGGTGGCCAGGGCGCTGGTTGTCTGCTGAACCGCAACTGTCGCGTCGTTTGCCTTGGCCTGCGCCGTCTCAATCCGGGTAGACAACGCACCGTCAGCGTTAGACCTCGTGAGCGCTTCGGACTGAATGGCCGCCTGAACCGTCGTCTGGTTTGTGGTTACCGTGGCAGTCAGGTTGGTTATCTGCTGCGCAGTCGCCTCCCTGTCCGTGGCTTGCGCTGTTTCAACGATGCTGATCTTTGCGTCGTTGCCCGCCACCCGAGCATCAAGCAAGGTGGTGCGCTGAGCCTGCGCAAAGTCATTTTCTGTCCGTACCCTCACCTCCTGCGCGTAGTTGGCTGTGTCTTCCCAAGCTTTCAGCGCCGCGGCCATTTCACCCTCGACGTTGTCGTCTCTCGTCGACGCCTGCAGAGCATTCAGTTGAGTGGCGGTCGCCGTGGTCTTGCCGTCAACCTTCGAGATATCGACGGCGTTCTTGCTGACCTGCGCGGCCTGGGCATTGGCCGACCGGATCGACTGGCCGGTGTTGACCCAGTACAGCGGGTTCGGTGGGCCGTTTGACCCGTCGGCCTTGGCAGGGACTGGATCAATGGCCGTCCAGAGGTTATCGCCCACGCGCACGGTGTTGTCGCGCACATAGGCATCGGTCGGCACATAGACCAGCGCGTCGGTGATTTCGCCGATATTGGCTTTGAGCTCTTCCAGGCGCTCGTTAACGGAACCAGGTCCGTCGCCGTCGATGAGGTCGAGCCTGCCAAGCAAGTGTTCACCGAACTGGCTTTCGGTCAGCTGCTTGTCCAGCAGATCCAGAACAGGGCTTGCATCGCTGCTGGTCTGCCCCATGACGCCCACGCCGGTCGGATACCACGGCCCCACGTTGCCGGTCCGATCCACCAGGCGCGCCCAGAAGAAGAACGTCACGCCCGCCTTCAACGACTGCATGACGTGTTCCGACTGCGGGTAGGCCAGGTCGCTGAGCTTCGTGGCCTTGGCCAGGTCTGTCGTCGGCCCGTACCAGATTTCCGTGCGCTGCGTGTCCTCCGCACCAGGTGGGAAAGTCCACTTGAGCGCGATCCCAAATATCAGCGAGGTGGCTGTCAGTGAGGTTACGGCAGGCGGCAGGCCCTCTTTACCCTTGAGCTGGGTCAGGATCGAATTCCGCCAGCTCGACGAGATGTCATAGGCGCTGACGGCACGTACGCGGGCGAGATAGGCACCGGCATAGATGCCAGTGATGTCGACGCTGGTGGAGCCGGTACGCTGCACCTTGATCCAGTTGCCGCTGTCCTTGCGCCACTCGACATCATAAGCCACCGCGCCGGCCACGGCGGGCCAGCTGATGGTCATCGTTGTAACGGCCAGGCCTTGCGCGATCGCCGTCGTCGAAGTCAGCGAAACGCTGGCAGGCGATGGAACAACGGTGATCGGAATGACGCTGATGGGACGCTCTTCCAGCCGTGCACCGGTGTCGATGTAGGCAAACTTGCTCGGCTCGTACTGAAGAGCGGTAATTGCGTACTCGCCTTCCGCACTGCGCTTGACGCTCAGCACCCGGTACAGAGGGATAGCCAAGTCGTCGGCGTCCAGCGCCCACTGCAACTGTGTGGTAGGCGTCTCGCTGTAAGCGACGGTGACGGTAATCGCCCGGCCTGCTACGGACTGCACGGTACGGCCTTCAGCCTGACCGCTGGGCAAGTTCACAATCAAACGGTCGCCAGCCTTGGCCAGTGTATCGCGATCGAGCGTCACTACTCTTCCAGCAGCACCAGCAATGCGTCCGCCGATCTCCCGGCCAGCCAGCAGTGAATCAGCGACCGGTATGATGTATCCCGGCAGCGGGATCGCGCCCTCCATGCCGGTACTGAAGCTGACGGTGCGGTCTTGGTTGTTGCTCATCACGACCCACTTACCCCGGCGCTGCCCCTCAGAAGCACGTGTGCATCCGATGGCTGTCAGCTCAGTCGGCTTGTCACCGAAGCGGCGCTGCAGCACAGGGTCGGCGAACGGGATGACGTCGGTGTCGTAGTTGTTGTCCGGGTTGTCGTAACCAACGATTGCCCGGGTGTAGCGCGTCTTCGCCGAGGCGCTGCCATAAGTGAATTTGCCGTCGATGACGTTGGCGCGAGTGAAGACGTAATCGAAGTCCTGGCTCCGCGGCATATCGGCTTGCGCAACGAGCTGGCCCTGGGCCCAGTAGGTCATGCCTCGATAAATGCCGGAGATATCGCGCAGCAGCGACCAGGCATTGGCCTTGCCCTGCAGGTTCATATCGCACAGGAAGCGAGGCTCTACGCTGCCGGCTCCGTTCGGGACATCCTGATCGCAGTACTGCGCGATGCGATACAGCTCCCACTTGTCGACCATCCACGGCTTGATGCGTTTACCGAGGCCAAACCGGTCTTGAGTGCATACGCCATATGTCACCCAGGCAGGGTTGTTGGTCCATGCCTCTTTCATGGAGCCGTCCCACACGCCCGAATAAGTGCGACTGAACGGATCGTAATTGCTCGGCACCTGCCATTTCCGCGCCTTGCACTTGACCGTTACCGCGGGAATGTTGGTGAACTGCTCGGCGTCGAACTCGATGTAGAGCAGCGCCGTATTCGGGTAGCGCAGCTTTGCGTCGATGACCTCTGTGAGCCCGGCCACCAGCATGGTGTCGGCGATCTTGTTGGTGTTTTGGTTGGCGGTCAGACGGCGGACGCGGATCTGCCAGCCTGATGTCGCGGCGGGTAAATCGATGCGGCGCGACCGCTCGTACCGGGTGGTGGTCTTGCCGTCCACGGCCTCGAGCAGCGCCTCCTTGTAGCTGCCTCCGTCAGTGGCCACGTCGATAGCGTATTCCATGCGGTAGCCGCCGACATTCCCTTCGTCGTCCTGCTGCTGGAGCGCGGGCCATGCAAGGCGCACGCGCACGGCTGACAACTGCGTGTTGGTGATCGAGCGCACCCACGGAGAGTCGTTGCGCAACTCGACGTTGACTGTCGACTCGTTGTCGATTGACGGAATGCCAGGAATGTACGACTGATCAACTGAACCGGTTCGCCACTCCCACTTCACGTTTTGGAAATTGACGTTGCCGCTTGCATCGTTGATCGGCGTGTTGTCGAGGTAGATGTCGGCAGCCGTAGGCGTGCCTTCAAACTCGCCCTCACCTACGGCGATGAGCAGCTTTGCCAGGTTGGTGGAGCGCAGGCTATCGGAGGCCTCGGTCGGCGACTTCGGACTGCTGCTGCCGCCTTTTTCACCGTGGATATCGATCTTCAGTGCTGCGCCCATGCTTTTCTCCAGGCATAAAAAAACCGCCTCTCGGGCGGCGTGGTCTCGCAAAAGTGGTTACATTTTGTCTTCTGCGTAAATCGAGGCCGAAATGATCGCCCCGCCCCAACGCCTCTCGCCGATGCAGATCGGGACCGGGTTGCCGCTGGCCGTGGTGTTCTTGGCGCTGCCGAATGCGTAGGACGGGGAGTTTTCCGGTGATGCGCTCTGTTTCAGTCCGGAGGCCTGGGGGCTGAGCATCTGGATTACGCCGCCAGCAGCTGAGCCGATACCTGCCGCCAAGAACGCAGGCTGAGAGCCCGGCGCGACGAAAAACGACGCAATGATTAGTGCCACACCCAAAACGGTCTGGAGCACACCGGCTCGCTTGCTGCCATGAATAACGGGCACTACACGCACCTCACGTGATCCGCCTAGGCCAAAGCCGTCCTCTCCGACGTTCTTACCGTTACGGAATATCGCGAAGCGCATGCCCAGTCGGTCAAGGCGTCGGATCTCGTCAGCGAAACCCTCAAGCGTTGCCTTCAATGCCTTGAAGACTTCCCAGGTCTGTCCTGAGTCAATCTGTCTGCGATGAACTCGGCCGAACTTGCGGGCGAGCGATCCTGATAGCTTGATCGTGCTCATGGGTGAGTAGTGAATGGCTGCCATGTGTTTCTCCGGGCAATAAAAAACCGCCCGGAGGCGGCCTTTTGAAAAGATTGACTCATTGGTATTCGACGTAGGGGCCAATATAAAAACCACCCATATCACCAGTAATCCTGTAAATGCTCTCATGCCCGTTCTGCACGTTCGCAGATATAGTCCTGACAGCTGCGCCTGCGCATAATCCAGACTCCGCAAGACCTACACCAATACTTGGACTACCAGTCTTCAGGTAAAAGCTCGCGCGCTGACCAGTTCCTACCTTGGCGGCCTTGCGACCATCCACGTAGACAACGATATCGCAGCCCGACCCAACCAAGTCCTTGTCTCGAATGACCGTAACTTTCCCGCTATCACCGGCAGGTTTCGTTTGATAAGCATAAAGCTCGTCAGCTGGCACAGGCTCCGCTTGGCCAACGGATATTGGTGCACTAGAACAGCCGGCAAGCAGCGCCAACGACAGAGTCCCTATTAACATTCGCATGATGATCCCTCCATGAGTAAAACCAAAGACTAGCACTGACCTGGTCGCCCATCCAGCGTGGATGGAATGCCAGTGGCGTCAGGACAGTTCGAGTAGTAGCGTCTTGCCTCGCTTGAGGCTAACCCAACGAGACCAACTTATGAACGATCCAAAACAGGCTCTCGATAAAATAGAGGATCTTCTCAGCGCCGCACGCGGGACCGACGATCTGTTTCAGCGTGCCGCGGCCTTCAGTGCGATATCAATCCTTGTGAAGAACTTGGATGACTATTTCAAAGAGCGTGCCCCATACGCTGGTGAAAATATTGAGCGTCTGCGCGCTCACGCATCGTCAATGCTCGGATACGACGTGACGCTTGGCCACAGCACAGAGCAGCATCACGTATGGGCTCTATCTGCAATTTCGGCGCTGAGCGAAGCTCTCGACAAGCTCGGTAGATAAAGGACTTTCCCGGTCACTGGCCCTGCCGCATCACGTGGTCGATGATGCTTCTTTGTGCCTGAGAATCAGACGAATCCTGTCCAGCCACGGGCCGCCGAAGACGATTATCTCGCTGTTCCTGCCGTACAGGTGGTGTAGCAGGAAAGGACCGGGGCCGAATACCCCGCTTTCTTCACCGGTCAGCGAAGCGTCCGCGCCGAGATAGATGCCGGCGTGGTTCGGGTGCTTGGTCCGCCCTACCTCCATAACGATCATGTCGCCGCGCTGCAGCTGATCAACCCTGACGAACCCGGCCTCCTCGTAATTGGTTTCATACAGGCTTTCCGCATCCGCACTTTCCCACCATCCGTCTGTGCGCTCGAATGCTTCGAACTCCAGGCCGAACTCGCACTTGTACCAATCGGCGCAGACCTGCCAGCAGTCCCAGGCGCCGTGCACGAACGGGCGTTTCAGAAGCGGCGTGTTGCCAGTCGGCACGATGGTGCGCAGGTCGCCCTCGGGCCAGCTGAGGATATGCCAGGGCAGTTCCGTAGCTTCGCACATCGCCAGGTCACGAGGTGACGGCCTGCTGGTCGCGTCGGGGTGCGAGTGGACAACTCCGATGATGGCGCCCAGTTCTTCCGCCGCTGCGTAATTCTCGGGGCTGATGCGGAACTCTTCGTTTGGATCGGTCGCCGAGTTGGAGCAAGGAAAGTACTGCTGCTTTCGCCCCACGCTCAGGAGCAACCCGCAGCACTCGCGCGGGTACTCAGCCGCCGCATGCGCCTGCACGTCCGCCAGGATGTATTTCAGCATGGTCAGCTCCGCGCGATCAGGGATACGGCGGGGAAACCGCCAAAGGGTACTTCGTTGCCAGCCCCGAAGCGCGGCGTGCAGCCGCGCGTCAACGTAGCATCGCAGACATCAAGTTCAGGGTTATCGGTGGGCTGCCCGTCCTTGTCGACGTATGGCCCGGTGTAGCCGCAGTTCGGCCCGCGGTATCCACCAGTGAGGCACCAGTGACAAAGCGTGGTCATCTGCCGGCCAATCGATTCGCCGCCGACGTCGCCCGGGCTGGCCAGCTCCCAACTGACCGTTTCACCGTCCTCATTAGTTTTCTGATCGAGATACCAGACCTCGATAGATTCTTGAGTCGGATCAGCGTCGGGGTTGCCGCCAGGGAAGTTCTCGGCGTCCAGATACCTGCCGAGCGTATGCCTCATCGTAAGCTTGAACTCGAGCAGATCCTCGAATGCCAAGCAGAGCGCCGTGATACGTCCGTTGACGTTACCCACCGAAAGCGTTGGCCTAACTGCCGTGCCGTCTCCATTGGCCTCAATGCCGTCAATCTGCATGGGCCAGGCACCGTACTCGTTGCCTTGCCACCAGATCGATTTCGCGGGTAACTGGTCAGCTTCAAGGCCGACCGCTATCAGTTCAGCGGGAGTGTGCGGAATGGCATGACCATGGAAGCGCAAAATGTCTGCTCCGTAATCAGAGCCATCAAGCTCAAACAACAATACTTCGCTGCCTGGCTCAAGCGCCTGGATGTCAGCAATCAACGGCATGAGATGTCCTTAAGGGTGGAAGGCCCGGTCGAACGTGGCCGTCAATTTGAATACGTTGCCACCCATTGGGGTGGGCACTGGATTTTTGCAGGTGAACAGCCCCAGCTGGCCGAGCGGCGTGGTCCAGAGGAACGCTTTCGCTCCGGCGTGCTTGTCGAGGAACTCCATGATCTTCAGGACCCTATCCTTCGTGCCCGTGAAGGTGATCGGGTATGAGTCCTCCTTGTTATTCGGCCCGTCGCCGACGTCCTGCTTGTAGCCGTTGCCGAACTGAGAGGTGCGCACCCGATAGGTGATATCGGGCGCGTCTCCGTGCTGGGTTGGCCAGGTAAAGGTTTCAATCGCCATAACTACCTGCCATTTGTGAGCCTCCAGATAGAACCGCCAGGTTGCAGCGCGCGAGCGATTGCAGTCTCGGCCTCGTTTTTTGCCGCCTGCTGAATGCCCTTGCCGAGCTGAGTGGACGCTTCCTGCGTGCTTGAACTGCCCGAGTCGCCAGACGTCTGGACAGATACCGAGACGGGGAAGTTGTAGGTGTTGCTTCCGCTGCTGTCGCCTCCGCCCAGCGCGCGGACGCCGAGCTGGCCACCGGCAGTGCGGGTGAGCGGCATGATCGCTTCGTCACCCGCCTCGCCCATCACCCCCACACCTCCGCCAGCGATACCGAAAGCCGTCGGCTTGCTGACGACGCTATTGGTGAATGCCGCGCCGTTGGCAAACATCTGCACGCCGTTGGACCATGCACCGCCTTTGGCTTGGGCCACTCCTGACCAGCCGCTCAATGCTGAGTTGCTGTAGCCTGCCGCGCTCGCGCCAGCGTTTGATGAGATAGCGCCTGCCGAGCCTGACGCAAGCCCGTTGCCGGTGCCGCCAGTAAAATAGCTGGTGGCAGCACCTACCAGACTGCTCAGCAGCGCTGAGCTTGCTTGACGGGTAGCAATCCTTGCCATGTCGGCCAAGATTGATTTGGTAAAGTCTGAAAACGACCCCTTGCCAGTTATCGCGAAGTTGGCGACCGAATCCTCCATGCTGCTGAACGCACTCGTGAACAGGCTCTTAGTCTGCCCGGCGACGTCCCTGGCCGATTCCAGATAGTTCTGGAAGGCCGATGATGCGCCAGCACTCCAGCTGCCCTGGGCAACGGTCATGTCGTCATAGTTGGCCTGAACCGTGTCGCGCAGATCCTGCTGGTTCTTGTTGAGCGCAGCCAGCTTCAGGTTGTACTCGTCGAGGCTCATCCCCCGAGAGCCATCACCGTATTGGTTGGCCAGCTCGACCTTCTGCTGGTTGGCCCGGTCATCTACGGAGTTCTGCTGGTCCGTCAGCCCACGCTGGCGATCGCCCATGCCAAGCGTTGCAGCAGAGCGCTGCCCCTGTTGGCGCAGCGTTTTGACCTGCTGCTCCAAAGCGCTGGTATAGGCGGAAACAGCTAACCGCTGCTTCTCAAGCCGGCCCTTCTCTGCCGTAGCGAGAACTTCCTGCTCGGTCTCGGCCTTCTTCTGGGCTTCCACCATTGAGGTGCGTGCATCGGCGATCTTCTGGTCAAGCTGGATGCGCTGCTCAGCGCTGGTCGAGGCCTTTCCCTTAGCCGCCTCCAGAGCCGTTATCTCTGCCTCATAAGCCGATGTGACATCGCCCTTTTGCTGCTCGATGATGGCCGCGCGCTGGCTGGCATAGGACTCGGCAGACACCAGTCCAGCTTTCTGCGATGCGTCCAGTTCCTTCTGGATGCCGTCGTAATAGCCGGTGATCGACTTCAGCTGATTTTGCGCAGCGTTGAATGCAGTCGGGTCGATCGCTGTAGCAGGTTTGGCAGGGTCTTTGTTTTTATCCTTGATGTTTTGCAGGGTCTTGGCGACATAGTCAGACTGGACTTTAGGGTCGTCCGGGTTGGCCTTCTTCAGCACCTCAACATCGCGCAGGTAGGCTTTAGTCAGCTTGTCGCGCTTCTCAGCGTTGGTGAGGTTGGAATCACTGATCAGCTTGAGACGCTGCTCGGCAGCAATACCCTCTTTCTGGCGCTGCGCCTCGTTACCCTTGGCGGCTGCGATCGCCGCCTGTGTTTCGCGCTGCTGGGTAAGGAAAGCCAGTTCCTGCTTCGCGGTGCTGAGGCGCTGAGCCGCATCGGTGTCTGTTGGATCGTAATTTAGCTGGCTTTGGGCATAGGCAGCCTTCTGCTGCAGTGCGACTATTTTCTGCGCATCGTCCTGCTCTCTGCCAATGTTCTTTACCGAGTCGAGCGTTGCTTTTGCCGAGTCACCTACAGCCTTCCATCCGCGCTCCCATAGCCCTAGATTCTTTGTAATCTCACCTGAGCGGTCATTGATCGCATCGGCATAGGAATCGGTCAGCAGCTTGGCAGCGCCGATGGTGTCGCCCTGCTCTTTCAGCGCCACGATCTGAGAATAAACGGACGCAGTAAGGAAATTGTACTGGTCGTTCAGATCCTTTGCGGCAGCAACAGGGTCCTTTCCGATTTTGGCAAACTCAGCGACGGTCTTCTCAACTGACTTGTCAGTTGCATCCTCCATTGCCGCAGCGGCATCGGCCACAGTCTTGAAACTGCCGCCGGCAATACTTCCGCTGCTCGCGATCTGTGCGAGGGATGCAGCCGCCTCGCCAATAGTCCCGTTGACCGCCGCCACTTGTCGCGCCATTACCGACAGATTGCCGGAAGTAGTGCCTGCGACGTTGCCGGTCAGAATCAGCGCCTTGCTGAAGTTGTCAGTTTCCTTAGTGCCCTGGCTGTAGCCGTAGATCAACGCACCAATAGCTGCGGCAGCAGCAACCGCGCCACCGACTACAAGACCAAACCCAGCGGTGAGGGGTGGAGTTGCAGAGTTCAGCGCTCCAGCAGCCTCCTTGGCATTCTTCGCAGCGTCAGCGGCCGTGTTTGCACCCTCGGCCATGGCACCCAGGCCCTCACCTGCCGCTTCAGCTCCATCGGCTGCCGCTTTCGCACCAGTACCAACACTCTCGAACGCCTCACCTACCGCACCAACGGTCCCACCAATACCGAGGATGGATTTGATCTTGCTGCCCAGCACATCAAGCGTTGGTCCGATGCCGCCGAACGAATCCTTGATCTGTCCGCCCTGCTGCAGCAAAACCAGCAGCGGGCTTTGCCCCGCGATGATGCTGGTGAAGATGTCGGTAAATTGCTCGGGCAGCTGCTTCAGCGCCTGCTCAGTTTGAGCCGACGTTGAGGTGGTTTTTTTGAGCGTCTCACTGAAATCACCAAGCTTCTGACGGGACGCGTCAATCCGGGTGGAGTACTCCTTGAACGTATCGGCATCGATAAGCCCGGCGTTCTTGTATTTCTGGAGCTGTGCCTGCTGCTCATCAAGTTTGCCGAGCGCTGTAAGCGTCGGGTTGATTTTACCCAGAAGCGCCTGTAGCCCTTCAGCCTCAATGCCAGTAGCGGCCGCTGCCTTCTTCGTCGATTCAGCAAGTTGGTCGGTCGACCCCACCAAGGCATCAGAATCAGCCTGCAGTCGACGCCGAAGCGCTGCCAGGCTGCTGGCAGAAGAGCTTGAGGCGTCCACAGCCGCCGTGTTTCCGGTGACACTGGTTGTCAGGCGCTGGTAGTACTCGCTCGAATCCAGCGAGGCCTTGGCCATCGCTGTGAGGCGAGCGATCGCTTGGTCCGTTGTTTCGTTGAGCTTTCCCTCAGCCGTTGACAGGCCCGATGCTGCTGACGTCGCTTTGTCAAAGCCCGAGGAAACCCCTTCAGCAGCCTTCTCTGCCCGAGCACCAGCGGCGGCCAGTTTGTCCAGATCGGTAGCCGCCTGCGCGGCATCGCCGGAATCAACCTTGATCCCGAGTTCTGCAATGGTCGTCATGAGCGCTCCGTTATTTCGATTCGCTCATCACGAGCAATGCTTCGACTTCCAGCGTGCGGAGGTCGGAAAAGATGCCAGGTAGTTCGTGCCGTTTGATGCCCAGCATGTGTGCAGTGGCGGGGATAACGGAGTAATCAAGTCCAGATGCGCCGCCCGGACCGGTCCGCCACTGAGTGGAGAGCGATTCGAATAGCCGGAATGCCTTCCATGAGTCGGGCCAGACCTCGACCTCCTCAGCAGGCACGTCGTCCAAGGTCATACCGAAAGCGGCAAGTTGCTCCTCCGACGGCCCAGGCTCGTACAGCGCCCGGGCCGCCGCCTTCAGTTTCCCAAGCGTGCTGGGTCGTAGGCCGACTGGTATGCGTCGATGACTGCCTGAGGCGCGCCGACGCAAGTGGTCACAAGTGCGGCCACGGCCTCGCCGGTGAACTTGTCGTCGAAAGACCAGCCGGTCACAACTTCCTTGATCTGCTCGACTTGCAGCGCGATCTCGGACGCAGTCACTTTCTCCCAACTCATGCCATCTTCAACGCTCTTGGCGTTAAGTTCAGCACGCGCCTTATTCCAACGCCCGAACATCTCGGCCAGCTCTGTGCGGTCCATGTATTTGAACTCGAAGTCCACCTTCACCGCGGCTTCGCCGATGCGAGGGATCATCACCGGCGCTTTGAACGTCGGGTTTTGAGCGATCTTGATCTTGGCCATGGGTTACGCCACCACTGCCGAGTAACGGGTTGGACGACCGGCCAGTGACAGGGTCATCACACGGCTCATCAGGTTGTTTCGGCCCAGCGTCGGCGTCGTGGTGATGGACACGTAAGCGTTGTAAACGATGCTGCTGCCGCCCGGCAGGTTCAAACGAAGCACGCGGGCCTGCTTGTCATCATCGGCAGCCTCCACCACAGCCACATAGGGAAGGTCTGGATCATCCGCCACGGTAAACGACATGCTGATCGGGTTTTTGGTGGTTGGCATCTGACGATCATCGTCGTCGGCGAGGAAGCCAAAGGTCAGAAACTGCTGGTCACCGCCACTGGTGTTTACCTCGGTGATCTGGGGCACCTCGACAAAGCTGGTCACCTTGCGCACTGAGCCGGTGCCTGAACCAGCTGGGTATGGCTGCAGATTGGTGGTGTTGATGTTTTCCAGCGCAAACGTACCGCTCAGGCTTTTGGAGACGCGAGTGGCGCGATCATTCAGGCGAGTCCAGCCCGAAGTTACGGCAATGATGTCACCGTCAGCCAGGCCGTGCGCTGCGGCAGTGGCAACAGCCGGATTTGCATTGCTCAGCGCAGTTACCGGGATTGCCGCGCCATATGCGGAGGCGATCTGAAGGGTTGCGCCGTTGGGGAGTCTGAAGCCCATGTTGGTTTTCCTCTGTGCAGAAATGACAAAACCCGCTCAATGGCGGGTTCTGGGTTTGCCCAATGGGCGAATTAGTTGGTGTCGGCGCGGTACTGAAACGAGGCAGAGACTGTCTGCGTGCTGTCACCGGTGATCAGCGGCCCAGGTTCGACCGGCGTGAGCACCAGCACCTCGAAAGCGTCTTGCTTGAGCCTGAGATAGGCCGGAAACAAAGCGGCAATGTCGTCGACAAGGCCCTCAGCTTCGCCAGTCCCATTGCCTGCTGGGGTGACAACGTTGACCTGAAACACGCCGGTATAGACGCGGTGATCACCCGACAAGGTGTCGGTACCGGTCCCGGCTGGAAGCATGAACGCCGCCAGATACGTCTCGTCTGTCTCTGGCGTGAAACTGACACCCTGGTAGGCGATCCTCAGGTTGCGCCCACCCGCCCACACCGTGAGTCTCTGCTCAAACAGTGAGCGGATTATTTTGTGGCTCATACCTGATGATTCCTGATGGCCGCCTCAACGATCTGCTGGAAACGCGCCACGGTGATTCGAACCATACCGCCCGGTGCCTGGGTCGAATGCCCAAATTCCAGCGGGATGGCGTACGGCAGGCTGTTGGTGATGTAGGCGACGTCGCCGGCGTGGAATTCCAGCGCACCGTTGACGATGCGGGCCGTGGATTTGCTGCCAGTCGGGTCGACCTCTTCTGTAGTCGTCCCATCTGGCGCGCCAATCCCGAACATCCAGTTGCCACGGAACCGGCCACCGACGTAATCCTGGCCAGCTACGAGCCCGTTGACGTTGAAGTTCTGGACACGCTCGGTCTTGGTCAACGGCTTGGCGTATTTCACACCTCGCTTCAGCTTGCCGGACTTCGTGAAGTTCGACTCTGTCAGGTTGATGACCGTATTGCGCAGGGAAACCTTGAAGTCGTATTCGTCGGCTGCGCGGGTGTTGGCATCACGAAACGCCAGGTTGGCCGCCCATATCTCAGGATTGCCCACTGGAGACATCCGGATGACGCTGCTGCCGATCTCGATGATGATCTCGCGAAGGCTGGCATCAACCGCTTCCTTGGCCTGCTGGGCAAATCTGGCGAGGTCGAGAGCGAAGCTACCGGACTGACCAGCGCCTGCGCGGCTCATGAGCGCACCTGCAGCTCGTAGAGCAGTGGCGTGCCTGCCGGGTTGATCTCTTTCAGCGGTGGAATGATCGACCAGGTGCGACCTTGGACCACCACCTTGCTGAGCAGCGTCGGTGGCTCACTCAAGCCTCGAGCGGCAATCTTCAGCTTCTTGTCGCCTACCTTGATCAGGGTATTGGTCTGGAACTCCTGCCCAGTGAAGTCGATCAGGATGCCTTGGGCGGTTCGCTCCGTGACCGTATCTGGTGATGTGGTGCCGGAGCCTGGGTTGTACTCGCCTTTGATCGAGTCGCGGATGGTGACTGCCTGGCCGTATTCGGTGATCAGATCGAGAGCCATCACGGCCATTTCGTCGTAAAAGGCCATGAGGACTCCTAAAATATCTAACGTGAGCGCCGCTCTTCGAGCATTTCGTCGGCGATTCTTGCGGCTTTTTCTGTGAAGGCCTTGGTGTTAGCTCCCATTGAAGCCATCATCCCGGGGGCGCCGCTAGCGCTGGCCTGCGTTGGCTTTGCGAGCAAACCAGTAATAGCAGCTGCAAAGTACTGGTCCCAAACTTCTCGTTCTTCCTGATCCATAAGCACCTCCAGTTATCGAAGGCTTGACGCTATCACTACACCCGGACTGCAAACAAGCCACGCCTCTGCAGATAGTCCGCGAACTGCGTAGCGCTGGGCCTGTCCGGCGCAGCAGGCAAGAGTCGCCTGCTCGTATTGCTGATGGTCGCGTATTCACGCTCTACCGCGCCGTCGACTTTTTCCTTCGTCACCGCTCCCTTGCGCTTGTCGATAGGATCAATGTCGTCGGCATGAATCTCTGCGGCCAGAGCCATTTGGCCGTACTGAATGCGTGCCGGGAGGTACCGCTCCGGCTTATTCTCGCCATCCAGGCGAATCTCCCGGCGAGGCCAGGACAGTGCCTGATCACCGGTGGATTTGCGTCCCTTCCAGGTCATGCCGTCCATCACTAAGGCGGCCCGGCGCAAAACAGCCTCTTGCGCAGCCTCGTCAGCCGGAATGGCCGCACCGAATTTTCCGGCATAGATGACCAGTTCAGCGGCAGTGGCGTAGCTTTCAGCATCCGGCACGCCGGTGCCGTCCTCGATGATGAGCATGACTTATTCCTTGGTTTCGTTCAGGCGATCTGCTTCGGCCTTGGCCTGAGCCTCATCACCAGCAAAGTCGCTGAATCGTACACCGTCACGGGTGATGATGATCCACTGGTTATCTGCTTCCAGCTTGGGGATGTAGACCGGTTCTTCCTTGGTGCCATCCTTCTGGGTGCCATTGGACTCAGGCTTGGTTGGGCCTTTGCCCGGCTTTGCAGAAGTTTTGTCAGCGGCCTTGGCCTTGCCTTTCACCGGCGTCTTGCGTGTCTCGATCTCCACCTCAATCTCGACCGCCTTGTAGGCATCGACAATTTCCGGGTAATCGCCAACCACTGTGACCTTGGTCACGCCGCGTTCGACGTTCCGGAACAGATCCGGGTTGCGATAGCGCTTGTTGGGATCGAAGTCGCCGCGCTGGTTGCTATAAACGAGTTCCATGATGTTCTCCCTGGCGGCCATTTCTGACCGCACCTGTAGGATGGCTTATGCAGCCGGAGTGAGTTCGATCATCACGCCAGCAGTGACCTTGTCGCTGGCAGAGTGCTTGACCCAGTTGGCGGACGAGCCGACAGCAGCGAGCGATGGATTCGCACCGCCGGCAGTTTCCTTCCAGCTGTAACCCAGAACATCGATGTTCACGACGCCTTCAGCGCGGTAGCCGATGCCGAGGTTTTCCTCATCGTTGACTTCATAGGAGCGGAAGCCAGGCGCCTGGGATTCGGTGATGGTCACGGCGCTTGGCAGCAGGCCGAAGATCACGTCAACCGGGGCGGTATCGGTAACCAGTACCGGCTTGCCCAGGGTGCCTGGCAGGCCGCCGTAGATCACGACACCCGCCTCTTCGTACAGCTTGTTGGTGATGGCTTCGTCGACGATGTCGAAGTATGCCGACGAGTGCATGACCCACAGCGCGATACGGCCGAATTTGTCGCCGAACTTGCGCATGCCGCGAGTCAGCGTCTTCTTGCCGTCGGTCTCGATGCTGGCTTCAACGACCATTGCAGGGTTGGAGCCGATCGAAGCGCGCAGCGCGGCAGTTGCGTACTGCACGAAGCCTTCAAGGGTTGCGTCTGCAACGTCTTGGCCGATGATCTGGGAGAACTCGTCTACCGGGCGACCGCGACGCTTGAACGCCTCTTCGGTCGTCTGATACGGGCCGTACTTCCACGGAGCCTTGACGCCGACTGCCTCACCGGCGCCGATTTTCTTGGCGACGACTTTGGCTTCGGAGTTGACGTCACGGTGATCCAGCGAACCTGCCAGCTTGTAGAAGGCACGTTTGCGGAAGTCGCCTTCGATCAGCTCGTTGTCGAGGATGATTGCGCCGTTGGAGGACGCGTTGAAGATGTCTAGGTTGTCCTGAACACGTTCCAGGTATGCGGTCTGAGCCTCATCGTTGTAGATGATCAGATCGCTGTTCACAGTTGTTGCCATGGGTGAATCCCCTTACTTGGGCAAATTGAGGTATGCGGTTTGGCCGTGCTTGCGCTGGTAGTCGCGCTTTTGCGTGGCTGTCATTTCGGAGCGCTTCAGTGCAGCCTGGCCGCCACCCCCGCCCGGGGCATTCGTACCCGAGGCCCTTGGCCACAGGTGAGGAGCGCTTTCGCGCAAGGATTCCGCCCATTCGAGCGGGGTCAGAGGGGTCTTGCCGTCCTTGCCGAGAATGGTCTGACCAGACTCATCAACGGCGACCGCTTCGCCCTCTTCGTTCAGTGAGAACACGCCTTTGGCGCGCAGGATGATGTCGTCGGTTGCTTCAGGCAGCGCGCCGGCTTTGAGGGCTGCACCGCGCACCGAGTCGCCCAGGACCTTGCCCTGGAACTTGGCGGCGAATGTTTCAGCCTTCGTCGCGCGCTCGCTGATTGCCTTCAACTGCTTCTCATAGTCGCCTCGCAGACGCTCGGTGCGCTTGTTGAATACCTCGTCCACCTTGCCCTCTGTAAGCAGCTTGGTTTCCTCGTCCTGACCGGCGCGGCTCAGCAGCCCTTTGACGGCGTCGATGTCGATGCCCTCAAACTGGGTTTCGAACTGAGTCAGCTTGGTGGAGGTGTCTTTCAACTTCCCCAGCAGCTCGGTATTTTTGGTCTTCAGCCCCGAAACGGATGCTTCAACGGCAGTCGCGATAGCGGCCTTGATTGCCGGGTTTTCCAGGTCGATTTCGTTTTCTTCTGCCACGGTGATGCACCCCTTGGGTTTGTTCGCCCGCTTTGCAGGCATAAAAAAACCCGCCGAAGCGGGTTGATAATGAATGTCCGGTCTAACCTGGCAAAAATCGATACGTGAAAGGCGCGAGTCGCTCCACTCTTACGAGGTCACCCTTATGGAGGCCGTGCTGGTCCAGGAAAGCCGTAACGAAGCGACGTTTACGCTGGCGAAAGATTTTTTTATCAGAAACGATAAAGTCCTCCACGGTCTCAATATTTCCGTAGATCACGTAAGCCTTTCTCGAAGAACTCTCTGACTTTTTTGTACCGCCAATGATCTCCGGTTCAAACCAATCGAAAATATCCGAAAGCAGGATGTAGTTACGTTTTTTGTTGGTTTGCAGCTTTATGATTTTGTAAGTCATGACGGAGGTCCAAAGATTCCAGCCTCGATAGTTTCAAGGAGGGCGGCCCAATTCAATCATTTTCGCTGTTACCAATCCGCTACCGCATTTGAAGGACTAAATACCTGCACGCTCGAATGCCAGCGGCTCAAGCTTTTTCATCTGTTCCAGCGTGAGCGGCTTGAAATTGCGGTCGAGCTGCAGCTCAGAGAAGCGCTCAAGCGTCAGTCCGCCATCACGGAACAGCTTGGCGCGGGTTGGGCCAAGCGCCTGATACTGAAAAGCTGCCGGCTGGAGCTTGAGCCAATCGTAATAGCTCAGATCGGCTGCCACTTGGCCTCCGCCGTCCGGCCCCACCGAGGCGCGGGTAGCATCCTTGCTGAGGAATTTGGTCCATTTGGTCACAGGAACGAAGGTAGTCCGGCACCTGATATGGAACGGGGGCCGCGGCCCGGAATCGACTGGGAAGCGACGCTTATCCATCGACCTGCAGGTCTGGGTTGTCTTGCTATCGAGTGTGGCGACGATCTCAATCTCGGCGACTACATCAGGATTGGCCTTGATCGTCTCCATTCGGGCCTGCGAGGCGACGTGCTGCACAGCCGTGTGCACGACTGCACTGGCATTGCGCTTGGTCGTTGCCAATATCCCGTCGCTGTACCCAGCAGCCTTGGTACCGCGAATCTTGCGGATGACCTGAAAGTTCGTCTGCCCCTCGAAGAATCCCTGCCTGATGGCACCACTGACGCGCTCGCGTTCGGTAGTTGCCCAGTCCTTGATGAACGGCTCCAGCAGCTTGCCGCCGCCGTTGTCGCGCACGCTGAGCGGGTTGTTGAGCACCGCCGAGCGGATCGCGCGCGCTGGCGGTACCACTGCATCAAAGGTGACACCCACAGGGGCGGACCGGGATAGCGCCGTCGCTTCGAACTGAGCCTCGTAGTTGGCCAAGTCGATCAGATCAAGGTTCAGCGTGGTGGTATAGCGGTCGAAGATGCCGAGCAGCAGGCTGTCGACCTCGTCGAGCAGCTGGTTCAGCCGCTTGATGTTGTACTCGCTCAGGTCGGCATTGGTGAGCTGCTCGCGCACCGCCCGGTCGATCTCCTTGAGAAAAGGAGCGAATTTCTCGACCTCTCCAGCCTTCAGTTGCTCCAGAAACACCGAGTGCCGAATCGTGGCATCAAGTACCGCTTGGTTGACGGCCATCGTTTAAGTCCTCGTCATCATCCAGGCCGAGGTTGTCGGTCTGTTCCTGAAGCTCTCCGTCTATCTGCTTGTCGGTTCGCTCCGGTGCGATCAGCCCCAACTTGCGCAGGTACCCGCGCAGATCGGCTTTGGCAAACCCGCCGCTCTGCCATAGCTGCACAAGCGCGGTGATCATCTGCGGGTCCGCGCTGAGCTCGACGAACTCCTGATTGACCAGGTAAGCCGTCTTGCCGGTGGCGCCCAAGAACTGAGCACACCAACCCAGCGCTCGGGTATAGGCCTCGTTGACGTTGGATACGCAGATCGCGAGCACCGACGTGGACGCCGACTGGTCGCCTCTCGACTCTGTAGCCGTCTTGGCCGTCATCGACGACACAACCATGCGTGCGCCCAGCTCAATCATCATCTGGTTCTTGTCGGCCATCGCCTCTTTCACCAGCGTGTTGGGCTGGGGCTGGGCAAAAGCAAACGTTTCGCCAGCAGGCACAGGGATCGGAGCGCGGGAGCCTACGTAGACGCCTTCTTTGCGCGCCATTTCGAGCCATTGGTCGTCGACGCCGCTGATCCATGGCTGAGCCTGGCCACACCAGAACACGCTGTCCTCGTAGTCCGCGCTGTTCCGATAATGGCCGAGGTTGATCATAGCGATGTCGTAAAGCGGCGACTCGTCAATGCTTGGGTCGTTGTTCTGCGCGCCGATGAAAGTGAAAGGGATCTCCTTGAGACGTCCGCCCTTCCCGGCTGGCATGTACTCTTCCACAACCTCAAGAGGGCCACCGCCGCGCGGGCCTTTACGACGCCAGACGCGACAAACGTACAGTCCATCCTCGCCAAGGGCCAGCTCGCGAAACTGTTCAGTGCACTTCAGCCCAAACCCATCTGGCTCTTCGTTCATCTCACGCAGAACAACCATGATCAGGACGTTGTGGCCGTCCACCATACCGGTGCGCCAGTTGATGACGTCTTCAGCCGTGTAAGTGAGGATGACCGAATGCCCACCGATGCCGCTGTCCTCGTGGAAGTCCACGAAAAGACCATGACGACCGGCTTCCAAGACCTTCTCAAGCGAGCCTTGCGACTGCTGATAGATGCTCACGCCTGCGCCGTTGGCATTGTCCTGCAGGTATTCAAGGTTCTTGGGGACCGTTAGCGTGGGGTCTTTGTGGAACGCCAAACCAATCAGCCCGTTTCGGGTGTGGCCGGTGGCGTTCTTGAACACCGCGCGCTCGCGGTACGCGTTGTTGCGCTCGACGTTCTCTTCTGACTTGTCGTGTCGGTTGATGTAAGGCAGCCGGTCAACAACACGGTGCTGGCCAGCACAGACGTCGCGCACAGTAAGCCAGCGATCCAAAGCCTCGATGTATTCGGGCCGTTTGAAGGAAACGTCATTATTCATCGGGCGTATCCCAGGGCTAGAGAGGTGACCGGTTTTATGATCGGGTACTCGCGGTGGATGAAATAACCGCCGCCATCGTTCGCGTGGTCGTTGCCTTGTGATTTGTCGGGTTCACCGTTGGCCGCCCAGACCTGCTGTTCGAGGCCATCGGCATATGTCGGGCAGGTGAAAGGGTTGACCAGGTATCGGCGCTCGCCCTGCGCGTTGCAAAACATCGCGTTCATAGCGTTGATTCGATCCTTCACCGGAGGGTTGGCCGCAGGGGCGATCACTGTGAAGCCTGCCTGCTTGAGCATGGCGATATCCGTGACGCTGGCATTGACTGACTTGCGCGAGTCGCCGGAGGCGTCTGGGTAAACCCTGACTTCGCAGGTCTTGATGTACTTGTCGCCATCGTGGCGCCAGTAGCGTTCCTTGATGCGTCGGATCATGTCGGGCGTGTCGTAGCCGTCCACGAATTCGTCCACGGCTCGGGGCAGGCCCTTGTCACGCTTCACATGCGTGATCGCTGCCATCTTGCCGACGTTGAAGTCCATGCCAATGAAAAGAGGCTCACCGACCTGGACCGTGTCGAAGCACTGGTTCAGTTTTCGGTCATAAGCGTGGTAGATCGACCCAGACGTCAGGTTGACGAATTGGCCGTTCAGGTACGCCCTGATCAATTGCTCTGGGTACGACTCCATCAGCGAAGGGATGTAGTCGTCCGGCAGGTTCAGCTCGTTGTCGAAGGTGCTCGCCTGGATGAGCCCATACATCTCCTTGAGCGCTGGCTTGTCGCGCAGCTGCTTCACGAACTGCAGGAAGACGAACTTGAAGCCTTCCGGTGTCGTGGTGACATCTACGCCGTTCTTCAGCCCGGGCAGGTTGTAACGCATTCGCGCGATGATCTTGCGCCAGGCTTGCTGCGCCTTGATCGAGGTCAGAACGTCCAGCTCGTCGACCAGGGCGTGCCCTACCTTGAAACCAACAATGGTCTGCGGCTTCTCCATCGAGCGACAGATCACGGTGCCGCGATACTGCCGACCGCTATAGATGTGAACCTCATGGTTCGCCTGATTGATCTTTGTCTTCAGGCCCCACTCGTAAGCCACCTCCTCCATCGTCGGATAGAAGATGTCCCGGATCTGCGGATAAGTCGGTGCGAAATAACCGGCGTTGACACCCGGCCACTCCATGAAGTGCTTGCTCAGCGCCGAGCAGCCGACCCACGTCTTCCCAGAGCCGAAACCGGCCACAAATGCACGAAACTTGTGGGGCAGCAGCAGGAATTTCGATTGCGGGACGTTAAGGCTGGGCATCAGGCTTCCTCGCGTCCACTACGTCGACCTGGATGCGAGTCGGAATCGCCGGCTCTTCGCCCGGCTCATCCTTGCGGTGACGGTTGACGTACATATCGCCGGATTCTTTAGCAGCCTGTTCCAATACCTGAAGGGCCAGCGCCAAGTTGCGCATGCCCTCTGCTTTCTCAACGATCCTGCCGAGGGCGCGCAGCCGATAGGCCCGGTTGGCAATCGGAATCTCTGCCGTGTCTTCACGGAAACGCTTACGTGTGTCGTGAAACAGCGTCACCCATCTGGCCGCTAGGGTTGCTCCAGCTCGTTTGGTTGGGTCGTGCGACTCACACTGCTGGCGTGATATCTCAATGCTGAATTCTTGTTTGACCTGCTCTACAACTTGCGAGGGAGTGTCGAAGCAAGCCAACGCCTGAACGATGAAGCTCTTCACCTCATGCTTCAGGGCTGCCATAGGTTGGATTCCGTCTAATGCCTGTCAAATTTCAGGCCGACTTGAGCAGACAGGTTCCGCAGGCCCTCGATATATTCAATTTACCTACCTCAGCAGGCTTGTTTGCAGCGTCGACCAGCAGCTGGACGTCTGGGCTTGCCCCATAGCGACGAACCACACCGACGAACTCTTCGACGTCATGACCGCGCATCTCCAGCTTCGGTAATCCGTCTTGCGTGAACTTGGGAGCACCGTACTGATCGGCCGCCTGAGCGATGTGGTAGAGCTCATGCTCGACCAGTGCGCAGAAGTCCGCATCGCTGCACTGCGAGCAGTAATCGGCGGCCAGGGTGATGATGTAGCTCGGTACGTAGCCGAACCAGTCACGCATCTGCTGCTCCATCCGGGCCTTCTGCCAACCACCGGCTCGGAACGCAACCTGTTCGGCCTGGCCCAGCACTGTGCGACCTTGCTTCGTGAATGCAGATGAAGCCCACATGATGCAGATGTCAGCATCGATCAGATGAGCATGGTCTTCGTTGTGGATGGTGCCAGTGTCGGCAAGGATTTCGCTCTGCACCCAATCCCACACGCCTTTCGCTGGCACAAGCCGCATGAACACATCTGATTCTTCTGACCCCCTCAGCAATTCGGCTGGTGGCGTTGGCCTATTCATGCTCCCTCCCAGGCGAGTTGCTTGGTGGTAGTAAGTGAATTCAGATCACTAAAAAAGGATTGAAGTAATGGCCGTTTGCCGGTATTGATGGGAATCATCAAATGCAAGGAAGTAGAAATGTCTACGACAATTCATGCAGCAACGCTTAACAGTAATAATGCCGCCTATGACACCAGCGACAAGCGCGCTTTCGCTGTCGGTATAGCTTTAGAGCTAATAGCGGCCCGCGCCTCAAGCTCTGCTGCAGTTGATTTGAGTCAGGAAATAGCAAGCCTTTCGGATTACGCAGATAAGATTCAGGCGGCTCTAAAAGGCTGATCCATCGTGCCGCACTAAACCTGCGGCACACCCTCTTCGCGAATGCTCAACATCCTGACCTTCCCGCCCGTGCCTGTATCCCGCTTCTTGGCCATCTCTACCGCTTCGGATGCAGTGGTGCCCATATCCATGGCCGTCAAAGCGAATGGTGAGCCGCTGCCGATGGCGTCTACACGATCGAGGTCCAAGGCCGACTTCCAAAATCCAGTTTTGTCGTCATAACCGATCAGGAAAAGCTTTCCATCATCAATGGCGTAACCAGACGCTTCCACCTGGCTGCTTGCGACAGTTCCAAAGTATCCAGCTATCAGCGCATCAAAATCGCAGGCGCAGCCTGTGCAGAGGAACTCAACACCGTTGACGGTCTGCAGCTTCTCGCAGTCATCGTCACTGATTGTCGTGCCTCTTGTGGTTCGCGAGTCATAGGCGATCACGCCGTCTTTGTAGGCAATGGTCGTCATGTTGAGACTCCGATGCTGCTAAAAGTTATCGATGATGCATGGGCCATGCATTTAAACTGCTGCGCTGAACGACTTTGCTGAAAATCTCGCGACTACCGATCCAAAAAAAGAAGGTGTGCATGAACGGCTTTCAAATGTTTACCGTCGGAATCCCGACGTTTTTTCTTTTGCTTAGCGTTGCGTTAGCAGTGGCCCACTCAACAAAACCCACCAGAGTTTTAGGCTACTGGCAGAGCCTGACGGGGAACTTCGTGATGGGGGTCGGTGCAGGGATTTCTGTCGTTTTCGTATGGAAATTCTGCGTTGCTAGCGGATACCCCGGCCGTCTCGACATTTATGCGCTCGCTGCTTCGCTGTCTAACGCTTTATTTTATTCAGCAGCAGTGTTGGGCAACTGCGCTCGCTCTATTAGCGCAAAACGTAAAAAACAGGAGCCATGAAGCAGGAACAAAAACCTGGTCATTCAACCTTGCAGTTCGGCCAAATCGACCGGGCAAAGGCAAGCGCCCCTGCGTGATCGAGGGCGCACTCAAGAAGGATCATCGGGAATGGTTTGTGCTCGGGCGTCGTGACCATCCAATTCTTTTTGGTCATGATCACTCACCATCGAGGGGTAACTGTTACTCGTCCGCGCAAGCGCCGGGTGTAGACCTCTTCACGGGCAGGACGCTTTGCTATAACAGGGTTGGGCGCGTAGACCACAATGCCAATAGCCGTATCGCACCAGAGAACATTGTCGACCTCATTACCATTCACGAACACGCGTCTAATACCACGGCCGTCTCGGACACTGTGGAAAGTGGGATGAGGCATGGTCACTCCGTACCGCAGCGGGTTATCAGATAAAGGGGTCGGCTGGTTTGGCGATGGCGCGCACAAACCACATGAACCCTTGCTGAAGATTGGTCTTAGCCAGAGCCAGTACTCGGGGATCAACACCTTCAATCTGGCCGATCTGCTTGAACAGCTCGCCGGTATCAGCCTCCAAGGCCTTGATCGAATTCATGCCGTCGATCTCCGACTGGCTCAGGTCGCGATAGCCGGTGATTTTCTTGTGCTGGTTATCCATGATCTTTCCTCTGTCGTTCGCGCCACGAAATGGCAGTGTCTGAATTTGTGGAGCGCTACCGTGGTGCCAGAGTTTCTACGCAGCGCTTGAAATGATGGCCGTTAGCCGGTATTAGTGGCGACTTTTAAAGCAAGGTAGCTAACCTAATGCCGTTTACACGCACCCGCATCACTGCAGTATCAATCCTCGCATCTTTGGTTCTCAGCGGCTGCGCCACGCAACCTCAGGAAACGTGGACAAACCACGGCCCTTCCAAGATCGTCACTGAAAATGGGCGATATGTCTGCTATACAGATGCGCAGATCATTGACGGCAAACGTACGCGCTTCAATTTATGCGCGACTCCCTCGTCAGGCCTGATTAGTGCTAATGGGCCACAGATTTGGGCAGGGGCTGGCTACCGGAGGCCATTCAAGTACCCCCTTAGCGAAGCCATTAATGGAGCTGTAGTGCCGCTTGAAGGCTTGGATAACGTGCAGCTTAAATGCGAATCTTTGAAGAAGGTTGCTGGGGGCTCGGCTCCCGAGACATTCTGTAAAGTCACTTTCAAAGATCAAGTGCTCGTAAGCGCTCAGATAGTTTTCGAAGGAATGTAATGTAAGGATGTCTGCGCGCCATACTTTCTACTTTGGCGCTATGGCGTCTGCCGCTCTACCGCCTCGTTGACCTTGTCTGCTGCCTTGCTCGCTGTCTCTGCCGCCTTGGTGGCCTTGCCGGCTGCATCCTCAACCTTCCCTGCTGCATCGGTCGCGGTCTTGGCCAACTTGTTCAGGCGCATGTCGCGCTGCACGGTGGCCTCGTCATAACCACGGCGAACTTCGGCGACCTGGGCGCTATACCAACTGGCAAGCGACCATTGCGAAGCACCGAAGCCCAGCGCGAACGAGCCGGTTACCAGCAGCGAGGCAATAACCCACACCTCTACCCGACGCCACCAGCGCCGGGCGATGAAATCTCTGACGCATCTTTCCATCAGTTGAGCCCTCCCAACTTGGTACGCAGGCGGGCAATCTCTGCGCTCTGCGATGTGACCTTGTCAGTGAGTTGAGTGATCTGGCTGGTCAGGGCTTCGATCTTCCCTTCCATTCGGCCGACAGCGGCAGCCAGTTCGTTGCGCTCTTTGGCGAACTGGTCAGATCGGGCCTCGGCCTCTTTGCGAGCCAGGCGCTCAGAGTCGAGCAGCTCGTTCAGCCTGCGAACGGTGCCGATGTCGGCGTTGTCCATGGCGCGGTCGGTCGCATCCCTGGAGAGGAATTTCCTCAACCACAGGAAGCCACCCAGCAGGATTGTGCCCGTACCGCCCAGCCAGGTAGCGGTGCCTGGGCCGAGGTCGGTTGGGTCCATCTTTACTCCGGGGAAATTAGGTTGGCCGCACGGCCAAACAAAAATAAAAGCTTCCGCTAGCCCTTCGTCTAATCTCGTTGACTCTCACATCAATAAAATTACAAGGACTGTCGGATGCCAAAGGATCTATGGATAACAATGTTGGTGGCAATTATCGCGACTGTCATAGCGCACCAGATCAACAAGTCAGCCCTGATCGAAACCATCAGTCAAAAAACTGGGAAGTTGATCAGGGTGTTGATTAGGGTGATCGCGAGATTCGGAATCGGCTTTCTGCTCATGGTGTTTTGCCTATCGAAGCTTTTGGACTTCGGCCTGAACGGCGACCCGATCAACCGGTGGGAAATCTTGGAGGCCGTCTTTTACGCTTTACTCGCCCTAGAATTCTTGAAGTTTCTGATTCACGACTTAGCCGACGTGAGTAGCGGTAAAAGACCTTTATGAAGACCTGGTGCCGAATGAGGCCCTCTCTGAACTTGATGATCAGAGGTTCCAAGGGGTTTGAGTAAATCGCAGGCATAAAAAAAGCCCAGCAATGAGGCTGGGCTTGGGTGGTCGATACATCAGTCGCTGCCTACTTCCTTGGCTTCATTCAGAACGAACCACGCGCCGGTCAAGTTTGAAACGAAAAGCTCAACCCCTGCGTCTTTTTGATTGGTGGAATCAAGGTGTTCGTTAACAGCATCCTTGGCGTAATCGCAGACCGTCTCACAGGATAGGTACTCCGTCTTCGCAATGTAGTTATACATGGCGGTCGGAAGATACTTCAGCGTCCCATTGCTATCACGAATGGTTCTGTTAAATCCGTGCTTTTCCATGATTTCGTGAAGGTCGTCATACAGCTCAGGATTAGAAAGCTGAACCCTTACGGCGAAACTCGGATATTCATCCGATGAGGGCGTAGTATACGGGTACTCATTTGCCTCTTTATGAAGCTCCAACATTAACCCACCGAGATCAGTCGTCATATAAAACCAGCATCCCTGTCAAGAAGGTAATTCGGAGAAGCAACCAGCAAAACCTATCAAACAAAAAACCCGACATAACTGACGGGCTTCCATGTCCTCAATCCTCAATATGCGCAGGAATGACATGATGGAATGGATAATGGCTCAGTGGTTCAATCCCCGTCAAGCGCAATCTGCAATCAAAATGCCTTCAGCCTCCAAAATTTGCTGAGCCTCAGTCAGCGCCACGTCTACCATGCTCTCCAGGCCCTTGCGAATGTCACGCCTCCACCGCTCCTGCGTTTTGATTGGGTGCGGATCGTCGCTCCAGTTGTCCATCTCGTACCAGGTGGCTGGAAGCACATTTGTGCTGCGCTTGCCTTCGATGCCAGGAAGCTTTGGCATGGCCCAGGTGACGATCGCGCAGTGACGGAACCTCTCAGGCGCCGGCGACCGGTACTGCTTGGTGATTTCCGTGATCGCCGCGTGCTTGCGGTCGGTGTGCGTCGAGAACTTCGCCACCAGCGCGCGCCAGTGCTCCGGGCTCAGCGCCTTGTGCAGTCGACCGAAAACCCAACAGTCGGTCAGGAATGCTGCCTCCTTGCCGACGATCTCGCCCTTCTGCTTGGCGCATTGAACCTTTGGCTCGAAATCACACCCGCCGGCCGAGTTGATGGTTTCCGCGGCCAGAGCCCGGACCACTGCTGCTACAACGTTCCGATACATAATGCCGCTTCTCCTTTCTTCAATTCTCTGGTCAGTGCCCGGTACTTGGCTGTCAGGGCTTTCAATTCTTCGATGGTGTACTTCTGGGGCTCGTGCGGTCCCTCTAGCCATTCCACGTTGACAATGCCGATACGGCGTACCAGCTCAGCCCGGTAATTCACCAGATCCCCGGACTTGTGCATGTTGCACGGAGCGCACTGCCTCCATACGTTGAGCGGTTCGAATCTCAGGGCCGGGTGACCACCGACGGACCGATAGTGCCCGGCGTGCCACTGGCCGTTGTGATGCCGTCCGCAGCTCACGCAAGGCAGCGGGGCATCACGGTGACGAACCCACTCGTTGAAAGCCTGCTGGGTGTCCTTCATGTGGTCGCTGCGGGACTTCAGTTTCTCCTTGCGAGCCTTGATTTCTTTGCGCTCGATATCAGCCAGCGCCTTGCGAGCCTGCGGAAGGTTCTCGGCGGGCATGGCAATGGCGCAGGCTGGTCCGCACACCTTTTGCCCGGGGCGTGCAGGCCGGAACAGCTCTGCGCAGTGGGCGCACTTCTTGGCGCGTGGAGTGCGCTGGGGAATGCCACTGGCCTTGAGTGGTACCTTGCGTTGCAGTGAGGTGCGCTTCATGCAGCTGCCTCACCGATCAGGTCACCGAAAAAGACGCCCAGCGCCGTGAACTCGGCCAGGATGCGGTCCGTGTACGCGATGCCTTGAGCGCGATTGAACAGGCTGGTGACCGGGAAACCATCTGGCCCCAACAGCTTGTTGTCGCCCATCAGGTCAAGCTTTTCCTCGTAGCTCAGGTGCTTGGTGGTCCTGTGCCAAGCCGCGCGGTAGTCCTCGTCCTCATTGATCAGGATCTGAACGCCATGGTGCAATTTGCAGTACTTGCGCGCCTCGCTGGCGTCGCCGATCTGCGTCATCTCCGAGATTCGTTTGTAAAACGCGAACCAAAGGGCGTTCTGGTCGAGGGTGCGGTCTTTGCCCGGGCGCAGCGACACAACGACGAACTTCTTCTCGCGGAACATCGCCGTCATGCGTGTGACGGCTTCGGTGAGCTTTGATTGGCAATTCACGCTGATTTTGTCGGTCACAACTCCGCCCTCTTCAATTGCAATTCCTCAGCCTGTCGCTGGAGCAGCGCGAGGCGGTCGGCCAAATCATTGGCGGCCTTGATCTTCAATTCGTGCCTGCGCTTGGCCGAGGCCTTGCTCATTTCGCGCATGCTGTCTTTCACCGCCTGAAGCTTTTCTCGAACGTCCGGGCTTGGGTTGGCAACCTGGCCGGTGATCAAGCCAGCAATGGCCTGGCCGTCCTGCGTGATGGGCACCACGTTCAAATCGGCCAGGTACAACTGCCCGCGCTCTTGCGGGATGCGCTGCATCTGCACGGCTTTGGTGATGGCCTCAACACGGCGATTGGCGTCGAAACCGACTGAAACGCGCCAGCTAACGCCCTTTTGATCATTGCGGGCCTGGCTCACAAGTCGTTCGTAAGCGCTGATGAAGGCCATGCGTGCGCCGATCTTGTCGCCAGCATCGAGAACAGGTTTCGCGGCAGCCAAAGCTAGCTGGATCTCGTCAGTGAGAACGACGGTTTCGAATTCGTCGCTGGTCGTCATGGCGATGGCCCATGCCTCGTCCTTGCCCGGGCGGCCGTCGGAAGACTGGACGCGCTGGAGGATGTCAGCCATGGCCAACTTTCCCTTCACTTCGAAACGGCAGGCCTTCAGCGCGGCTTTGACGATCGGCACCGAGTAAGCACACAGGTCTTCGGCCATTATCGCTGCCGTGCCAGGATTCATTTCCTGCCCCATGGCTTCAGCGGTTGCGCAGATGGCGGCCGCCAGTCCTGCGACCTGCTGATCGTTCATTTCAGAGGTATTCATTGCGGTCACCTGCTTGGCGTTTGGCCAGAACCATCTGGGCGGCCTGCTCCGCTGCGGATAGATTCGCCTCAGTCCTTTCCAGCTGGCGGGCAGTAGTGCCGTTGACGCGCTGACCGGTTACCCACTGGGTGTGATAACTCTCTGCGTTTGCCAGCAGCTCGTTGAGGCTGTGGCATTTGCGCAGAACGGCGGCATCGCTGGTCTTCAGGAAGTGGGCAGCGACGTGGTGAGCGACATCAGCGCCGAGACGGTCGACCAGCTGGCCGAGTTGGCCGCCGACTTTGGCATTCCAAACCGGCCAGGCGCTGTAACGCTTGCGGTAGGCCATGGCGTAGTTCGCCCAGACCTTGAAGGTTTTGCAGGTTCGATCTTTCGGCCCAGGCATATCGGTGGGAATCTCAACCCGTGGCGTGTCGGCGCGATCGTCAACCACAGCCAAACCGCAGGACTGACCCGGCTCGCCGGGAGGGTCTTGCAAGTCCTGACTTGTACCCTGATTGGTATCCTGATTACTTGTATCCTGATTTGTCGGAGATTTTTCCGACCCTTGCCCGGATTTTTTTCCGACCTTGATCGGATTTTTCTCCGAGGTAGCTCGGATTTTTTTCCGAGCCTTGCCGTCTGGTAGGGTCGGATATTTTTCCGACCCGTCGAGCTTCTGATTCCACTCGACGGCCTTCGCTGTCAGACGAAAAAGTGTGATATTTGAAGTGCTGGAAAGCTCAATCAACCCGGCGTCTTCCAGAGCCTTCAGCATGCGGTAAGCGGTATCAGGCTTGTCAGTGAGCAGCGGAAGCTCCTCGATGATCTTCGCTTTGCTCAGCGCGAAGAAAATCCCGCCATCGGTCTTGATTGGCTTGGTCCAGCTGGGACAGCCGTAGACGAAGGCAAACAGCAGGGCCTGCTGAGAATTCAGCCCCCATTCCAATGCCTTCACCTGGTTTATCGTGACGGTGTACTGCATATCAGGACTTCCCGACCCTTTTGGTCCGGCTCATCAGGCGGCCTTCAGCGATTCGCGAAGCACCTGAAGCGCGTCGATCGCCTCTTGAATGGCTTTGTCACCCTGGGCCTTCTCGTGCTGGCTGATGTGGTTATCAGTTGTTGCGTCGTAGATCAGGCGCTTCACGTCTCCCGACTCGGCGGCGAGATGTGCCAATGCCGCAAGCAGTGGTTTCGGCGCTGGCCGCAGGCGTGCAATGACATCGCAACCGAACTCGTCAGCAAGGGCCTTCAGCGGCCGCAAATCATTCGTGTGCAGCAGAATCCCGAACAGGTGCTCGATGGTCAGGTGATGAGCATCGTTGTCTGGGTTGGCGCGCTGGAGCAGGCTCACGTGAGCAACCCCCATTTTCGCTGCCAAGCTTTTGGCCTCGTTTTCGAGGACGGCGCTCTGGCAGGACCGCAAGAAATTTTCCATTCGTAAAACCTCGATTCTGTTTCCGTAGTGCCTGGCGTTGAGGCAGGGCAATATCTGTTCATTGACGCGGCGGACCAGCGACATCTCATCAGCCGTTTAGGCCAGCGGCGCGCAGCTGATGAAGGGGTTTAAGCGGCTGATTTCTGGATGGCTTCTTCGTACAGGGTCTCAATAGCTTTCCCTGTCTCGTAGCGAACCCCGGCCCCCTTACTGGCCCGGTGAATAGTTGGCTGAGTGGTCTCAGCTTTTTCGGCGATCGCTTTCTGGGAAAAGCCCATGGCGAACAAGCCGGTAAGCATCTGTTGAATCGTCATAGGTGCCTCCAATTCGGCGACGTATTGAACAAATAATACGCGTGCGTATTGGGTCAGGCAATACACTCTCGTAATACGTTTTCTTATTGGTGAAAAATGCATATCGGGGACCGAGTCTTCTCGGAGATGAATGCTCGCGGCTGGAGCGAGGGCGAGCTGGCGCGTCAGGCTGGCGTCACGCAGCCGACTATTCACAGGATAATTACTGGCGAATCAAAATCCCCTAAGCGTGAAAACATCGAGAGGATTGCGAAGGTTTTGCGTGTTCCGAGCAAATGGCTGTGGGACGGTGGGCCGCGACCGGCCTCAGAATCAGCAGAGCAATCCAATGTCGCTCACGTTGACCAGCCCTCGCGCATGTACCGCTATCCTGTAGTGAGCTGGGTAGCTGCTGGCGCGTGGTCTGAAGCGGTTGAGCCTTACGCGCCTGGTGCCTCTGATGATTACGAGATGTCTGACTACAAGGCTAAAGGCCCGGCTTTCTGGCTGGTGGTTAAAGGGGACTCGATGACGGCACCTACTGCCCCTTCGATTCCAGAGGGCTCACAGATACTCGTCGACACCCGGGCAGAAGTAATCCCAGGCAAGCTGGTGATCGCGAAGCTGGCCGGCAGCAACGAGGCGACTTTCAAGAAGCTGGTAGAAGATGGCGGCGTCAGATACCTCAAGCCCCTGAACTCGGCCTACCCTACGGTACAGTGCGCGGACGATTGTAGGATCATCGGTGTGGTGGTCAGATCGCTGACGAAATTTGCATGAAAGCCGAGCCATATGGCGCGGCGGGAATTCGTAGGAGTACCAGTCATGGGATTGACGAAGCCGAATCAACAATTGGCACGCGACCTACAGGGCCTCGCTTCTGACTTGAAGTGGTCGGCCGTGGAGTTGCTGCGGATCGTCGAGCGATTGAGCCTGGCGGGTAACGAGCTTGATGCCCAGGTCATCCTGAAGATGATCATTTTGTTCCAGGCCGACGAGGACAAGCTGGCTGGGTATGTAGATGAGGTTAGGCAAGGACGGATTGTGCGGGAACGATCTGAGTAGCCGGGTCATCTGGCCCGTCATTATGGAAATGTGAGATGAATGTATTTCGAGTCGCGGTACTGATAGTCGCTTCGCTTATTATCTCAAGCTGCGCCAGCAGGCCAAAAACTGAATACGAAAAGAAAGTCGAAGCCATACCAATGCCAGCGACGGAAGCCGAGCGACTTGAGCAATGTCAGGCGGTTCAGGATCTCGCAAGATCAGCCTTTATTAACGACGTGCTTCACGACGCCCAACGCACAGACCCCGGCCCTGGCTTCCCGGTTTACGATGAGTCGGTGTATCCAGCGCTCATGCGACGCCATCATGCAATGAATTGCCCTAGCTTTAATTTACTAAAGTGATGAGCGCATGGCGAGAACAGGGTTTCCGGAGCAAGGCCGGGGCCATTGCTTGGCTGGCGTTACTCATGCTGATTCCTGGCGCTTCCAACTCGGCCTGGCTGGGCGGAGGATCATCCGGCCGAAAGCGGGTCTTCAGTCCGGGTTTCGTCGTATTGTGCGTTTTCGTGGCTGTGGTTGAGCTGATAGCGCTGAATCACTTCTATGGTATGCGGGTGAGGTGAAAGCTGGGGCGGTTGCGTAAGTCACACAAAGAGCGACTGGTTAGCCATCCCAGGAAGTATTCTATCAACCACGTTTAGCTTGCCAGACCTAGTGGCGTAGCGTCTGAACGTTGCCACTCTGCAATTCATGAGTCGCATACCATTAATATTTCCATTCACTGTATCGTACTCCATACCTTGCATGGAGAAATCTGCCATAACCCCCATACACCTATTAGTCATACCTCTGTGGAAGTCCAAATCATTTTCAGCAACAAAAGAATGCAGCATATTTGAATTATGCTTCCGCAAAGACTCTGCCTCATCAACAAACGCCATTGAGTTATAGGGATTCATTATATCTGTGAGACCAATAGCTGCAAAACCTACCGACTGACTTGACGCATCTTGAGATATGCGCCTCGCAAGCTGCTTATCTGCCTCACTTATACGTTTTCCAAGTTGCCCTCTCGATTTAACACGCTTAGCCTCTACATATACCTTTCGCCCATCAACGATGGTAATCATATCAGCCAATCCGTTAAGATCAACTTCATAACCAGCCCTCAAAATTCTAGAAGCAACTGAAAGCTCATAAAGAAAATCACGCTCAGGCTGATGGGGTGCCGCCCCCTTAAAAATATTACCAGAGGCAATCCTTCTCAACGCATTCTGAAAGCTCGATGATTCTGTAGATTGAAGAGCCTCATAAATGCGTATCAGTTCATTTATTTCTGAATGCGCATTTAGAAAACTATAAAACTCTTCTTCGGTATCTGGAGACTTTTCATTTTCTCCAAAGCTTTCAATACTTCTAATGTAAGAATGATAACGATCCGCCCTGACTGAGCCTCCATGCTCACGTAGCCATTCCAGCGCCTCTCTACCTTTAGTCGTCAGATCATGGCTTCCATGCCGGTGAATATCAAACGGGTGATCTGTAATAGTCAGAATCTTTACAGTCCCGTCATTCATTATTCAGTGCCTCGTCATAATCTCCGGAAGCTAAAGCTTCTTCATCATATTCATAGCCAAAAGCTTCGATCTTCCTACGATCTTTATAGCGTTTAAGCTCCTGTCGTGCGTGGCTGATAGCTTCCTCTTTGATATAATCTTCATACCCGCTAAAGACGGGATAATCATTGAGCACCAGCAACCGGTCTAACTGAAGATGTAAGGACTCCATGGTCATTTCACGCTTTGCGAGTGCGGTGCCTTCCGCAAAAAGCATGAATTGTTCAGACAGAATATGCAGTCGATAAAGCTCTTCGCTTTTCAGATAGTTCTTACCAGTCTTGGCTTCCTCAAAGGTCGGAAAGTCCCCACGCATTGTTTGCACGCCCATATAATCGGCCAAGTGATCAGCTCGGTCGAGAATTAGCTTTGAGCTTGTCATGCCGGTAACAGCATGATGAAACTTATCCTGCAATAAAGCATAAAACGACCTTACCGTCTTTGAGCCTGGATCATAGTCGGATGAACAGAGCTTGAAGCAATCCCTGACTTTCGCGTATACCTGCTTTTCCTCTGAACGGAGTGCTCGTATGGCGGCCGCAAGCTTGTTAAGCTTTTCTGGAGACTCACGAAGAGCCTTTTCATTTATGACGTAACCTTGCTCGATGAATGCCTTGAGGGTTCTCGTCGCCCATTGCCGAAATTTCACAGCCCTTTTCGCGTTAACACGGTAGCCAACAGAGATCATCACATCTAGGTTAAAATGGAGAATTCCTTCGCGTAAAACCTCGCGTCCACCTTCAATTTGAACTAGTGCAAATTTTGCACTGGTTGCCTCTTTCTCTAGCTCCTCATCGGAGTAGATGTTCTTGATGTGCTTTTTAGCTACGGATAAATCAACCCCGAAAATATCAGCAACATTCTGGTACGTAGCCCATAGGGATTGGTCTTCATTGTCGAATCTAAGGGCTACTTGAGTGTCATTTTCAACGAAAAGCATCGTATTGCCTTTAGGCTCATACTTACTGCTAAATTCTTCCAACATCTGCCGCTCCGTGACTTATGGGGAGATGGGTTGCACGATGCCACTACGCAGCCGAAGCCGCAAGCAAAGCCCGGCCTAGCACTGCGCTTTTCGATTGCATGCCGATTGTCGTGACAGCATCGTGCTCCTGGCTCGGAGCCTTTTAATTCAGTTTATCCGAGTCCGGAGAATCACATGACCAGAACGCAAATCTCTGCAACAGCAAGGCGCGCCAACAAGCTTATGGATGATGAGTGCACCAATCGCCGATTAATGTTGATACATCGTTTACTCGGCAGAATCGTTTGCGCTCGGCCTCACGTCGATGGGACGGTGTCTGATGCCCATCGAGCGCTCAATAGAGCTACTCAGAGCTTGGGGTCATTCAAACCAGCGAGATAGCATTAGAAACCCAGCCCAGCGCCGGGCTTCCTTCAAGAAGGCTTTGCTCACGCCGATAGCCTTGTACTGCATCTCGCAGTGCAAGGAGGCTCTATGAAAAAGATCGCTATCGCTGGGCTCATCGCACTACTTTCATTCGCTTCAGTCTCTGCCTCAGCATGCCCCAAGGGCACGCATCCAACAGGCGGTACTGGCTCTCACCACAAAGGTGGGACCTGTAAGTAACAGAAGCCCGGCTCAGCGCCGGGCTTTTTCGTTCTACCCCTTGCACGCCCTCTGCTGCCGATCAGACGCCAGCCGCCTCAGCCTCATCTCCCCTTTCACCTTGAGTACGAGCCCGACGATGTCCCGGATCGTCACCAGCGCCGCAGCATCGATGCCTGTGACGGTGAACTCTTCCGCCTCTGTGTTCGTGTCGAATACCCGGATCGTCATTGATGCGTCAGGCGCGATCACGCACACGCACTTCATTGGCAAAAACGCTGCCTCTATGCAAGGCCTCAGATCCATTTGGGAATTCATTCGGTCCATCCTGGTTGCAAGCCAGGAGAATTCCTGAGGCCTACGTTGGGCCGAGTGTAGTCGGGATATTGGATAGTGCTGGCGTTATGCCTAAAGCGCCTCCAGTGCCCTCCTCGCCTTTGCAAAGCTCGCCCCTGCTCGATCTGACCCGGCGGGCCGATGAGCGAGATTTTGCGGTGGCGTATCGTCGGCCGCTATTCGCCTGCATGGTAGAATCCCAAATCATTCAGGGAGAGCTGGCGATGCGTAGTTTTGGCATTTTTGTTTTGATTGCGGGTATTGCGTGTCTGATCTATGCCATTGGCATGGATATATCGGTGCCTACCGGCTTGGGCAGAGTCAATAATCTGGGCCTGATGTCCGACCGATCAAACTTAACGCTCACGGGCGGGATCATCACGATCGCTGGCTTGCTGATGGTGATCTTCGGGCGCAAAGCGTCTCAGCCCGCACCACAAGAAGCTGTGGATACCCGGGCATGCCCTTTCTGCGCCGAGAGTATCAAGGCTGCAGCTGTGAAGTGCCGGTTCTGTGGTGCCGATGTAGAAGCTGCCGAGCCAACGGCCTTGGTACATGGATGGGTCGTGCGCATACCTTGCAGACCTGGTCCCGATGTAGAGCGCGTTGCCACATTAATTCATGCATCAGGCTATCCCATGCTGGAGCCGGACGGCTCGGTCCTGAGCGTCGGCGCATATGCAAACAAGCAAGACGCCACCGCTGTTCGCAAAGCGCTGGGTATGAAGCTTGCGCTCCACGGAGAGGTGTTTTGGGTGAAGCCCGCCGCATAGCCACTTCAATCTGGCAATAAAGCCCGCCTAAGAGCGGGTTTTTTTGTGGGCGCGCGAAAAATAATACGCATGCGTATTGACTGGATTAATACGTGTGCGTATTGTCTGCCCATCGAGACGCAACAGCCCCTCAACAGGCCCAGCGGATCGAACCGCTCTTTAACAGCCTGCGCAACAAACAACAGACCGCATTGCCTCTACCGGCGACCGGCGATCAGACAGCCCCGAAAGGCTGCCCACGATAGGGAGAACCCTGTACGGCTGACGATGGTGAAACGCCTTGACCGAGTGAATGACCTGGCAAGCAATGCGCCCCGCGCATCCCAGCGGCAGAAGGGAGAGACATCTACCGCTTACGCAGCAGGCCGCGACCGACGCCAGTAGCGGGTCGCGGTAGAAAACCAGCGTCAGCCTGACGAAAACTGCCCGAACCCTGTCATAGCGCCAGGCTGCATCGGAGTGTGATCTGCAGCGGAGCAAGGCACCTGACTCGTAATCAGGCGAGCCACTGAGCACCGTCGACACAGCGCGGCGGCAGGCAAAGCCAGAGGTGACGACCTCGCGTAGATCACACCCCGATGCGGATGAGTACACACCGCGAAAGCGGCCCCCTGCGTCAACCCTTGGGAATCAACACGGCGGTGCAAGTCCGCGCTGGAGACGTAACCAGCAAAGCAGATGCGGCGTTGAACGCTGGGTTGAACGCTTCGGCGGCCCTGGAGAAACGCGGTTAAAAGGCACCAGCTTTGGCTGGTTGCTCATCCGAGCGGTCGTGCCGAAAGGCTCCGCTCTCGCCGGATTCGCGCCCGGCCATCTGCCCCCTCCATCCCGCGGACCTCTCCGACTGAACCCTCTCCGGTGCCTGTATGGCCTCTAGCCGTTCTTGAGTGTTCAGTCGAAGGGGTTCACAGATCAAGGAGCATGAAGCTCATGGCTCGAACCAAATACACAGTTGAAAAGGTCCTGTATTTCGCCAACCAGAAAAGCGCGCTCCACGTAGGTCCGAACGAAGAGAAGATCGATTCAGACCTGCACAGGACGGTTCAGGCTCTCGTAGAGAAAGGCGACATTCATCTGTGTGGGACAGACGACTCTGGCGAGTATTTCAAAACCACCAAGTCAGGCGAAATTCATCTTTTGAAATTGCAGATCGCATGGCGCAAAGCTCATCAGAAAGACGTCGCCGACCACCAGGCGGCACTTACCTTGCTCACCGCATAACCCAGCCCCTGGAGACGACCATGAACGCAGCAGCAAAGGTGTTGCCTCTCGCGGGAAATCCAGAGAGAGCATTGACGCCTGCCGAACGACTTTGGGTTGCCAACAGTGCGCACGCTCTGGTCCACGGCGACGACATCAAGTTCAAACGCAGCCTGCAGGAGCCTCAAGGCGTCACATTCGAGCGCTTCCTGATCGCGGTCGATGAGTTCGCCATGGAGAAACTGGGCGAATCTGGTGCGAGCCAGTCAGCGCTGGGGCGACTGGTCTACATGGCCAAGTTCGGTTCGCCCGCCTGCGCCAGAGAGGCCGCAGACACCGTGTTGAACTGCCCCAACCCTAAAGACGCCCTATTCGAAATCGCAGAGGGGCTTTTGCGGCCTTTGGCGGCAGACGGTGTGATCGCTCAGCGCGAGGATGGAGAACTGTGAGCCCGCACATCCTGATCGACGAGGCGCTCGAAACCCTCAAGCACCCCGCCAGCAAACGCGGCGAGGTTGTTCTGGTCCAGCAGATGATCACGAAGATGATGACCGATGAGCTCATCGCCCTTGAAGAGTTTTCCCACTACTGCAGTCGCCTGCTGAGGCACTGCCAGCAGCGCAAGGAGGCGGCATGAGCCAGCCAATAGTCAAATCCCTCATCGATGAGCAACTCGACGAGGTGAGAGCCCGCGCCCAGGTACGCGGAACGATCACCTACCCCGTCGGCATGCGCGTCGCTGACCTGCCCTACCCGATCAAAGCAGACTGGCTCAAACGTAGGCCGCTGGGTGCCCGATCATGACCCGCAAGCAGCGCCAGCTGCGCATCTACACCTGGCGAGGCTCATTCGTCGTGCTGGCCCTTGTAACTGCTTGGATGCTCGCAAGCGCCTACGCATCGCACATCACGCAGTAATCCCGTCCCTATTCAATCGCAGCGCCCCGGCAACAGCATGGCGCAAGGAGCAACCATGTCCGCTACTCAGAAAGTCATCACTATTGACGACATCAGCGCCGACAACGCCCCGGTAATTTACGTCACAGGCGGCCTGAACCAGTTTCTCCGGGCAGTTACCGCCGAGGTCACTGCCGAAGTACCGGACCTGGCCACGGCAAAGGGCCGCGCCCGCATCGCCTCACTGGCGGCCAAGGTCAGCAAGTCGAAAACTGCCGTCGAGAAGCCAGGCCGGGATTACCTGAAACGCCTGAAGGAAATGCCGAAGGTCGTCGAAACCGAGCTGCGCGAGTTCGTCATCAAGATGGATGCACTGCGTGACGCTACCCGCAAGCCACTGACCGACTGGGAAGAAGCGAACGACAAGCGAATCGACGCTCACAGCGACGGAATCCAGCGCATCAAGGACATGGCTGTGTTCGCAGATACGCCCAGCGCCGAAAATATCGCTCGGATCATCGCCGAACTGGAGCTGGTGGAAATCAACGACAGTTGGGAAGAGTTTCTGGCGGAAGCGGCCCAGGCCAAAGACCGGTCGCTGGCAACCCTGCGCACCCTTCTGACCGATCGCACCAAGCACGAAGCAGAGCTGGCAGCCATCGCCCAATTCAACGCAGAGCAGGCGAAGCGCGAGCAGGAAAAGCGTGACGCCGAGATCGCCCGCCAGGCCGTTGAGCGCGCCCAGCGTGAAGCCGAACAGAAGGCCCTGGCCGATCGCGAAGCCGCTGCACGTCGTGAGCAGGAATTGAAAGATCAGGCCGAAGCCCAAAAGCGCGCCGCCGATCAGAAGCTCCGGGATGCTGAGGCAGAAGCCGAGCGCCAGCGCTTACAGATAAAGCTGCAGGAAGAGCAGGCTGAGCGCCAGAAGCTTCAGGCCGAGCAGGATCGGATTGCAGACCTTCAGCGTGCCGAGCAGGAGCGCGCCGCCGCCGAGCAGCGTCAGGCTGAGGCAGTTGAGCAGGCACGACTGGCCGAGGTGAAGCGGCAGGCAGATGCCAAGGCTGAAGAGCTGCGCCAGCAGAAAGCCCGCGAGCGCGATCAAGCACACAAAGCCGCAATCATGGGCGCTGCAAAAGACGCGTTCATGACTCTGAACCTCACCGAGGAAATGGCACGGGCGATTGTTCTGAAGATCGCCCGCCGCGAAGTCCCGAACGTAACCATCAATTTCTGAGGTGTCCATGACGACAGCAATCATCATGCCGGAAGAGCGGCGCACAGCCGTCAGTCAGGCATCGCCGCAAGCCGACAACAGCATCATGGCTGTTATCAGTCGGGCGGCCGCCGATCCAACCTGCGACATCGAGAAGATGGAGCGGCTCCTGGCACTGCACGAACGCATGCAGGCCAAAACAGCAGAGCAAGCCTTCAACGCCGCGATGGCGCAAATGCAGTGCGAAATACCGACGGTGTTTGAAGCAGCTGTCAATTTGCACACGGGAAACGCTTACGCAACGCTCGACGACATCACGCGAACGTTGAAGCCAATCATGCAGCGTCATGGCTTCGCGGTCACTTTCAAGGTTGAGAATATCGAAAAGGCCATAAGGGTGACCGGCATCCTCATGCACAGCGGCGGGCATCGTGAGGAGACGACGATGCAGTTGCCTCTGGACATCGGCAAAGGCCGCAACGATGTGCAGGCCGTAGGGTCGTCTACCACCTACGGGAAGCGCTATGTCATCTGCGCTCTATTGAACATCACTACAGGTGAGACGCGCGATGATGACGGCCAGACGTCCGATGGTTCTGATGGCGAAGACATGCGCGCTCAGGTGCTGAAGGACATCCTTGAACGCGTCGAGCAGACCAAAACCCCCGAAGAACTGAAAGATGTCTGGCAGGCGGCTTTGAAAGTGCTGCAGGCATCAGGCGACACGAACGGCTACTCCACGGTTAAAACCGCTGTAACTGTCCGCAAAGACAAGCTGGAGGCACAAAAATGATTGTAGTCAATTGCACTCAGGGATCGCCTGAGTGGCTGCAAGGCCGCGCCGGCGTCATCACTGCAAGCATGTTCAGCACGGCGCGCGCCAAAGTGAACGGGCTGAACACCCAGCAGAAAAAGTATGTCGACGCCATCCTGTCCGGTCGAAGCGAAGCGAAAGCAATCGAACTCGCTGGCTACAAGTCCGGGCCGAAAGCAGAAGTTGTGCAGCGTGCCTTAGATGGCGAAACGGTTGGCGAGCCATCCGGTGCTGCGCTGACCTACGCTTTTGAGCTGGCAGTTGAACGGATCGGCGGCGCGCCGCTGGATGGCGGCTTCGAAACGTGGCAAATGCGCCGCGGCCATGAGCTTGAGCCGGAAGCGCGGATGGAGCATGAAATTCAGACTGGCCTCATCGTCCAGCAGGTCGGCCTTGTGAAGACGGACGACGGTGCGTTCGGCGCAAGTGCCGACGGCTTCATCGGCGACGATGGCGGCTCGGAATACAAATGTTTCATGGCCCCCGACAAGCTCCGCACATTTCACATCGATAACGACGCCAGCGAAGTGATTGACCAGGTGCAGGGCTGCATGTGGATTACTGGTCGAAAGTGGTGGCACATCGGGATGTACTGCCCTCTTCTGCGCCCGGTTGGCCGCCAGCTCTGGTGGAAAGAATTCAAGCGCGAAGATGACTACATCGAAAAGCTTGAAGAAGACCTATGGGAGTTCAAGCTGCTGGTTGATGGCTACGAGAGGCAGCTGAGGAGTAAAGCAGCATGATGACTACCGAACTGAGCGCCATCCAGCGCAACAGCATCGAATCCGCGCGCCTGGCTGCGGCCATCGCCAAGTTCGAGCGGAAAGACGGCAAGATTCAGCAGGTGGGCGTGTTCAAGCCAGAGCCGCGGCCAAAGCGCAGGGACTGGATCGACCCTGCCACGGTGCTGAACCGCAAGCCCCCTGCCATGAGTCGCCGCGAAAGGAACACACTGCGCAAAATGGCGGCCGAGCTATGAAGCGCCGCAAGCAAAACAACTGCTTTGTCCGCGCCGAACGCAGTTGTCGCGCCCTGCTCAGCAGTAATCATGTCGCCGTGGTTAACGTAGACCCCAGTGGTTTGCAGGTCATGGTGAACTGGAAGAGCCACAAGCAGATCCGCACCTTGGCCATTGCGAACGCCCTCTTCGACTTCTCATACCGATGGACGATCTATATCAGCGCCATGTGTCGAGACGAGCGCGGTGCTGAGTACGTGAAGTCCGTTGAGATATCGCCCGAGGGCCTGCACAAGGTCGACCGACTCACTGAAGCCATCGAGCATTACTACCTGGAGCTGCGCGGTACCTGTAACCAGAACCATCTGGTGGCCTCTGGCTGGATTGCGATCCCCGCCGAGGTTTCGCTTGACGAGGCTCAGGCCGCGAAGCTGTTCTACGCGGCCGGGGCCTGGCATCAGGTTATGGCTGCATGAAGCGCATTCAAAGCCGCGTCCTTCGCGGCAGACGACAGCAACACATGCACTTGCGTCTCAGCAGCCTGAAGGAGCCAGTTTATTACTTGACTTGTTGAGCACTAATACTAATGTCTCCTAGCCGATGTATCGTTCTGTATCGGTGCCTGGGACATCTCGCTTACCGGTCTGTATTCAGGAGGGCGATCGTTTTTCAAGTAGGAAACTACGAAATGGATACCTATAACGAATAAGACAAAAAACATAACAACGCAAACTCTTACCGACCATCGCTGAGTCTTCCTATAGGCTGGTTCTCCAAGCTTGACCGTCTCCCATTCACTTTTGAGCAAAAACCTCGCAGCGTTTGATATTTCGTCAGCTGCGGCGTGCACTTGCTCGCGCATGACTAACACTTTCTGAATGTCATTTTCAGCTCGCATCTCCTTGAGCTTTAATATACAGCCCTCAACTTTATTTTCGACAATAGCAAACTTTTCGTCATGCGGTTTGAAATGCAGCTTTACTGTGGCATATGAGTGATATATATCCTGCATCAAAACCCTTGAAGCATCCAGACTCTCCTTCCAGCTTTCTCGAATAAAAACCGCGTTTTCCGCCTTAAAAACTCTTCCCTCTTCACTTGCAGGTTTAGAATTACCCAGCTTCTCAAAACTGTTAAATCTGCGACGCGTATCAGTCGTGACACTCGCCTGAGAGTTAATCTTAGCAATAAGATCAGCAAGAGCTTTTCGAGCAGAGTCGGTCCAAGACTGCCGAAATTCAGTTGTCTTGCTTTCTTTTTCATTAACTAGCTTAACAATGCTAAGCGCCGCAGTGACGAACCCAGCAAGAGCAGTTAAAAATGCCGTCAATAAAATCTTATCCATATTAAACACCACTCCACAGATATAACTTTAATAAAACCTATCAGAAACCACTTCCAACAAAATTGCCACCACCGGACACGAAGGGAGGCGCTTACCCGAGGCGTGATGCGATGTATTTAAGATGCTTCACTGCCTCAGACTTCTGTTCTGGCCCACCAGGACCATCAATTCCCAGCAGTGTCCCTTGTGCCTTTTCGATCAGATAGTCTTTTGGAGCCCCTAACGAACTGTTCAAAACAGCGATCAATAGGTGTTCCAGTGCATCTACTTGCGCCTGATTACTCATCTCACACTCCATGATCGGGCTCCATGCCGGTCAACATCTATAGCTCACCCCCAACCTATTTGCCACCACAGAGAGCACTGCGCCAGGTCACCACTTTCCGGCAAGGTAAAAGATGCCCCCAGTAAGGCCGGCAACAAAGATTACTTTCAGCAAGTCGCTGAGGGTCGCGCATCCCGAAAAGTACGCTTCGACCTTCACAGCAGCAAAGAGCATCGCGACAAGTAGCGGGACAAACATGATTCGTCGCTGAACCTTAAATCGTTCCTTCTCGGTTCCAATCCACACGTTTCAAGCCTCCTTTGGTCATCCGCAATCATCCACGATAACGCGCAAAGCAGATCAGGTCACCAGAGTATGCGCTGAATGTGCTGCGCATCAAGGAAGCGAGGGAAAGCGGGCTTTCGCGTTACGCCGCCAAGAACCTGATAGGCATCAGCAGCACGCTCATGGAGCGACTCATCGCCGACTTCGACATCGATTACCCGGTGAACAGTATCTACCGTAAGTGAAGCGCACGCCAAAGACACAGGCGCAGCACTCCAAGGACTATCGGGACCGAAAGAAAGCCGAGGCGGAACGGCTCGGGATTGAGAAGGTAACCATCAGCCTGGCGTCCGGCGTGAAAGCCGGCATGTCAGCCGCGATGAAGCGCAACGGAATCAACAGCCCGCAGGAAGCTTGGCAGAACCTAGGGCTGTACTTCATGCGTGCCTGCCCTGCCGAGCAGGATCGAATGCTTGGAACTGACGCGTCAGAATCCGAGTAAACGCGGCGATGTGGCCCCAGTTACGGCAGCGCAACGATCCTGTTAACAAGCTCTCGTCCACGTGCCAGCGCCGCGTTCTCCGCAAGGTACATGTCTGCGTATTGGCCTTGAAGATGGTCAAGTGTTCCCGGTATTTCGGCATCGCCCTGAAAGACGGCAACAGCCCCCAAGTAGTGAGCCATCTGACACCGATCGTCCCTTGGATTGGTCTTTACCGGGCCGAACACCTTCACCCTGATTTCGTAATCAAGGTAATCCTCGCTGCTCTTTGTCTCGATCGCCATAAACGTCTCCTCGTGGTAGCCAGCTCCATGCCGGTCACCCGTAATACCCCATCCCAAACCAATTTGCCACCACCGGACACGGAGGGCGGCGCATGCATGGAGAAACGCCATGAAGATCGAAAAAAGTGCAGTTACAAAACTGGTGATCTCGGACATGCCTCGCCTTGATCCGATAACTGTTTTCCTCGAAGACTTCGGCCGCCGTGACTGCCCAATTGAAGGCAACCCCGGCTACCAGACAGCGCAGGGAAAAATCACCATCAACTGCTGGAGCAAGAGCTGGAACGCCTACTGGGGCGGAATGGGGCCGCGCACTGTGGCCCAGTTCGTGACGCAGTGCGATTCAGGTTACGTTCTCAACTGCCTGAGCCGCGGACTAGACAGCACACGGTTCAGCGGCAAGGCGCTGGCCGCTAAGTGCGTGATCGAGCGCCGCCGCCATCGGAATCTGCAAACTTGGGAGTGTGGCTCGCTGGATGCGCAGGACGCACGAGAGCTTTGGGACCGCATCGAAGATCTAAGTGAAATCGAAACCCAAAACGATTGCTGGCATCACGGCGAATTGCTGACGGCTCTGTTCGGTGATGAGTGGCATTACCCGGTCGGCGAGCGTGCCGTGGAGCGCAACCACGAATACGACTACCTGCTGCGCATTGTTGAAGCTGTTCAGCAAGCACTGGCCGAACCAGTCGCCAAGACCGCCTAACCCCACCCCCACCTATTGCGCTGAACGCCTCGGCAGGCTCGATCAACCGCCGGACCGAGCTTGAATCACTTCCTCAGTAACACGCTTGAGCTTTGACTCGCGGATAACCTTCTCCAAAAGGCTGTTATCGACGTGAAGCCTTTCTAGCGATTCGGGGGTAAGCGAACCTTCCTCAACCAGCCGTAGCAGTTGGTCCTGAAAGTGGACGTGAACGGCAAGCGGGCTTACAGATATAGGCCCGGTAATCTTATCGGCGTATTGAAAGGCCTCGCTTCTATGGCGAATAGCCAAGTCGAGAATAGTCTTTGCCCTCTCTCTTTTTGACTGGTAATGAGCCTGAAGCCACATAGCGCCAAATGAACTTGTCGCGCCGATAGCTGCACCCAATACAACCCCCCAAGCTGCATCCATGACCTTATTCCCTTTAGGTTGCAAACCTGATCTATAACCCATCCACCCATGAAACGCTACCACGCCTATGCAGGCGGGCGGCTGCCTGGAGTATCCATGAAGTATGAACTACATCTCGGCGACTGCCTGGAGGTGATGCGCGGCCTGCCTTCGAACTCCATCGACAGTATTGTGACCGACCCGCCCTACGGCTTAACAAGTGCAAGGCCGGGCGGCAGAAGCGCAGCGACCCAAGGCTCTGTAATGAAGGGATTCATGGGGCTTGAATGGGATGGGGAGGTTCCAAGCGCAGACGTGTGGATCGAATGCTTGCGGTTACTGAAGCCCGGCGGCCACCTACTTTCGTTCGCCGCAGCTCGCACCTATCACCATATGGCAATGGGAATCGAGGAGGCAGGCTTCGAGATCCGCGACCAGATCATGTGGGTGTTCGGCAGCGGCTTTCCGAAGTCGCATAACCTCAAGGGCGAGCACGTGGGCTGGGGTACCGCACTCAAGCCCGCGCATGAGCCGATCTGCATGGCACGCAAGCCTTTTCCCGGTACCGTAGCGGCCAACGTGCTCGAGCACGGGACGGGGGCGCTCAACATAGACGCCTGCCGCATCGGCGTGGTCGACGCAGCATATGCCCGGAACTGCTCAGGCGATCGAGGCAATGCGGGCACTCGGTCGATCGAGGCGCAGAGCGCGACCAGCCTGCGCGCTGGCGGTGGATCCGCTGCATCGGGCCGCTGGCCTGCGAACCTGATCCATGACGGCAGCGATGTGATCGTGGGCATGTTCCCCGCCGAGGCTGGTGCAGCCGCCCCGGTCATGGGTACCGAACCCACGGCCAACGGATTCAGTGGCGCGGTGAGCTACAGCGGAATGCGCGAGCGTATGGCTGGCGCATTCCACGGTGATACCGGCAGCGCCGCCCGTTTCTTCTACTGCGCAAAGACCAGCCGGACGGATCGCCACGCAGGTCTGATCGACCCTGGCCCCCAGTTCAAGAAGGGCACCACGCTGCGCAAGGTCGAGACGACAGACACGAAGGGCAATAACCACCCAACGGTGAAGCCAACGGACCTTATGGCTTACCTGCTCCGTCTGGTCACACCACTTGGTGGAAAAACGCTTGACCCCTTCATGGGTTCGGGAAGCACAGGTAAGGCAGCGGTGCTTGAGGGGTTCGATTTCATAGGGATTGAGCAGGACGCCGCGTACATGGCGATCGCCAAAGCCCGCATAGCCTACGCGCAGACGAAGCGTCAGACCCAGCAGCAAGATCAGCAACTACAGGAACAGCAGCTCAGCCTGTTCAGCGCATAACCCCCACCAAATCAACGACTCACGCCGCCTCGGCGAGGATGAACTATGTCCGCTCACCAGCAATACCCGCCCCTGCAGTACGGAAGCGTGTGCAGCGGCATTGAGGCCGCGACCGCAGCCTGGCACCCGCTGGGCATGGAACCGGTGTGGTTCGCCGAGATTGAACCCTTCCCCAGCGCCGTGCTGGCCCACCACTACCCTCGCACTCCGAACCTTGGCGACATGACCAAACTCGGGGCCTTGGTCCTGGCTGGCAAGATCAAAGCGCCGGACGTACTTGTGGGCGGCACGCCGTGCCAGGCGTTCAGTGTCGCCGGCATGAGACAGGGCATGCTCGACCCGCGCGGTGCCCTAACCATCAAATATGTGGAGCTTGCAGATGCAGTTGACCATGTTCGAACCAGTCGTAACCAACCCGAAAGCATCATCGTCTGGGAGAACGTCCCCGGTGTCCTTTCCGACAAAGGCAACGCCTTCGGATGCTTTCTTGGCGCGCTTGCTGGGGAAGACTGCGAACTGCAACCTCCAGGGAAGCGGTGGCAGGACGCTGGTTGTGTGTATGGACCCAAAAGAACAATCGCGTGGCGGATCCTGGACGCCCAATATTTCGGCCTGGCCCAACGACGCCGCCGTGTGTTCCTTGTCGCAAGTGCTCGAGCAGACTTCGATCCCACCGCGGTACTTTTTGAGCGCGAAGGCGTGCGCCGGGAAACCCACCTCGGCCGCATACGCTGGTGCCCTTGGTCGATCCGCGTGCACCACATCATGCGGCCCGACGCCGACCGGGACCTGCACGACCATCCGTGGGATGCGCGCACGGTCATCCTGCGCGGGTTCTACAACGAACAGCGCCGCCACTTCTGGTTGGCTGGCGGGCATAGCGATCTCGAATACTGGCGGCGACCGGGCTCCACCGCACAGCTCAAACACGGCGAATACCACCGCATCGACGAAGTGTCGCCCGGCGGCGTGTACACGCTCTTCATCACCAGCCGCTGGAAAGGCGACTGGGGCTTTCTGGTCAACGGCGTGAAGGTCGCTTGGCGTGAATACACTGGGGAAAAATCATGAGCAATGAATGCAAGGCTGTGCCGGTGAACTGTCGCCAGCGACTCGCCGCCGAAGGAAAGCCCTACCCGAGGTCGTCGTGCGCAGCCTGCGGTCAGTTCTCTCCTAATTGGCGTGAGTGCGAATCGATGCTGGCCAGGCCCGCCTGTCAACCGTCAGCGCTCGCCCAGCCGAACGATCAGAATCCCCGAGGCCCGCGTGAACTCTTCCAGAAATGGGTGCTGTCGATCGAGCATCCTGTAAAGGGCTGGCTCGACGGACACTGGCTTCGCCGTGGTGATGACCGCGAAGGGTATGCGGACGAATACGTTCAAGGCCTTTGGGTTGCGTTCAAGGCGTTCGTCGTCCAGCCAGTCGGTCATCAGGGCGAGCCGGATTTCAAGTCAGACGATAACGCCGTCTACATTTTCTCAAAGCTGATGGCGCATAAAATGGCAAAGTCGGCAGCAAATGGTCGCTCTGGCTGGCAACACTGCAGTCAAGATGACCTTAGCCAGATGCTGCGCGATCATGTTGAAAAGGGCGACCCGGTGGACGTAGCCAACTTCTGCATGATGCTTTGTGCCAACGGATTCAGCATATCAAAATCGCAAGACCAGCCCGCCACGGCGAAGGTGGATGAGCGCGCAGCGTTTGAATCTTGGCACAACACGCGCTACCCGCTGCACTCAATGCTATTGAGCTTCTGCGAAAGAACAGGCGGCTATTCGTACATATCTAGGCGGGTAATGTTCGAACTCTGGCTGGCCCGCGCCAAGCTGAACGGCGGCCAGGCATGACCAGCAAGCCAATATGCTGGCGTGCAGCTGCCCAGGCAGTGCCGAAACAACCGAGTATCACCGCCGAAAGGCCGATACTTGAACTCATAAAGCGCTTCTCCAAGGGTTTGACAGGGCCTCACTTTTGCCCGGTGCGCCCGAACACCCCGCAGTAACCACCCCCTCTCAATCAATTCAATGTCAGCCGCGTGTGCGGCAAGGACGAAGTCATGTTTGAAATAAAGGAACGGCCGATCCTGTTCAGCGCGCCGATGGTGCGCGCCATCCTGTCCGGCCAGAAGACAGTCACGCGGCGAGTAGTGAAGGTTCAGCCATTCGACCTGAGCTGGTCGCGGCGTGATCACCGGTTTGAGTACATGGCCGGCCGCGCCTTGAATGGCGACGAGATAGACGGCTTCTATGCCTGCTCCACCCGCAGCGGCGGGGAATGGAGCGCAAAGTGCCCGTACGGCCAGCCTGGCGACCGGCTATGGGTGCGAGAGACGTGGTCAGACGTGAACTTGCAGGGCGCACCAGGCATCGCGTATCGAGCAGACGGCGACGTGCGCGACTTGATGGAAGATGCCAGCTTCCTCGATGAGGGCGGCGCATTCAATTACGACGATCCGCGCTCGAAGCCCTACCAATTTGCCTGCTGGTCAGAAGATTTGCTCGGCGGCAAAGAAGGCCGTTGGCGCCCATCCATTCATATCCCGCGCTGGGCCAGCCGCATCCTGTTGGAAATTACAGCCGTGCGCGTCGAGCGGTTGCAGGATATCAGCGAGGATCAGGCCAAGGCCGAAGGCATAAGGCTTTACACCGATCATGCCGAACTCGGTGAGTGGTGGCACGTCGATGGGATCGAAACCTACAGCGCTGACCCGCGCAAATCGTTCGAGCTGCTCTGGACATCCGTCGGTGGCGACTGGAACTCCAATCCATGGGTCTGGGTCGTCGAGTTCAAGCGCGTGACGACCTGAGCCTACCGCACCATAAATATCAGCTCTCCCCTGTCAGTCATAGCCATGCCGTACTTGAGCCTGCCCAGGTACTGCTCGTGCATTGAGTAGACCCGGTCATCGATGATTCTGAAAATCATCGTTGTTTCCGACCAGATATTGCCGTCCACCGCCCGCCTGCCGAGCCTGGCATTGCGCGGACCGTAAACCTCATACGCCGTTGTGGTGCATTCCATGACCTCTCCTTGGTGTTGCGCCAGCTCCTGCTGACTGCGTGGACCATAGCAGTGATCGGTAGCACCTGCCCGATATCCCCTTCCCATTTACAGCCTGCCGCTGACCGGCGGGCGGAGACGTGCCCATGAAAGTAGAAATGAGCGGTGCCGGAATCACGATGGCTTCCGTCCAGCCGAGCGCGATCAAGTGCCCTAAGTGCGATTACAAGGGGCATGGCCAGCTGACAACTCGATATCGAACTTACTGCCCGGTCTGTTTCGACGAGTTCATTCGCCAGAACGTCCCTGAGGTGGTCCCCGACCCAGAAGGCAACCCCTTCGACCCCAATAGCCAGTTTGTTTACCTCTAACCCCTTCCGCCGCCAAGCGCGGCCCACACTCATTTCAATATCTAACAAGGGCGGTCCTGAGCGGGCTGCAGGAGCTACTGATGGACGAAATTCACTTTCTGTCGCACGAAGAGGTATGCACCCTAACCGGTGCCAAAACGAAAGCCGGCCAAATAACGGTGTTAAAGCGGAACGGGATTCGGCACACGATTAAAAGAAGTGGTTGGCCATGTGTCATTGCGTCAGCGCTGACTGGCGAAGCCGTGACCACCACGACTCCAGGCAAACCTAAATGGCAGCCACGGCTGGTGGGATAAATGGGAAGAAAGCCGATTAACCCCGACAGCGTCACACGGCTCAGAAAGCGTAAACAGCGCAGCGGGGTCGTCTATTACTACTATGACATCGGAGGTTCACCGCGAAAGGAAATCCCACTGGGCTCTGACTATGGCATGGCGATCGTCGAGTACGCCAAGCTGGAGAAGAGCCGAACATCCTCGGCTCTCGTCCAGCAGGTGCTGACCTTTGCGTATGTCGCGGAAAAGTACATGGCTGAGGTCGTGCCCACCAAAAGCCCGGCAACACAGAAAGACAATGCCAGGGAGCTGAAGCAACTTCTGAAGTTCTTCGACGATCCGCCAGCACCGCTGGAAGCGATCGAACCTCAACACGTCGTGCAGTACCTGCGCCAGCGAGGCAAGACTGCCCCTGTACGAGCAAACAGGGAGAAGGCGCTACTGAGTGCTATCTGGAATTTTGCGAGGAGCGCCGGCTACACGGCGCTGGCCAACCCGTGCGCGGGCGTAAAGGGTCACAAGGAAGTTGGGCGAGACCATTACATCGAGGACGAGATGTTTGCTCTGGTTTACGGCCATGCGGAGCAGCCTCTACGCGATGCTCTGGATCTGTTCTACCTGACCGGACAGCGGATTGCGGACACGCTGAAAATGGACGAGCGCGATATACGCGACGGCCGGCTATGGGTTCAACAAGGCAAGACGAATGCAAAAAGGAGGATTGAAATTACAGGTGAGCTGAAAGTGGTCATTGACCGCATTATGACCAGAAAGGAAGGACACAGGATCCGCACTTCCAGGCTGATCGTTATGGATAACGGCCAGCCTATGACGAGCAGCATGTTGCGGGGGAGATTTGATGCGGCACGCGAGGCGGCCGGTGTCGAGAAGGGAGAGTTTCAGATGCGAGACCTGCGAGCGAAAGCCGGCACGGATAAGGCTGAATCGAGCGGCGATATCCTTCAAGCCCGCGATCAGCTCGGGCACACCACCGTGGTGATGACCGAGAATTACATCCGCAAAAGGATCGGGAAAAAGGTCACTCCAACCAAGTAAATTCTGCACCGCAATTATTTTTACCCCCTTGAATTTAAAGGGCTGCAAGGCAGGTAATTAACGTATCGTGCGGTGCAGGATCATTGCTAACCATATGTTTATAAAGGATAAATTTACGGACTTAAAATCCCTCGTCCTTTGGACGTGCCGGTTCGAACCCGGTTCGGGGAACCACATATATATAAAGGGCTTACGGGGCATTTTGCTCAGTAGGCCCTTTTTGTTTTGGTCCGCGAAAACAGTCGTGGTCTGCAATTTCAAAAAACTCTTTGCCGCGTTCCTGATCAGTTATTACGGGACCGAGAGCGTCAGCGGCGCGGGCGAACCGGTACCAACCTTGGCTCTGGTCACCGCAGCAGGTCCACATGTGCGGCAAAAGCGTTACCCCGCCGCCCATGGTAGCTCTCACTCAAGCGAATGATCCGTGGCGCATATCAGCTCAACACCAAGTGGCAGCATGATCAATCGCTTCTGGCGCCTGCTCGCCAAACTACTCGCGCTCCCGGTAAACACTGCTCGGGCAGCGATACTGATCGGCGCGTGGCTTGACAGCGTTTTAACGACAGTTGCCTTGAACAACGGGTGCAGGGCTGAACCGCTTGTCGCCAGCCACTGAAGGAACGGCAGTAACTGGCCGATACGATTGCATTACCCTTCTAGTTCGGATAGGGAAATCAAGGAAGGCTACACTACGATGAATCTCTTACGCGGCACTATGTTATCAACGCGCCTAATTTCTGCGTTTGTGGTATGCGCAGTTGTCACACTAGGTGTCGGCCTTGTCGGATACACGGGTATCACAGGCCTCAAAAACAGCGTAGATGGGATCGTCAGTAACAACCTCGTATCTGTGTACAACACGAGTAATGCACGCTCAAATGCGATAGCGCATTATCGCGACTTGCACCGCGCACTGCTGTATAAATTTGCAAAGGCAGACCAAGCCAAATATGACGAGACGTTGAAGTCCTTAGCAGACAATCAAAAAGAAGTAGAACAACTTTTCAATGCATATCGGCAAACGCCTCTGGAAGATGATGAAAGAGCGGCAGGTGATCAGTTTGAAAAAGACTGGCCAGCGTACATTAACGCATCCTCTCGCGTGATCGAATTAGCGGCGAAAGGTGACCTTGAAAGCGCGAACAAGCTATTCGCACAAGAGGTCGATCCTGCCTACAAGAAAACAAACGATGAGTTAAAAATAATAGTAGCGTCTAACAAGCGCCAGAGCGATGAGGTCGCAATAGAATCCGCGAAGACTGCGAGCGCCGCATACGGTTCATTGGGCATAGGCGTAGTGATCGCGTTTGTTGCTGCAATTATTCTGGGCTTATTGGTCACACGCTCGATCACTCGACCGCTTTTGGGGGCTCTACGGACCGCAAAGCAAGTGGCCGACGGCGACCTTTCTCAACAAATTGATGTCACCGGGAATGACGAGATCAGCACACTGCAATCAGCACTAAGCACGATGCAAGTTAACCTAAGAAATACTGTTAAAGAAATTGCCAATGCGGCTGATCAACTGGCCTCTGCGTCAGAAGAGTTGAATGCAGTTACGGAGGAGAGCTCCAGAGCACTGATACGCCAGAACGATGAGATCCAGCAAGCCGCTACGGCGGTGAACGAGATGACAGCAGCGGTTGAGGAGGTAGCGCGCAATGCCTCAGGCGCGTCTGAGTCCTCTGAAGAAACTAGCCGCAGTGCTATTGAAGGACGTGATCAAGTAAAGAATGCCGTTGGATCGGTTAATACTATGGCAGAGCAGATTTCTCAATCGACTGAAAAGGTCACGGTACTCGCCACGAGAGTCAATGAGATCACAGGCGTTCTCGCAGTTATTCAGTCCATAGCCCAGCAAACCAACCTGTTGGCCTTGAATGCCGCAATTGAGGCAGCCAGGGCTGGCGAGCAGGGTCGCGGCTTTGCGGTAGTCGCCGATGAAGTGCGCGCCCTTGCGCACCGAACGCAGGCATCGACCGCAGACATTGAGGCTATGATGGCCCAAATTCGTGCGGGTGCGGATGAAGCAGTGATCTCGATGAATAACAGTAGGAGCCTTGCAGGAGAAACCCGTGATCAAGCGGTTCAGGCAGGTCACGCGCTAGACAGAATCACCGAAGGTGTCTCAATGATTAATGAGAAAAATCTCGTGATCGCAAGCGCCGCCGAAGAGCAAGCTCACGTAGCTCGAGAGGTGGACCGAAATCTGGTTAATATTCAAGATATCTCCACTCAGACTGCAACTGGCGCACACCAAACCAATGCCTCGAGTGCAGAGCTTTCTCGACTTGCCGCCTCATTTGGAGTATTGGTCAATAAGTTCAAGACCTGAATAAAGTTGATCAGAACGCGTGTGTGTATAGTAGGCATCTGACAATAGCGCATTCAGATGCCTATGTGCTTGCGCACAGATCTTCCGCCTCACTTGAGGCGCGAGGACGGCACGCCGCGAGTCTGGTCTGAAATCACATCGCCCCCAGACAGCATTGTCATCCCATGCGAATACATCCAGGACATGAACGGGAGCGAATACCGATCAGCGACTACACCAAAGCCCCTCCATCCTTTTTTTGCGGATCACCAGTTCGGAGTCGATCAGTTCGTTAAGCCTGCGGACGGTGTCGATATCGGCACGTCCATGTCGCGATCGGTCGCATCCTTGGAGAGGACTTTTCTGAACCACAAGAAGTCACCCAGCAGGATTGGGCCTGTACCGCCCGGTCAGCCAAGTAGCTTTGTCTGGGCCAAGGTCGCTCGGATCCCTCTTTACCCCTTACATAAAAAAGATCCGCCAGTAGGGCGAGCCCTGTCAGAAGAAAATGGCTCAGTTAAACCCGGCCAAATTTTTTCGTCTTGGGATCGAGATAATTTTGACCGGATCGAGTTATCTGGATAACCCAATCCCTAGAAACTAAAAGAAGGCCTGAATCAACACAGCGGTTTGCCAGATAGAAAAACTCAGCTTCCTCTAGGGGTCTCGTAATATTTCCACTGGATGATCTCCACTTTTCAAGAAGATCATCAAGATGAATCCCGCTAGAAGCAGCGTAACTCGGGAGCAGGTCCAATAAATGCTTAATCCTAAGTGAATCGGGTTTCATGTGAATCTCCCTTCCAAACCTCGGAAAGGATTTATTAACACACACCGGAGCAATATCAAAGCGCCATCATACGTAAAAGACGCTAAGCCGACTGTTGCACAGGGAAAACAGGTACGAATAAGGCCCTCGCTGAACTTGGTAACCAGACGTCCCGAGGGATCTGAGTAAATCGCAGGCATGGAAAAGCCAAGCCGTGAGACTGGGCTTGGGCGATCGATACATCAATTGCGCGGGCCGTAGACCTCATCCTGACTTGTGGTGCTTTCCATGACCTCGCCAAAATCTGTCTGTCCATGCAGACATCGAGAATCACTCACCATCAGCATCGACCACGCTGAATATTGACCGATCCCCCCTCCCAGAGACCTGCATACCCTTAGGGCAATCATGAGCGTGACTAATGATTTATTGAAATCAATTCGTTTTTGTTCATGTAGGCAACCGACCTAAAATCCCTACAGCTCTTCACCCTCAGCAGAATAACGGCTGCTGATCGAAGACACAGACATCAGTCAACGCTAAAAGGGGCAAGACGCCTATCCGGGCGTTGCCTCGTAAGGAAGGATGCCAAGCCTAGATGAAAAAAGAATTCACATTTTCTATCAAGTGTACTTGTTTTGATGAGAATTACTCACCCTCAGACACTACCCGAGTCACGACTAATTTTGCGAACCTGGCCAGGGGAAAAAGTCGCCGAGAGAATTTACGTAATACCTTGAAGATGATCGACAATCGCTTCAATGCCCTGGCGCACTGGGACAACCCTAAAGGCGATCGTTATACGCTGGCGCTGAACATTGTCTCTGCGGAAATGAATATCGATGCTGAAGGTGATCACTCTGCTATTCCGTTAATTGAGGTTTTGAAGACAACGATCATTGACCGAAAAACCAATACGCATATTAACGGAATGGTAGGAAATAACTTCTCTTCCTACGTGCGAGACTATGATTTCAGCGTGAGATTACCAGAGCACAAAAAAAACCAGTCCGGGCTCAGCACGCCAGAAGATTTCGGAGATCTGCACGGAAAGCTCTACAGAAGCTTTGTCAATTCAACCAGCTACAAAGCGCATTTTGACAAACCGCCTGTTATCTGCCTGAGTGTATCGAGCGCCAGGACCTACCACCGGACCGAGAATCAGCATCCTGTTTTAGGGTATGAATACCAGCAGGATGAATACTCGTTGACGGATGAATATTTCATGAAAATGGGCTTAAAGGTTCGCTATTTCATGCCCCCGAACAGCGTTGCGCCTCTGGCGTTTTATTTCTCGGACGATTTGCTGGGTGACTACACCAATCTGGAGCTTATTAGCACCATCAGCACGATGGACACCTTCCAGAAAATTTATCGCCCTGAGATCTATAACGCAAATTCAACGGCAGGAAAAATCTATCAGCCTAGCTTGAAAAATAACGATTACTCGTTGACCCGCATTGTGTACGACCGCGAGGAGCGAAGTCAGCTGGCTATAAAGCAAGGGAAATTTGTTGAAGAGCACTTTATCAAACCCTATCAGCCCCTTCTGGATCAGTGGTCCACAAGCTGCATTCTTTGATCATTTAAAAACCAAGGTTGATTTTTCATGAAAAAACTTTTGCCCACCTCCACTGCTGGCAGCTTGCCTAAACCGTCCTGGCTTGCACAACCTGAGACGCTCTGGTCACCGTGGAAATTGCAAGGGGAAGAACGGGTTGAAGGTAAGCAGGATGCGTTACGTTTGTCGCTGCAAGAACAACAACTGGCCAATATTGATATCGTCAGCGACGGTGAACAAACGCGCCAGCATTTTGTAACTACATTTATTGAGCATCTCGATGGCGTCGATTTTGAACAGCGCGAGACCGTTAGAATTCGAGACCGCTATGATGCGAGCGTGCCAACGGTGGTGGGTGCTGTCGCTCGCCGAAAACCAGTTTTTGTTGAAGACGCAAGATTTCTACGCCAGCAAACCAGGCAGCCTATCAAGTGGGCCTTGCCCGGACCAATGACGATGATTGACACCCTCTACGATGCTCATTATAAAAATCGTGAAAAACTGGCTTGGGAATTTGCCAAAATCCTCAACCAGGAGGCCAAAGAGCTAGAGGCTGCCGGGGTTGATATTATTCAGTTTGATGAGCCTGCATTCAATGTGTTTTTTGATGAAGTGAATGACTGGGGCGTCGCCACCTTGGAAAGGGCAGTTGAAGGGCTTACATGTGAAACGGCCGTGCATATTTGCTATGGCTACGGCATCAAGGCGAATACCGACTGGAAAAAAACGCTGGGCTCCGAATGGCGACAGTACGAAGAGGCCTTTCCCAGGCTGCAAAACTCCAGTATCGACATCATCTCGTTGGAATGTCACAACTCGCACGTCCCTATGGATCTGCTTGAACTCATTCGAGGCAAGAAAGTGATGGTAGGAGCCATTGATGTGGCAAGCCATGCCATTGAAACGCCTGAGCAAGTCGCCAACACGCTAAGGAAAGCGCTTAAATTCGTCGACGCCGACAAACTCTATCCCTGCACCAACTGCGGAATGGCCCCTCTCCCTCGTCATGTCGCCAGCGGCAAGCTGCGCGCGTTAAGTGCAGGGGCAGACATCGTCCGCAAAGAACTCTTGAGCCAGTGATCGGCTACGTACGCAAGTCAGTAGGCGATACTCAGGCCTGGCTTGCACAAAAAAGCCCGGCGCTGAAGCCGGGCTTTCTGATCATCTATTCCTTATGCAGAACACGCATGGCCAACGCTTCGCTGGTCGCTTGCACCCTGCCCTTCACAGCTACCGCCTCATTTTCCAGACACGGGCACATCAAAATCGACATCAAACGCCTGATAAAATGCTTTATCGGTTTCGGCGACGATCCAGACAAGAAGAATGACATGATGCCCGTGCTTACCTTTAGGTAGTCTTGCTGTTGTAATGACTTTCGGCTGAAGCTCATCACGGTGCTGATCGAAAGGACTCCAATCCAAGATATCGCTCCACATCAACCCGTCCTGACCGTCCGCTGTGAAGTGCTTATCAGTGACATGGTTCTTTTCCTTGAAAGACTCCCGGGTAATACGCTTGCTATCGTCCCAGCCTTCCTTGGTAATAAACCATCGATATCCGCGTGTCACATGCTTGGCGGGATAATTCCACGTTACTGTAAATTCTTCCCCGCCGTTCACAGGCTTTCGGGGCCAGCCGGTGGATTCCGTTGTCGGTTTCAGGATTTTTATTTCTTCAACGATCTCACTATCCGTGTAATTCAAGCGTTTCCGCCGATCACCTTGCCCTCCACACAGTATGAGCCCGTCTTGTGGCGGGTCAGCCAGCGGCGGCGCCGACGGAAGCGGATCGAGATTAATAGGCTCATCGATGCCAGGGAAGTCGTGTGCAAGACCAAATGTCGGGTCTGGAAAGTTTTTGCCTCCTTCCATAGCGACCACCTCCCATTCCAGCAACAGCCCTTGCGATATAGCATAAGAACCACGGGACTCAGGGTCGATTACCATACCGTGTTTGGGTCGCGCGTCAGCAGATTCACTCATGTCCCTGTCCTCAATTATTAAATCAGGCATACCTTGCCTGTTACCCAATTGAAGACCTGCTTTCATGAACGGAATAGCTAGCAGTTCAGCGAGTAGATTTTTCCATAAAACCCTGAAACAAGGGTGCGGGAAGCTAGACAAGCCAGCCCGCTCTCCACTCCATACTCGGCATTAGCGTTTCAGAGCATCACGTTAATGCGAAAGACATTCTGCTCGGGGTCCAGCAGCACGGCCTGATACCAGTTGTAATAGGTCAGGTACGGATCCTTGACCAGTATTGCGCCCTGCGCCACCGCCAGCGGCACCAGTCGGTCCACCTCGGCTTGGTCGGACACGTCGATGTTGAGCAAGAACCTGCACCCCTTGCTGCCTGCAAACGCTTCCAGGCCAAGCAACTCGTAAGCATCCAGCGCGTTGAAACCAATGCAGGACTTGCCTGTGTCCAGTCCACGAAAGATCGGCGACCTGATGGCCTCGATTTCGCGAAAGCCGAACAGGTTCGAGTAAAACGTGCTCAGGCGGACGATGTCCTGCGCGAACACGTTGACGTAAGACAATGAGTTCATATCAGGCCACCTTGCTGCCGCCAAAAGTGGTCTGCTTGACGAACTTGGACAGCAAATGATCGCCTGATGTCACCGGCGCATGCCGAGGTGTGGCGCCAGGTTGCAGGCAGCCTGGCAGGCATTGAATCAACGTGTCGTAGTTGGGTTGGTGGAAAAACACCAGAGACTGTCGACGATTGTCCTGCTCGCTGGTCATCGGCGGGTTAACCACTCGATGCAGCGTGGAAATCCACTGGTCGTTGGTCCACTGCATCATCAGATCGCCAATGTTGACCACAAAACCATTTTCGACATACGGCACATCGACCCACTCACCTTGACGATTACGTACTTGCAAGCCGCCCAGCGCGTTATCAGGGCGCACTATCGTCAGACTGCCGTAGTCGGTATGCGCACTGGCGCGTAACTGGCCAGCCTCGACTTCGGTCTTGATGTCCGGATAACTCAGGCTGCGGAACATGCTGATATGCCGGTCGATCTTGTCATTGAAAAAACACTCATCCAGTTCCAATGCCAGGGCAAACAGGCGCATCAACGATTGAGCCAACTCGCTCATGGCATCGAAATAGGCCTGATAAGTCTCCTTGAATCCGGGCAGCAGGTTTTGCGCAGGCCAGACATTCGGTGCGAAGTGCGAGCCGGCCTGAGCATTGTGATAATAATCTTCATCCGGCACATCGCTCGGCCCGATGGAGAAAGACTCCTTGAGATCTCCCGGCGCACTCTCCTCCAGAGAATAGGAAAGGCTCTCCTCGGCCACCGCACTGTAACCCCGCACCATCTCCGGGCTGGGCCGATCTACCTTGCGCTTTTCCGCCAGCGGCAAATCAAAGAATTGGCGGGTCAAACGCGAGACCCTGTCGATAAGCTCTCCGGGAATCTGGTGCTCGGTGATGACCAGAAACCCGATGTCCCTGCATGCCTGATTGACTGCCTTGGCTACGGCAGCCTTGCCGTCCGGGTCTTCTGAAAAATAAGGGGCCAGGTTGATAATGGGCACATAGTGCAGAGTCATACGGCTGTTTCCTCTCGCTGACACGCTGCCGAAAAGGCTCACCTACAAGGGTGAAGGTCAGCGAGGCAAGAGCAGAAAGCATGCCACTGGAAGAATTCATCGTTCATACAAGCAGTTAGCTGTTTCGACGGTTAAAGCCGGATCAAATGGTCTGAAACAGAACGCATGGTTTGAATGCACAGGTATGAAAAAACGGGCCAGAATTGCGCACATTCGACCCGCTGTTTTCAGGCGCTTGCAAAACGCTCGATGACGTCGGCGGTCGTCGTTACTTCGCCGAACTCATAGGCAATCGTCGTCAGCGATATGCGCTGAACCTCCTCGGCTGAAACAGCGCCGAACCCGACGTCCGGGTAGTCCATCGCAGCATTCGCGTCACTCAGGGCGATGACTTTGTACTCACGATGCACGCCGTCCCTGATCGTGGTTTCACAACACACATTGGTGACCGTACCACAGACGATGATCGTGTCGACATCCCGCGCACGCAGCACGGTGTCCAGGTCCGTGTTATGAAAGCCGCTGTAAAACAGCTTGTCGACAATCACGTCACCCGACCTGGGCGCGAGTGCTTCGATGACCTCAACGTCCGGATCATGCCGTGCCAGTATCTGCTCCACATTCGGATAAAGATCGCGCATGCGCCCGGTATCAGAACCATCGCCGCGCACGATATGGCGAAGATAAACCACCGGCACCTGCGCAGCCCGTGCGGTTTGCAGCAGCTTCTGGATAGGCTGGATGATGTCCGCAGTACTTTTTACGTACAACGCCCCGCTGGGCTCACAAAATACCTTTTGCATGTCTACAACGATGACCGCCGTTCTGCGCGGATCGATCGGCCAGCGGACAAGGGGTTTGCTCATGGGACTTACCTCGATTGAGCCTGACAGGATAGGTAGTCTTGCCAAGCAATAATCGTGCTGTAGGTCTCCATAGCATCAGCAGGGAAGGACTGTGCACTGTTCACGCGGCATTACAACGTATGTGCCTCATGCGCCTGAACTGCCGTCCTAAACGCATCGAAAATACAAGGAACGTTGTTATGAAGCCGAGTTTCGTAGAGCAAAAACCGTCAGGCAGGTTTCATCTGAAAACCCATGCCATGCTACTGCTGGCACTTGCCTTGACGGGGTGCGGAACGATCAACACTACGTTTAGACCCGATTCCGTCGCAGGTGAAAAGCTTACTGACTGGAAATCAAATTGCTCCTCCATTCCGCGCGTTTACAGCGGGGTCATGCTCGATTTCTGTGAACTGAACGCCGAGCCCAGACAGAGTAGCGCTTATCAGAAGACCAATGCGCCTGAGTGGGTTTTACTGGACATGGGCTTATCAGGCATCGTAGATACATTGCTCCTGCCTTACACGATTTATCAGCAAAACCAATACGGCTATATCAACGCAAGCCGTTTTAAATAGCGTCTGAACTCGGCTTTCGGAATCCCTCATTTTCTCGCGCCCGATAAAAACCACGCAGACGTTAATCTGCGGGACTTTTGAATGGTGGGAGCACAGTCGAGAATCGGGTCTGCCGAAACACGTCCATTTCGCAAAAAGCATCAGACGAAAGATCAGGAAAGCTTGAAGGCCTTCAGCGCCTGCTTGGCGTTGGCTATCAGGTCAGGCGTCATTGGCCTGCCTTGCCTGTCCAGAAGAACCGGGGTGCATGCGCATCGACAGCGCACCCGATTATCTCCCTCTGCCCACCAATCGAGCATCTGCTGCCCCGTGAACAACTCGCCATGTCGTTCGATATGCTGCTCCCGACTGGTGGGCGTCAGCGCGGACAGATGCATGAATTTCACCGGCATCCCGAGACGCTCCGAATCGGCGATGTCGTTCTGCAACTTGCGAATCCGCATTTCATGAAGTTCGGAATCAGAAATTCTACCGACCAAGGCTGAACCCTCGTTAAGACACACATCAAATTAATAGACCACTCACGCCACTCACGCCAGCTTTCAAACGTGTATGAGTCAGTTCTTTTGCTTGCTAAACGTGGTGCCTATGAATGATTTCAGTGTCCCGGAGTTGTCCTGATCAGATGGAAAAATACAAATCTGCGCCCAATAAAAAACCCCGCAGACGTTAATCTGCGGGGCTTTGAATAGTGGAGGCCGAGGTCGGAATCGAACCGGCGTAGGCGGATTTGCAATCCGCTGCATAACCATTTTGCTACTCGGCCTCAAACGAAAGATGCTTCACTTGAACATCAAACGTATTTTGATTTCGCGGGAAACCTGTATTTCTTTGGCTTCCAACCCATTGAATCTAAAGGGTTTTTTTCAATTCCTCGCTCAGGAATGGACGCAATTCTGTACTGGTTCGCATGCCATGTCAAGAACGAGGAGAAAATAATTCGCCCACGCTGTACCGATGCAACCGCTAATGCGCCTGACGTTCCAGAGGCGTATAGGGTTTGAAGAACCCGCTGCCCATCCATTGCGGTGTTTTTTCCGTGGTCAGCGGCTGGGCGCGCTGGTAGCTGTTTGCGTTTTTCGCGTAGCCCTTGTGGTCGTACTCGGCCATGAACGGGTACGGGAAGACCTTGCGGGTGCGTCCGCGATTGCCCACGTTTTCCTTGACCATGGACGCCGGCAGCGACTGTGTCAGCGGTCTCTGCCTGTTGCCGGCCTTGTCGGGGCCTGCCTGTCGGACAACGATGGCATCCGGAGCGCGGCTTTTTTCGACCCAGGCCATGATCGGCGTCAGCAGATCGACCAGGCTTGGACCTTCCCCGCCGCCGCAATGATAAACGCCGGGTAGCATGTACAGCCTCGAGAAGGCCTCGGTGCGGGTTTTGCCCATCTCGGCTTCAAGCGCCTCGTGATACGCCAGGGTGTTGAGCGGTGAGACGTTCGGGTCGGCCCAGCCGTGCCAGAGAATCAGCTTGCCGCCGCGGCTGGCGAATGGCGAGAGATCGGGATTGGTAGCGTCGTACAGCGCATGCAGCGGGCGTAGCTGGTCAAAGGTTTTCTTGTCGAAGTCCAGCGCATTCAAATCGAAACTTGCTGGTGGGTTGTTCTCGAACACAACATTGCGAATGGCTTCCAGCGCGGCCTTTTCGCTGTACACAGTCTGATCGGCGCTGATCGGCACGAACACGCCGGCCCAAGCCAGTTCCGAACCCGGCTGCGGGCCGCCCAGGGTCAGCCGCTCGCCACTGACAGCGTCCTTCGGGCCTTCGTAAAAGCGTCTGACCGTGGCCACCTCCTCTGCGCTCAGGCACGTGGCGGGGTCGGCGGAAGCCTTGCATTGCAGCGCGGTAGGGTCGAAGTGACAGATACGCGGATCCGCTATAAGGCCATCGATCTGCCCGTCCAGCAGATCGCATTGCTCGAGTACTGCCTTGTGCAGCAACGGCAGTCGTGAAGCGAGTAGGATCGGCTTGCCGTCCGCGCCGCGGTTGGAACGTGCCATCCAGCCGTGATACAGGGTTTTCTGCACTTGGAAGTTGAGCGCCGGGGCTCCGGCAATGATGCCGTCGAAATCGTCCGGGTAACGCTGTGCTTCGACCAACGCCTCGCGACCGCCGTCCGAGCAGCCACTGAAGTAGGCATATTGCGCTTTGCGTCCATAGAATGCGGCGATAAGTTTCTTCGAGGCCAGCGCAGTGAGGTGCACACCACGATGGGCGAAATCGGCGCGTTTTTGTGGGTCATCGCCAAAATGCTCGTCTGCCGCCAGATGGCCCATGTCGGTGGAGGCCACCGCGAATGCGCCAGCACTCAGGGATCTGCAGCCATCAGCGGCACGCACGGTCGAGTTGACGTTGCCACACAACCCGCCGCAGCCGACTTGCAGGTAACGCTGCTCCCAGGTGCCGGTTGGCAGCTCGAGCCGAAAGTTGATCTGCGGAGCCAACCGGGCTTCCACAGTACACACCGCAACACCATCACGGGTCGACTCACTGGCCGCCAGCACACGATTGCCCTGCCCGCCGAGATCACTGAGATCCACGCTGCTCAGTGCAGCACAGCTGCTGACCGGTTTGACCACTGCAAGCCGAGCCACGTTGTCGGCGGTCGCCGAGGATGCCACACGGGCCATAGCCGGCGTTTGAATGCTGAGTGAAGTGACCAGCAGCAACAAGGCGTGGGCGTACTTCGGCTGGGAGGGTTTCATGAGAACTCCTGTTCATGAAGGATCAAAACCACAGTGCGAACCTGCAAATGGCCGCACTGCGCGTAAGGGTAAAACGTTTAAGCCTGACGATTATTCAAAGGCTAGTAGAAAAAATCACCAAAGCCTCGTTGGACGGTGCCACGCTGGAAGAGCCCCGACAGCACTGCATCTGTTGGCAACCTGAGCCGCAGACAGGAACAGGCCTGCCCGGGTCAAGACCCGATCCAATCGCTGTATGGGGGTGGGCTATAAGCTGGAGTTGTGACCGTCACTGTGCTGAGCGCGCATCACGCATCCATACCGTTCCGAGCACTCAACATCGGACGCGGAGCGTCCAGAAAGGCATGCCCACGCGGAGTGGGCACAATAGTGATCTGGAGAATTCTCGTTTCCCACGCTCCAGTGGGAATGCCTGTCGTGACCCTATGTGTCACGCGTTCACGCAGTCTCCGTTTGCCGGTTGCGATGCAGCGCAGCAAGGTCACGGAAGACAGCACCCGGATGACCTGCTTCCAGGCGCGGGCCATCGCCAAACAGCTTTTCGCGCAACGTGCCATTGGCGTATTCGGTCTTGTAGACGCCGCGTTTCTGAAGCTCCGGCACCAACAGTTCGACCACGTCAATGAAGGTTTCGTGGGTCAGCGCGTACGCCAGGTTGAACCCGTCGACGTCTGTTTCTTCAACCCACTCCTGCAGCAGATCAGCCACGGTTTCCGGACTGCCGACAAACAGCGGGCCGAAGCCACCGATGCCGACCCAATCGGCCAGTGCCTGCGGCGTCCATATCGTGTTCGGGTCTGCCGTGGAAAAAGTCTCGACGGCCGACTGAATGGCATTGGTGTGAACGTGGCGCAGGGGTTCGTCGGGCTTGAACTGGCTGAAGTCGATGCCGGTCCAGCCGGAAATCAAAGCCATCGCGCCCTCATAACTGACCCAGCTTTTGTATTCTTCGAATTTGGCCTTGGCCTTGGCATCCGTCTCGCCGAGGATCACCGTCTGCAAATTGAAAATCAGCACCTTGGACGGGTCACGACCAGCCTCTGCAGTGCGCCGGCGGATATCGGCCACGGTCTTTTTCAGCAGGACTTTCGAGGGGGCTGCAACGAAAACGCATTCGGCGTGCTCGGCGGCGAACTGCTTGCCGCGGCTTGAAGCGCCGGCCTGATAGAGCACAGGCGTGCGTTGCGGCGACGGCTCGCACAAGTGGATGCCAGGCACCTGGAAGTGTTTGCCGACATGGCGAATCTCGTGGATTTTGGTGGGATCACTGAATACCCGGCGCTCCCGGTCACGCAGAATTGCGCCGTCTTCCCAGCTGCCTTCCCAGAGTTTGTAACACACCTCCAGATACTCCTCCGCGTAGTCGTAGCGCGCGTCGTGTTCGGTGAGGGTTTTCTGGCCCAGGTTCTTCGCGCCGCTTTCCAGATACGAGGTGACGATATTCCAGCCTGCGCGCCCCTTGGTCAGGTGATCCAGCGTCGACAGGCGACGGGCAAACGGATAGGGATGTTCGAACGACAGCGACGCGGTCAGGCCGAAGCCCAGGTGTTCAGTCACCAGCGCCATGGGCGGGATGAGCTGCAACGGGTCATTGACCGGCACCTGAGTGGCCTGGCGAATCGCCGCCTCGCCGTTGCCGCGATAGACGTCGTAAATACCCAGCACATCGGCAATGAACAAACCATCGAACTTGCCGCGCTCGAGAATTTTCGCCAGATCGGTCCAGTATTCGAGGTCCTTGTACTGCCAGGAGCGATCACGCGGATGCGCCCAGAGGCCCGGCGATTGATGGCCGACGCAGTTCATGTCAAACGCGTTGAGGCGGATTTGGCGGGACATACACTTACTCCTGAAGCTGCGGCGGAACCACGCCATTGAGGCGTTGATTGCCGATAACCTGATAGTGCCAGCGCAGCGGTTCACGGCCGGTTGGGGCTGGCAATGACGGGCGCTGCCCGGTCAATTCGTACTGAATATTGCCCACCGCCTGCAAAGCATCGGCGCTGGCAATGACCGCCTCGCTGCTGGCGATCAGGCGTTGTTCGGCAGAACCGTCCTGCCGCCGGGCGCGTTCCAGCAGCGCGGCGGCGACGTCCAGACGAATCTGCAGATCCCCGACCTTGCTGATCACATAGGGGTCATCGACGATGCGCTGCAGACCACTGAGCGACCACGGCCGACCGTGCTCACGCAGGTAGTCGAGTGTGTGTTGCAGGCCCTGGCGCGCCTGATCAAGGTCTTCGGTAGCAACCGCCAGTTGTGCGGTAATAGCGGGATGTGTCATGGGCGTACTCCTCGATCAGTTCCAGGCGTGACGTGGCGGCGCGATACCGTTGAGCGCCTGATTGCCGATCAGGTGGTATTTCCAGCGCGCCGGGTCATGCAGCGTGTGGGTCCGCGCGTTGCGCCAGTAACGATCCAGATTGAGTTTGCCGAGCACCGAGCGGGTGCCGGCCAGTTCGAACAGCTGGGTGCTGGCGAGCAAGGCAATCTGCGCCGACAGCACCTTGGCCTGGGCGACGATTACCGAGGCCTGTGCGACGCTGGCTTCGCTGGGTTCGGCCAGGGCATGGTCGATGGCCTGCCCGGCCTTGGCGAGGATCGCGTCGGTGCCGTGCAGCCGCCACTGCAAGTCGCCGATGGCAGCAATGCTGAACGGGTCCTGCCAGCCGAAATCCTGCTTGCTGTCGATCCATGGCCGGGCCAACCGGGCGTGCTTCAGGGTTTCCTCGAACGCGCCGTGAGCAATGCCGGTATCCACCGCGGCCTGAATGATCTGCGAAATCGGCCCATGGGCAGTCGGTTCGTCGAAAGCGCGATGCGCCGGGATCACCGCACTCGAGGGTACGCGAACGGCCTTCAACACCGCCCCGCCGCTGGCCGTGGTGCGCTGACCGAAACCGTCCCAGTTATCGATGATGGTCAGCCCCGGATTGTCGCGCTCGACGAAAGCGATGAACACCTGATTCTGCTCGTTGACGCCTGAAACCGGCACGATGTGCGCGAACAGTGCGCCGGTGCAGTAGAACTTTTCGCCATCCAGCACTGCGTGCTCGCCATCGAATCGAATCCGGGTCTGGAAGGCGCCGGCGTTCTTGCTTTTCGACTCCGAGAACGCATTGCCAAAGCGGTAGCCGGCCAGCGCCTTGCCGAAGTAGTGGCGCTTCTGCTCCTCGGTGCCGGTCTGCAAGAGAATGTCGAGCACGCCCAGATGGTTCTGCGGGATTTGCCCGAGTGAAGGGTCAGCGGCAGAAACAAGCTTGATCACTTCCGCGACGGTGACATAGGAAACGCCCGCACCGCCATAGGCCTTGGGTACGGTAATAGCCCAAAGGCCGCTGGCGGAGAACTCATCCAGCTCGGCGACTGGCAGACGCCGTTCGCGATCACGCACTGAAGCTTCTTCAGCAAAGCGACCGGCCAATGCTCTGGCCACTTCAAGGGCTTCGGCGTCCGAGCCAATGACATGCGCTGCGGGAGGTGCGGCAGTTGAAAGGGAGGAAGGAAAACTCATGGACAGGCTCCTGCTCGTTGGCGACAGGTTGAAAACACTCAACACGCTTGACCCTGAACATTGCACAGCCCGTGCCGAAAAATATTTCCCTTTAAAAGCAGTAAGTTGCGAAGCAACGCTCATGAATGGCCGCACCCTGCAGCGCAAAATGTTCAAACGCTGTTGCTGGCCGAACAGCGGCGCACTCGCAGCGCATCCAGCGCAGACACAGGTATTTCAGGGCTCATGAGCTGCCGACGTGGCTGACGACGCGATGGGGTTTGCCAGCCAGCGCTCATGCCACTGTTGGCTGACCAACAAGAAAAACATCTCACCAAAAATAAGCTATTAAAATCAATTAGTTATATTCAGGCATAAAGCATGCAGAGAGTCCTGCGAACCTTCCACCGGCCCGTGTGCCGATCTCTTCGCGCTCAGGAGTACTGCATGACTCAAACAACCGGCTCAAACCCACTCTCGCTGGGGACCGATTACGAAACCCTGGCCAACCGATTTCGCCCGATCTTCCGTGAGATCGGCGCTGGCAGCGTCGAACGCGAAAAAGCCCGCGCCCTGCCCCATGAAGCGATTGCCTGGCTGCAGAAAGCCGGTTTCGGCGCTGTGCGTGTGCCCGTCGAATATGGCGGTGCGGGTGCATCGATCAGCCAGCTGTTTCAACTGCTGATCGAGCTGGCCGAAGCCGACTCGAATATTCCGCAAGCCCTGCGCGCGCACTTCGCTTTCGTCGAAGACCGCCTGAATGCACCACCCGGTGCGGACCGTGACCAGTGGTTTGCGCGCTTTGTCGCCGGGGATCTGGTGGGTAACGGCTGGACCGAAGTCGGCGCGGTGAAAATCGGCGACGTGATTACCAAGGTCAGCCCGCAAGGCGATGGTTTCGTGCTCAGCGGCACTAAGTTCTACAGCACCGGCAGCATCTTTGCCGACTGGATCGACGTCTATGCCCAGCGCTCCGATACCGGTGCCGACGTGATCGCGGTCGTCGACGCCAGGCATGCCGGTGTGCGCCACAGTGACGACTGGGACGGGTTCGGCCAGCGCACCACCGGCAGCGGCACCTCGGTCTACGACAATGTACCGCTGCCGGCCACACACGTCATACCGTTCGAGCAACGCTTCAAATACCAGACGGCGTTTTATCAATTGGTGCTGCTGGCGGTGCTGGCCGGTATTGGTCGAGCTGTCGAACGCGACATCGCTCAGGAAGTGCGCGATCGCAAACGCGTCTTCAGCCATGGCAACGCCGGGAGCGTCAGCCAGGACTCGCAAGTGCAGCAAGTGGTCGGTCAGATCGCCGCTCAGGTTTACGCCGCAGAGGCCGCAACGTTGCGCTCCGCCGAGCCATTGCAGCGTGCGTACGTGGCACGCTTTGGCAATGACTCACAGCGGGAAAAAGACGCCAATATCGCCGCCGAAATCGAGACCGCCAAGGCCCAGGTGATCGTCTCGGAACTGGTGCTGCGCGCTGCAAGCGAACTGTTCAATGCATTGGGCGCTTCAGGTGTCAGCGTCAACAAGGCGCTGGATCGCCACTGGCGTAATGCGCGCACAGCGGCATCGCACAATCCGCTGATCTACAAGGCGCGCATTGTCGGTGACTGGCGCATCAACGGCACCGAGCCGCCGTTTGTCTGGCAGATCGGCAGCGGTAAAGGCAACGCGTAAAGAGCACTCACGCCGCGTTACGCAGCAGGTGGCGACTGGTAAAACTGAACGCCAGCACCAGAAAGATCAGCGCCCCGGTCGCAACCTGCTGCCAATAGAAGTTCCAGCCGATCAGCAACAGGCCGTTGGCGATCACGTTGATGAAGAGCACACCCAAAAGTGTGCCCGGAATATTCGGACGCCCTTGACGACTGAGCGTCGTACCGATGAACACCGCGCCGATGGCATTGATCAGGTAAGCGTTGCCTGACATCGGCACGTAGGCGTTGACCGTCGAGCTGAGCAGGATACCCGCCACCGCACAGGCCAGCGCGCTGGCGAAAAACACCTGCACGGCAATGCGTCGCGTGGGCAGGCCCGAGTAATACGCCAGTTGCGGCTGCGTGCCCAGCGCAAGGATTTCCCGTCCCAGACGGCCACGCGCCAGAATCAGCCCGTAAAGCCCTGCCAGCAACCCTACCACCAACAACGGCAACGGCACGCCGAGGATCAACACAGCGCTGATGCCCGGTAACGCGCCCTGAGCGATATAGATCGGCTGGCCACCGTCGGACAACAACTGTTGCACGCTGGTGCCGATAAACAGCGTACCCAGCGTCGCCAGGAACGGCGAAATGCGCAGCCCGGCGATCAGCATCGCGTTGAACGCCCCGGCGATGCCCCCCGCCAGCAGGGCCACCGCAATGGCCGCGCCCAGGCCATGACCGCCATTCAGGGTGACGACGAAACCGAGGCTGGCAAAGTCCAGCGCCGTTCCCACCGACAGATCGATACCGCCAGCCGCAACGGCCCAGGTCATGCCGATTGCGACGATGGCCAGCAACACGAAGTTGTTCAGCACCAGGCTCGACAGGTTGCCCCAACTCAGAAAGCCCGGCGCATTGATCGCGAAAAACAGCAGGATGACCGACACCAACAGCGGCAGGACCGCTGGCAAAAGGCGCGGCAGCACCTTGACCAGCGTCGAGGAGGTACTCAGGGTCAGCGTACTCATTGTTCACCCTCCCGGCGGCCGAATGCCCCGGAAAATGCCACCACCAACAGAATCAACACACCTTGCACGCCGTTGACCCAGAAGCTGGAAATGTTCAGCAATTGAAAACCGTTGATCAAAAAGCCCAGGAGCAGCGTCGCCAACAGGGTGCCGGGAATGTTCGCGGTCAGACGCCGCGAGAACACCACGCCGAGAAAAGCGATGGCCACCACTGACAGCAACATGTCACCGGAACCGGTCGTGCTGCCGCTGAAAAACGCTGCGGAACAGAACGCAGCAATGGCGGCGCATCCGCCGGCAATCAGGTAACTGGCAAACACATAGCGCCGCAGATTCAACCCGGCAGCCTCGGCGGCTTGCGGGTATTCGCCAATGGCGTACAGACGCAGACCAAACGCGCTGTGCTGAATCACCAGCCACAACACCGCAGCGACACCCAGCAGTACCCAGGCCAGCGCGGGAATGCCCAGCCAGACGCCGGACGCCAGGCTGTCGAGCAAGGCCGAGTCGGTCGCCAGCACAGTGTTCTGGGTCAGCACCAGCTCCAGGCCGGCAATCAGGTTCATGCTCGCCAGGGTCGCCAGTAACGGCGGCAAGCGTAGAAACACCACCGCCAGGCCGTTGAACGCGCCGACCAGCAGGCCGCAGCCGAGCGTCAGGCCAATCGCTTGCCAAGCATAGAACCCGGCATTGTTCAGGCTGCTGTAGACGGCCGCACACAGACCGAGATTGGCCGCCAGCGACAGGTCCAGGCCGCCGCTGACCACATTGGAACCACCACCGATAACCACGCAGGTCAGCCCCAGCGCGAGTATGCCGAGGGTTGCTGACTGGGCGAACACATTGCTGATGTTGCCGAGGCTGATAAAGTTCGGCGCACTGACGGCAAAGCCGAGCAAAATCGCCAGAAACACCAGCAACGAACCTCGCTGAGCCAGCTGCACGAGCCAGCGTTGCGCTGGATCGCCAGCCTGCGCAACGGATAGATCAAGCGCGGACATAATGGGCCTCCGCAGGGAGTGATTGGCTGTCATGGTCGCTTTCACTGGCGCCCGTGGCGCAGGCCAGCAGTTGGTCGCTGTCGGTGCTCAATGAATCGAATTCGCCTGCAATGCGTCCTCTGTGCAGGACCACAATGCGCTGAGTGATGCCGATCAGCTCCGGCAAGTCCGACGACAGCACCAGCACCGCCGCGCCGCCCTCGGCAAGCCGGGCAATCAATCGGTAGATCTCCACCTTGGCGCCGATGTCGACGCCAACGCTGGGCTCGTCCAGCAGGTATAACGTCGAATGGCGGCTCAGCCACTTGCCCAGCGCAACCTTCTGCTGGTTGCCACCGCTGAGCGCGTGCACCGGCGCATCATGGCCTGAGGTCTTGATTGCCAGTTCGTCGATCAGGTGTTGGCTTTCCCCGGCTTGCGCCGCAGCGTCGAGCAATCCCCAGCGGCTGAAGCGCCCCAGGCTGGCCAGCGTGATGTTCTCCAGCACCGAAAGCGCCGGTGCCACGCCATGCGTGCGGCGCTCCTCGGGGACCAGTGCGATGCCATGGCGTACCGCGTCACGCGGTGATTTCAATTGCAAAGGCTGACCGTTCAAGAGCAATTCGCCGCGATCCGGCTTGAGCAGCCCGAACAGGCTCTTGAGCAGCTCCTTGGCACCCGAGCCGACCAGACCGGTCAGGCCCAGCACTTCGCCACGCCGCACGCTCAGGTCAACGCCGTCGTAAAAGCGCCCTGCCCCCAGCCCGCGCAGTTGCAGCACGGGCGTGCCGGGTGATGTACGGGCACGAAAATATTGCTCGCCTACCTCCCGATTGACCATCAGCCGGGCGATCTGCGCAGTGCTGGTGAGTGCCGGATCGACCACCGCCACATCGCGGCCGTTACGCAACACGGTTACCTGATCACACAGCGATTCGATCTCTTGCAAGTAGTGGGAAATGTAGACAATGGTCAGCCCTTCATCGCGCAGGCGGCGAACGATGTCCAGCAAGCGGTCCACCTCCTGCTTGACCAGTGACACACTCGGCTCGTCGAACACCAGCACCTTCGGCCTGGCCAGCAACGCGCGAGTGATCTGCAGTATCTGTCGTTGGGCGCTGTCCAGATCGCGTACCAGCGCCCCGGCGGGCAGGCGTATGGCAAAGTAATCGTCCAGAAGTCTTGCCGCCTCACGCTCTTGGGCGCGGCGATCGACGAAGGGCCCACGCTTGATTTCCTGCCCGAAAAACAGTGCCTCGCCGACGCTGAAGCTGCCCGGCAGCAATCGCTCCTGATGAATGAAATGCACGCCTGCGGCTTCGACCTGACGCGGCGTGAAACTCTCGAACGGCTGGCCATGAATACTCAAGCGGCCGGCATCGGCGCGATGAATACCGGCGAGGACCTTGATCAGGGTCGACTTGCCCGCCCCGTTTTCACCCACCAGCCCGTGAATCGTTCCGGCCTCGACTCGCAGGTTGACGCCGTCCAGCGCCTGGGTGGCGCCAAAGCGCTTGCTGATACCCTTCAAGTGCAAGGCTGGTGGCAACGCCGCAACGTCTGTAATCGCTGATCCCATGATCGATCTCCCGCGTCAGTTGTCGCCTCTGAGCTTTTGCACGTCCGGCAGATTGGCGGCCGTGGTCAGCAAGGTGGGCACCTGGGTCTCCTTTGGCAGATCGTGCTGTCCGGCCAGGTAACGGGCGACGTTCTGCACCGCGGTTTTGCCGATCAATGCAGGCTGCTGGGCAACCACAGCACCCACCGGCGAATCTTCGCGGCGCATCAGCTCGAGCACTTCCGGCGTGCCGTCGACGCCGTAGGTCTTGATTTCGGTTCTGCCGGCATCGATCAGTGCCTTGCTGGCGCCCAGTTGCGGGATGTCCCAGGCGGCCCAGATCGCCGAAACACTGCCTTTGGGGTACTTGTTGAGCAACGCCGAGACTTGCGAGTAGGCGTCCTGAACCGTGTTGGGAATGACATCGCGCAACTCGGGCTCGATGATTTTCAGCTGCGGATGATCCTTGAGTGCCAACTTGAGCTGGTCATAACGAATGGCGCAGACCGGCACGCCATAAAAGCCATTGAACACCAGCACATTACCCTGGCCACCTGCGTCCTTGATCAGTTGCCCGGCCAATGCCTTGCCAGTGGCCACGTTGTCGGACGTGGTGTTGTTGAGGCTGTATTGCGAGGGCGCGTCGATGGTGAACAGCGGAATCCCCGCCTTGCTGATGCGCTTGAGCCACGGGTCGATAACGCTGAGGGTGCCGAGGGTCTGAATCACCGCATCGGGCTTTTGCGTGACCACGGTCTGCAATTGATTGACCAGGTTCTTGTCGTTGCGACCGGCATCGAGCGTGATGGGCGTGCCGCCCAGGCGCTTGACCTCATCCACCTGCGCCTGAAAAGCCTTGATATCGAAGTAGTGACTGGTGCCGGTCATGCTGATCGCAATGCGTTTACCGGCCAGCGAAGGCACATCGCTGTCCTCGGCATACGCGGTTGCGACGAGGCTGGTGGCCAACAGGGTCAGCACCAGAGTGCGCCCTATTGCATGCAGGCGGTTGGTCTTGGGGATCGGGACGACATCAGGCATTCGGGTGGCTCCGCTGGCTCAGGAAAACAATCCTGATCAGCAGTGCACAGGTCATGCCCAAAACCGTGCGCTGCGCCTGGCTATGGCGCGAGGCCCGGCGGCAGGCGCTTTCACGCCGTTGCGCTGGATGGTGTGGGTGCGCAGTAGCCAGGTTTTACCGGCGCAAACGCCGGACACTTTGTCGATTCGCTGTTGCACGGACAACAACGAATCGATGCGGTAACGGGCCTGCTATCGGCCCGTGTTATCTGAGCTTGAACTGCCCCAGGGTGGTCGTCAGGTCACTCGCCAGCTCGGCCAGTGACTGGCTGGCACTGCCGGTCTGGCTGGTGCGCACCGCCGATTGTGCCGACAAATCACGGATGCGCACCAGGTTGCGGTCCACTTCCCGCGCAACCAGCGCTTGTTCTTCGGAGGCGCTGGCGATCACCGTATTGCGCTCATCGATAACCATGACCGAACTGGCGATGCTGGCCAGCACAGCATTGGCCGACTCAGCCTGTTGTTTGGTGCGTTGCGCCTGTTCGGTACTGACTTCAAGCGCGACCAGAGTACTTTTGGTGCCCTGCTGGATGTGCCCGATCATGGTTTCGATCTCGCGAGTCGATTCGCTGGTGCGGTGGGCCAGAGCGCGCACCTCGTCGGCAACCACAGCAAAACCCCGTCCGGCATCGCCCGCGCGTGCCGCTTCGATGGCCGCGTTGAGCGCCAGCAGGTTGGTTTGCTCGGACACTGCGCGGATAACATCCAGAACCTTGGTGATATCCAGCGTGCGGGTTGCCAGCGCCTGCGCCTCGGTCGAGGCCGTGCCAACATTTCGGGTCAATTCAAGGATCGATTTGACGGTTTGATTGAGCTCTTCCTGACCTTCGCGGGCCGACACCGAAGAGGCTTTGGATTCCACCGAAGTGGTCACCGCATTACGCGCCACTTCATCGACCGCCTGACTCATCTCGGTGACGGCGGTGGCGGCCATTTCGATTTCGCTGTTCTGCACCACCAGATCGGCGTTGCTGTTGACCATCAGGGCGCTCATTTCTTCCGTGGCCGACGCCAACTGGTGAGCGGCATCGCCCACCTGGGTCAGGGTCTGGCTCAAATTGCCGCGCATGCGCTCCATCGATTGCAGCAACAGGGCCGCCTCATCAGTGCCCTCACGGTTGATTGCGCTGGGACGCAGGTCGCCCGCGGCAATGGTTTCCGAGCTGTGCAGCGCCTGACTGATCGGCACTGCGAGACTTTTGGTCAGACGCCAGGCAAGCAATACGGTCAACAACACCGTCAGAAACATGACCCCATAAGTGACGATCAGGGCGTTCTCATACACCGACGTCGCTGCAGCGCTGGATTCGGCTTCGGAGTCATCATTGATCTTTTCCAGCTTGCCCAGGGCGGCTTCGATACTTTCCGCCATGGCCTTCATCTCGCCCCATACGAGCGCCCTTCCGGCATCCGCCTGATTCTCGTTGATCAGCGTATAGACCTTTTCGGCACGGTCGATGTAGCCCTGATAAGTGCTCTTCAGCCCCTCGACGAGCGCGCGCTCGTCATCCTCGGTGATGAGCGGGTCGTAGGCCTCTACGGCCTTTTGGAACCCGGCCTTCTTTTCAAGGAGCTCGGTGTGAGCCAGAGTCACCTGTGCAGGGTCATGCGAGGCAAGCATTTTAGCCACGGTAGTGCGGGTTTTCTCGACCGCCAGGGCAATATCGTCACCCAGCGCAATCCCGGGAAGGGCATCGTTTTCGATTTCAAGCGATTGCTCACGAATACCGTGCAATTGCTGAATGCTGAAAATACCAAGCCCGAACACCAGCACCACCATCAACGCAAAGCAGGCGGAGGTCCGCGCGGCTATTTTCAGCTGTCTCAGCATCTTCAATCCCCTTCCCGTGACCGGTGAATAAATTAACTCCGTCATGTCTATCGGCAGAACAGGAAAAAGGATGAAGATGCTCTGAACAGAGAGGTGCCACTGCTATCGTGGGCCCATCTGGATCGAAGCTTATGGTAGGTTTCGCGACGCTCGATAATTGCGAGATGGACGGGTCTTTTCGCCCTTCAGACTGACTTCCTGGAGCTGCCATGAAACATTCCTACGCCGCTGCACTGTTTGCTCTTTCACTGCCAGGCCTCGCTTGCGCAGGCGACGCGCTACCCACCTACTCCGCCATCACCCAGGCGTTGAACACTGGAGAGTCGGTCGCCGTGGTGATCGACCTGGGACAATGCAAATCCTCGATCGCCGGTGCCGAGCCGTCCAAAACCAAAGGCGGCAAACGCATCGATGCCTACCGCATTACCCCCGACGGCACCCTGGCGTTTTCGGACACTCACTTCAGCCTCGATCGCAATAACAAGCCCATCGAGCAATTCATTCGCTATCAGATACGCTCGAACGGCACCGCCACATTCAGCATGACCACGCTGAATGTTCCTGGTTATCAACAGGTGGGCAGTCCAGTGAGTTATGAGTGTGGGGTCGGCAAGGGCTTGAGCTTTTTTGTCAGCCAGTAAGGTTCACGCCTTAACCGAATAAACCAGATAGATATTCGGCGTGAGCGACAGACCCTCCTCACGCCTTTGACAGTAACGCTCGAGCTGCTTGTCGGGAGACAACATTTCGAGCAGTTCAAACCCCTGTGAACTGGCGACTTCGACAAAATGATCGGGATGCAATGAACATGCTTCAACGGCCCCGGATGAAGCCTTTTCACGATGCTGTGTTTGTGCTGCCGAGTACCCGGAGCATCCAGCTCCCACACGCTCAGGCCTGACAAGGCCCCCCCTCTTCCGGGTGCAAACGAATCAAGACCTGCTTCTATACATCAATAGGAAAAATAGTTTAAATTTCGTTGCGCCGGGCCCGACAGGTGTCGACGACAAGGGTTGCGCCTCGATAGACAAAGCCAACACTCGCTTTCACATCTGCCTGCTTCTGTGAAGGCTCTTTATATCTCGTTAACCTGAAAAATACTGACACGCATGCGGTCATCCCCGGCGTGTATATTTACTCTGCCGACGTACAGGTTTCTCTGCAGGTCATCATGCGCACCGGAAGCAACGCTGAACTGCTTGCTGCACGTGAACCGACAGCGCGATTCGTCCAATGGTGCGCGGTCCGTTTCATCGAAGGCCACGAGCCCCTCTCCAACGACATCTATCTTTATTCCATCGTCAGTCAGCAAGGTGTAGTACAGGCTGAATCGTGCAAGGCTGTCATCCTGGGGCACGAGAAAAAGGCTGCCTCCCGGAAGAACCTGCCCCTGCAATCCATCGCCGTTAAACTCTCCTCCCAGTATCTCACCGCTGCTGCGCTGCCCCCGCTGCGGGTTGCAAAGCGCTTGCGGCTTATCGATACGCAGGCGAGCAGTCAGTACTTCATGCAGTTTCATCGTCTCCATCCCCCTACCCCCTCATCTTGCATGCGGCGATTGACGCTTCGCCCATAACTGTACCAAGGAGTATTTTTTAGCCCGTGCACCGCACGCTGTCAATTTAAATGTACCCATTGGTACGCTTATCAGGGTGCAGGACAGGTTCCGCCCAAGCGGTATCGTTTCGCCACTTCCGATAAAACCCCTGGTCCGTGCCATGCGCAAAAAGAGGTGTAAGCCCATTGCATAAGGCCATGTAATGAACTGATTAAAGTGGTTTTTACTCAACTAACACCCTTGACCAACCAAGCCTGCCCGGCCAACTCATAGAACACTATGTACTAAATGAATTTTAATCCACGCCTATCGAAAACCTGCTTACATGAGCGATATCAATTTTCCTGACCGTGCCTTACAAGGGGATACGAAATGACCTATACCGTCAAACAGTATGGATGGATTCGCGATCTGCCTGATCATCGCGATCATCTGTATGCCGCCCCGCCCACCGCACTGGCGGCGCTTCCACACAGGGTTGACCTGCGCCCCCATTGCCCGCCTGTATACGATCAGGGCCAACTGGGCAGTTGCACCGCAAACGGCATTGCCGGAGCGATTCAGTTTGATCGCATGAAGCAAAAGCTGACGCCGGCATTCGAACCCTCGCGGTTGTTTATCTATTACAACGAACGGGTTATTGAACATACCGTCGATTCGGACAGCGGCGCGATGATCCGGCACGGCATTAAAAGTGTAGTGAAGCAAGGTGATTGTCCCGAGAAAGAGTGGCCTTATGATATTGAGAAGTTTGCTGTCAAACCTCCGGCAGCCTGCTACAAGGATGCAAGAAAGTACAAGGCGGTGTCTTATCAGAAAGTTGCGCAAAACCTCAATCAGATGAAAGGCTGCCTGGCGGCAGGTTATCCGTTTGTCATTGGTTTTTCCGTCTACGAGAGCTTTGAAAGCAAGAAAGTTGCCAAGACCGGGCATGCCCCAATGCCGGGTCCTCACGAAAAAATGCTGGGAGGGCACTGCGTATTGGCAGTGGGCTACAACGATGCCCATCAGCATTTCATCTTGCGCAACTCATGGGGCGCGGGCTGGGGCATGGAAGGCTACTTCACCCTGCCCTACAGTTATCTGCTGGATGAAAATCTGTCCTCCGACTTCTGGACGATCAGGGTCGTGGCTGCCTGACCTTGTCAGGTACTTGAGCATTGCACGGCCGCATGGGCACCCTGCTGGTACTCTCGCGGCGTGCAGCCGAACTCGCGACGGAACACGGTGTGCAGGTATTGCGCAGACCGGAAACCACAATCACGGGCGATCTCGGCAATGGCCAGCCCGGTGTTTTCCAGTCCGTTTGCAGCGGCGGCCAGTTTGAAACGCAGGATCTCGTCGTGCACGCTGCAGCCCCTTACGCGGCGAAAGTGCGACTCCAGTGACGAGCGCGAGACGCCCACATAGGCGGCTACCTGTGCAGTCTTGATGCCCTGGCACGCGTACTGCCGGATAAACAGCAGCGCCTGCATCACATAGGGGTCACCCAAGGGCTGATGCAAACTCGAAGCCTGCACGTTGACAGTGTCCGGCGGTATCAGAATGTGTGTACCCGAGGACGGCATGCCGTGCAGCATCTGGTGCAGCAGACGTGCAGCGGTGCGACCCATCGTATCGGTTCCTTGAACGACCGAACTCAGTGGCACGCGAGTGAGGGTCCGGGTCAACGGATCATTGTCGATGCCGATCAGTGCCACCTGTTCGGGGACAGCAATTCCGGCGGTCAGGCAGGCCTGCAATAGCTGACGGGCGCGGGCGTCGGTCACGGCGATGATGCCGATCGGCTTGGGCAAGCTTTGCAGCCAGGCGATCTGCTGCTCCACAGCGCTGTCCCAGAGCGGCGCGCTGGTGCCCAGGCCACGATAGACCTCGGCGCGCAGGCCGTCGCGTTGCAGCAAGCGGCGAAAGGCCTGCTCGCGCTCCTGTGCCCAGCGATTGGCTTGTGCTTCAGGCAGGCTGAAGCAGGCAAAGCGCGTCAACCCGGCCTCGATCAGGTGCTCGTAGGCTGCCTTGATCAAGGCATGATTGTCAGTCGCCACATATGGAATGCCCTTCGGGTAGGCGCGCTCGTCCTGATAGGACCCGCCCACCGCTACCACCGGCAGTTTGATCCCGGCCAGGGCCTCGCCGATCAGCGGGTCATCGAAATCGGCAATGATCCCGTCGCCCTGCCAGCGCTCGATGCCTTTCAGGCGACAGAGGAAATCCTCCTCGAGGAACAAGTCCCAAGACACCCGGGTGCTGCTGAGGTAGTTGCCGATGCCACTGATGATGCCGCGGTCATAAATCTTGCTGCCGTTGAACAACAGCGCGATGCGGTGAACGGGAGGTACGGTTTTCATTGTTTTTATGCCGATTCGATAAGCACGACGCCGTGGGCCACAGACTAGGCCGCTGACCGACGAATCTCAACACTCAAAATCGCACTGTACGTTGACGATTTTCATAATCAGCGCATGCAGGGCCGTTGCTAGTATCCAGACACCGCCAAGAACAATAAGGAAAACGCTCATGCCGTACTTCCCCGACGTCGACAGGGTTCGCTACGAAGGCCCTGACAGCGACTCGCCCCTCGCCTTTCGCCACTATGACGCCGACAGGCTGGTCCTCGGCAAACCCATGCGCGAGCACTTGCGCATGGCGGCCTGCTACTGGCACACCTTCGTATGGCCGGGCGCCGACATGTTCGGTGTCGGCACCTTCAAGCGCCCATGGCAAGGTTCCGGTGACCCGATGGAACTGGCCATCGGCAAGGCCGAAGCGGCGTTCGAGTTCTTCTCCAAGCTCGGCATCGACTACTACAGCTTCCACGACACCGATGTGGCACCGGAAGGCGCCTCACTCAAGGAGTATCGCCACAACTTCGCGCACATGGTCGATCATCTTGAGCGCCATCAGCAACAGAGCGGCATAAAACTGCTGTGGGGCACGGCCAACTGCTTCAGCAATCCACGCTTTGCCGCAGGCGCTGCGAGCAACCCGGACCCGGAAGTGTTCGCCTACGCCGCGACCCAGGTGTTCAGCGCAATGAATGCCACCCAGCGTCTCAAAGGGTCCAACTACGTGTTGTGGGGCGGTCGCGAAGGCTACGAAACCCTGCTCAATACCGACCTCAAGCGTGAACGCGAACAACTCGGTCGCTTCATGCGCATGGTCGTTGAACACAAGCACAAGATAGGTTTCAAGGGCGATCTGCTGATCGAGCCCAAGCCACAGGAGCCGACCAAGCATCAGTACGATTACGACAGCGCCACGGTGTTCGGTTTTCTGCAGCAGTACGGCCTGGAAAACGAGATCAAGGTCAATATCGAGGCCAACCACGCCACGCTGGCCGGGCACAGCTTCCACCACGAAATCGCCACGGCGGTCTCGCTGGGGATTTTCGGCAGCATCGACGCCAACCGTGGCGACCCGCAGAACGGCTGGGACACGGACCAGTTCCCCAACAGCGTCGAAGAGATGACCCTCGCCACCTACGAAATCCTCAAGGCTGGCGGCTTCACCAACGGCGGTTTCAATTTCGACTCCAAGGTGCGTCGCCAGAGTCTCGACGATATCGACCTGTTTCACGGCCACGTCGCCGCGATGGATGTCCTAGCCCTGGCGCTGGAGCGTGCCGCGGCCATGGTGCAGAACGATAAACTCCAACACTTCAAGGACCAGCGCTACGCAGGCTGGCAGCAGCCATTTGGCCAATCGGTACTGGCGGGCGAATTCAGCCTTGCGTCGCTCGCCGAACACGCCTTCGCCAACGAGCTGAACCCGCAGGCCGTCAGTGGCCGTCAGGAACTGCTTGAAGGTGTGGTCAATCGCTTTATCTACGCCTGACAGGCTTAGCTGGACGTCGCCGTGACATTCAGGCGACAAATCTTCATACGCGACGTCCGGCAACGCTCTACAGTTCTATCGTTATCGCCCAGTCAAGAAGTGTCTCAAACAACAATAAAAGGACGCACCCTATGAACACCCTGAAACGTACGCTGCTCGCCAGCGCGCTGGCCTTGCTGTCCCTGCCGGTGATGGCTGACTCTGCGCACCCGAAAATAGGTTTTTCCATTGATGACCTGCGTCTGGAACGCTGGTCACGCGACCGTGATTACTTCGTTGCGGCGGCGGAAAAGCTCGACGCCAAGGTCTTCGTGCAATCGGCGGATGCCAATGAGCAGAAACAGATCTCGCAGATAGAAAACCTTATCTCGCGCGGCGTCGATGTAATCGTCATCGTGCCGTTCAACGCCACCGTGCTGACCAATGCCGTTGCCGAAGCCAAGAAGGCCGGGATCAAGGTGGTGTCTTATGACCGGCTGATCCTCAATGCCGATATCGATGCGTACATTTCCTTCGATAACGAAAAAGTCGGCGAGATGCAGGCCAACGGCGTGTTGAAAGCAGCGCCCAAGGGCAATTACTTCCTGCTGGGCGGCGCGCCCACCGACAACAACGCCAAGATTCTGCGCGAAGGCCAGATGAAAGCGCTGCAACCGGCTATCGACAGAGGTGATATCAAGCTCGTCGGCCAGCAGTGGGTAAAGGAGTGGAGCCCTACCGAAGCCCTGAGCATTGTTGAAAACGCCCTGACCCGCAATAACAACAAGATTGATGGCATCGTCGCCTCCAACGACGCCACTGCCGGCGGCGCTATTCAGGCCCTCGCGGCACAGAAACTGGCCGGCAAAGTCCCTATCTCGGGCCAGGACGCGGACCTCGCAGCGGTCAAGCGGGTCATCGATGGTACTCAGACCATGACCGTCTACAAGCCGCTGAAACTGATTGCCACGGAAGCCGCCAAACTTTCTGTGCAATTGGTGCGCGGCGGTGACAAGCCGAAGTTTGACTCGCAGTCGGACAATGGCATGAAGAAGGTCGACACCATGCTGCTGACCCCGACCTTGCTGACCAAGGACAACATCGACCTGCTGGAAAAAGACGGGTTCTACACCAAGGCGCAGATTGACGGGCAATGAGCCTCGATCGTTGATACGTCGCTGAAAACCAGAGCACGACCCTGTGGTTAGGCAGGGTCGTCGCTCAGGCCAAGCCATCACACCTTCGTAGAGCGCTGCGCCATGTCTGACTACCTGTTGCAAATGAACGGCATCGTCAAATCCTTTGGCGGTGTGAAAGCGCTTAACGGCATCGATATCACAGTGAAGCCCGGCGAGTGCGTCGGCCTGTGCGGCGAGAACGGCGCGGGCAAGTCCACGTTGATGAAAGTCCTGTCGGCGGTCTATCCCTACGGCACCTGGGAGGGCGAGATCCTGTGGGACGGCCAACCGCTCAAGGCACAATCGATCAGCGAAACGGAAGCGGCAGGGATCGTCATCATCCATCAGGAGCTGACGCTGGTCCCGGACCTGTCGGTGGCCGAAAACATCTTCATGGGTCACGAGCTGACGCTCCCCGGCGGACGCATGAATTATCCGGCCATGATCCATCGCGCCGAGTCGCTGATGCGTGAACTCAAAGTGCCTGACATGAACGTGGCACTGCCGGTTTCCCAATATGGCGGCGGCTACCAGCAACTGGTGGAAATCGCCAAGGCACTGAACAAGAAGGCGCGCCTGTTGATTCTCGACGAGCCCTCCTCGGCTCTGACCCGCTCCGAAATCGAGGTGCTGCTGAACATCATTCGCGAGCTGAAGGCTAAAGGGGTCGCGTGCGTGTACATCTCGCACAAGCTCGATGAAGTGGCCGCCGTGTGCGACACCATCTCAGTCATCCGCGACGGCAAACATATTGCAACCACCGCAATGGCGGACATGGACATTGCGAAGATCATCACCCAGATGGTCGGACGCGAAATGAGCAACCTCTATCCCACCGAGCCGCATGATGTCGGCGAGGTGATCTTCGAAGCGCGGCATATCACCTGCTATGACGTCGATAATCCCGGGCGCAAGCGGGTCGACGACGTATCGTTCGTCCTCAGGCGCGGGGAAATCCTCGGCATCGCCGGGCTGGTGGGCGCGGGCCGTACCGAACTGGTGTCAGCCCTGTTCGGCGCCTATCCCGGTCGGCACACCGGTGAAGTGTGGCTCAATGGCCAGGCTATCGACACGCGCACGCCGCTCAAATCGATACGCGCGGGTCTGTGCATGGTCCCCGAAGACCGCAAGCGCCAGGGCATCATTCCGGACCTGGGCGTCGGCCAGAACATCACCCTCGCGGTCCTCGATAGTTACTCGAACATGACCCGCATCGACGCCGAGGCAGAGCTGGGCAGTATCGACCGGGAAATCTCGCGCATGCACCTCAAGACGGCCAGCCCGTTTTTGCCGATCACCAGCCTGTCCGGTGGCAATCAGCAGAAAGCCGTGCTGGCGAAGATGCTGCTCACCCGCCCGCGCGTTCTGATACTCGACGAGCCCACTCGCGGCGTCGATGTCGGCGCCAAGTACGAAATCTACAAGCTGATGGGCGCGCTGGCAGCCGAGGGTGTGTCGATCATCATGGTGTCTTCGGAGCTGGCCGAAGTGTTGGGCGTGTCGGACCGCGTACTGGTGATTGGCGACGGCCAGTTGCGCGGCGACTTCATCAACCATGACCTGACTCAGGAGCAGGTCCTCGCCGCTGCACTCAGCCACTCCGATGCCCCTCACAATAATGCCCGGAAGACCGCGTAGATGAACCAGGTCAAACAGTTCTTCACCCGCTACAAAATGCTCGCGCTGGTGATTGCCATCGCCTTTATCTGGCTGTTCTTCAGCTGGCAGACCGAGGGCGGCTTCCTGACGCCGCGCAACTTGTCCAACCTGCTGCGACAGATGTCCATTACCGGGATTCTGGCCTGCGGCATGGTGCTGGTGATCATCAGCGGCGAGATTGACCTGTCGGTGGGCTCATTGCTTGGCCTGCTCGGTGGCCTGGCGGCGATTCTGGATGTGGTTTACCACGTGCCGCTGCTGGCAAACCTGAGCGTGGTCGCCCTGTGCGGCCTGCTGATCGGCCTGGCCAACGGCTACATGACCGCCTACCTGCGGATCCCCTCGTTCATCGTCGGGCTGGGTGGCATGCTGGCGTTTCGTGGCGTTCTGCTCGGTATCACCGGCGGCACGACCATCGCTCCGGTGTCGCCGTCGCTGGTCTATATCGGCCAGGGTTATCTGCCGCATGCGGTGGGCACCGGGCTCGGTATTCTGCTGCTGGCGCTGACGCTGTTCCTGACCTGGAAACAACGGCGCAACAGAGCGCTGCACGGGCTAGCGGCACATTCGCTGATTCGTGATGTGTTGCGTGTGGTGTTGATCGGCGCGGTGCTGGGCGGCTTTGTCTATGTGCTCAACAGCTACGACGGAATCCCCGTTCCGGTGTTGCTGTTGCTGGTCCTGCTCGGCGTGTTCAGTTATGTCACCACCCAGACGGTGTTCGGGCGCCGTATCTACGCCGTCGGCAGCAACATGGAAGCCACGCGCCTGTCCGGCATCAACGTACAGGCCGTGAAGCTGTGGATTTTCGGCATCATGGGCGTGATGTGTGCGTTCGCCGGGCTGGTCAACACCGCACGCCTGGCCGCCGGCTCACCCTCGGCCGGCAACATGGGCGAACTCGACGCCATCGCCGCATGCTTCATCGGCGGTACGTCCATGCGTGGCGGTTCAGGCACTGTCTACGGTGCCCTGCTCGGCGCACTGGTCATCACCAGTCTCGACAACGGCATGTCGATGCTCGATGTCGACAGTTACTGGCAGATGATCGTCAAGGGCGGCATTCTGGTGCTGGCAGTGTGGGTAGACGTGAGTACCCGCGCCGGGCGGCGCTGATCGCTGCCCGACACGCAAGCTGACAGCGCGCGATCAAGCCGGTCTGGCCGCTATCGCTTCGACCTCGATCAACGCGCCGGGCAATGGCAGCGCTACCACCTGCAACGCCGTGCGCGCGGGTTTGAGAGGTTGTTCCGGCGTGCCGAAAAATTGCGTGTAACCAGCCTGCAACCCGGCAAAATCCAGCTTGCCGGCGGTTTCCTCGGCACCGACCAGAAATACCCGCAACTGTACGATATCGCCCAGATCGAGGTCCTGTTGCTGAAGGATTCTGCGCAGTTTGTTGAAGACCGAAACGGTCTGTACTTCGGTGTTGCCATAGGCTGCCGGCGTACCCGCCGGAGCATGCGGGTCGGCGAGGTCAGGCAAGGTGCCGCTGACGAATACCAGGCTGGTCGAGGCTGGCACTGTCACGGTTTGCGAGATCGGAAAATCGCCGACGCTGGTGCGTTGAATGCTGTCGCTCATGGTGTCTCTCCTTCAATGGATATTCAGGAATAAGGGTTACGTAAAACGCGGGGCTCGTGCAGTTGCACGTCATGACGCGGCAAGGGTCGAAATCTGCCGCGCTTGCGTCACTCGCTCGGCCAGTTGCGCCACCACATGTCGCGCCGAGTTGGCCGCCGACTCCTGCCAGATGCCAACTCCGCTTTGCACCAGCCCGTCACCGGCGAAGTACACACGACCGTGGGGCTCGTCCAGCAACGCACTGGCAGCGGCAGGGAAATGTTCGCGTTGCAACCAAGGGCCTTCGCTGTAAGGGATCTGCTCCCAGGACACGGCCAGCGGGTTGCGCAGCTGCCGCGAATACCCCGGGTGCAGCAGCTCTACCGCTTCTCTGGAAGTGGCGTATTGTGTGTCGAAGGGTTTCGCACCGAACGCATCGGCCCCCTCCCCTGTGACATAACCCGCCACAAGCAGGCCTTGTCGGGTGTTCAAGTCGTTGCTGGGATACCACAACAGACGCGCCGGATGGTCGATCCAGGACAACCCGCCGTAGATGCGGTAGTCGGTTTCCCAAAAACGCGGAGATTGCCAGGCCACCTTGGTCGCCTGATCGTTGCGGGTGCTGAGCAAGGCCGCCTTGACCGGTTCACTGAAATCGGTGTCCAGTCTGACCAGCAAGGGCAGAGGCAGGGTTGACACCAGATAGTCGGCGCGCACCACATGCTCGCGACCGCTGTATTTGTCGTGATAGGTAACTGCCACGCCGTCTTCCAGTTGACGAATCTGCCGTACCTGCGCGCCCAGTTGCACCTGGTCGGTGAGGCGCTGGTAAAAGGCGTCGGTGATCCGGTCCATGCCACCGACCGGTTGAAACATGGTCGCGGAAAACTCGGGAAACTCGGTGTGCAGCAGCGCGCCCCATAATTCGGGGTGCAGCAAGCGATCCAGCGCCACCGGTTGCGCACTGCTCGGCAAGGCTCCCGGATGAGAAAGCGACGTTTGATGCCCGGAGCGCAGGCTGCCCTCGTAAGCCAGCTCCTGCGAAAGGTCGCCATATACCTGCAAGAACGCCAGCAGCCGCTGACGCTCTTCGCCGCTCAACACATCGTCCAGCGCGTCGCGCTGCACCGCCTTGGCCAGCAAACCGGAAAGATGGCCGCGGGCGTCATTGATCGCCTGGCCGACAGTGAACGCGGGGCGTTGCAGGTCCGGGCGTACCTGTGCTCCATGGCTGCTGTTGACCAGTACTTCAAGCGGCACACCCAGTTCACTGCAGTAGTCGAGCAGCGTCCGATGCTGGCTGGGAATGCGCGCCGGACCGGCATTGAAATACACGCCTGAATCGAAGCTTGCGGTCTGTGAGCGGCCGTCTTTGTAATCCACCCGATCGCCGTTGCGCAGCGTCCAGTTACGGCCACCCACTCGATCACGGGCTTCCAGCACTTGCACGGCAAAACCTGCGCGCTTCAGCTCCAGTGCCGTGACCAGCCCGGCAATGCCTGCCCCCAGCACCAGCACGCGAGTGCCCTGCCCCAGACCGTCGCCGAGTTTCAGAGGCTGTGGCCGTCGATGCGATGAAGGCCCCAGCCCCAGTACCGCAAGCGCATCCTTGACGGCGGTCTCGCCGCCCACGGCAGCGATACTGGAAAGCGCTTCACGTCGTGTCAGTCCCATATCGTTTGCTCCCTTCAACGCTTCAGTCCGGCAAGCCGGGCGGATTGATCAGCGACTTGTCGACGCGTTCCACGTCCAGCCCCCAACGTTTGAGTACCTGCTCGTACTGGCCGCCGGCAATCGCCCCTTCCAGGGCGGTGTGAATCGGCTTGACCAGGCCGTTGTCCTTGCGCGTGGTCACGGCGATATCCGCCTGCAGCGGCCAACCGCCGTTGACCGTGCCTACCCGCTTGATGCCGCCAGTAATCGCGGCCGAATAGGCATATATCGAATTGGGCCCGAACAGCGCATCACTGCGACCCGACTGAATGGCAAGCTGTGCGGCCGCCTGATCATCGAAGTACTGCAACAGCGCAGGCTTGATACCGGCCTTTTCGTTTGCTTCGTTCCACGCCAGCAGAACCTTTTCCTGATTGGTGCCGGAGCCGACGATGATTTTCAACCCGGCAATGTCCGACGCCTGTTTTATCTCGCTGATTTTGCTGTTGGTTTTTACGTAGAAGCCCAGTACGTCCTGACGGTAAGTGGCGAAATCGAAGCGTTTCTTGCGTGCTTCCGTGACCGTGACATTGCTGATCACCGCGTCGTATTTCCCCGAACTGACGCCCAGTGGCCAGTCCTCCCAACTGGTTTGAACCACGTTCAATTGCAGGCCCAGGCTGTCCGCTACCAGTTGCGCGGTATCGGCCTCGCTGCCAATAGTGGTCTTGTCATCATTGGCCAGCAGCGCCAACGGCGGCCCCGCAACACCGGAGACGGCCACAGTGAACTTGCCAGGCTGGGCGAACTTGAAGCCCGCCGGGATCTGTGCGATGGCCGCCTCGTTACGCGGCACATGAATGCGTGGCCGGTCGGGACTCAGATCGACCGGTTGCGCGGTCGACGCCAACGTATTGTGGGCGACGCTGACGGCTAGCGTCAGCAAGGCCACACGGGCGCTATTGATGAACATCAGTGGTCACTCCTTGATAGCGGGAAAGTCATAGCACCTTGCCGAGAAAGGCAGCCGTGCGAGGATGTCGAGGTTGGCGGAACACCTGCTCCGGCGGCCCTTGCTCGATCAATCGGCCCTCGCAGAGAAACACGACATGGTCTGCCACCTCACGGGCAAAGCCGATTTCATGAGTGACCACCACCAGCGTGACGCCCAGTTGCGTCAGGCCCTTGATGACGTCCAGCACCTCGCCGACCAGTTCAGGATCAAGGGCTGAGGTGGGCTCATCGAACAGCAGGACCTTGGGGTCCAGCGCAAGCGCACGGGCGATGGCGACACGCTGTTGCTGACCACCGGAAAGCTGGCGCGGGTAGGCATCTGTCTTGTCTGCCAGACCTACCCTGGCCAGCAGTTCATTTGCCCTGACCCGGGCCTCGGACTTGCTCCAGCGTTTGTGGGCCAGAGGCGCTTCGGCGATGTTTTCCCAGGCAGTGAGGTGTGCGAACAGATTGAAGTTCTGGAACACGAAGCCGACGTCGATCCGCCGCTTGAGGATCTCGCGCTCCTTGAGTTCATAGAGCAGGTCGCCCTTGCGACGATAACCAACGTAATCACCGTCGATGGTGATGTACCCGCTGTCGATCTTTTCCAGGTGGTTGATGGTGCGCAGCAGCGTGGACTTGCCGGAACCGGAAGGACCGAGTATCACCGTGACCTTGCCCGGTTCGATGCTCAGGTCGATGTCCTTTAGCACCTGCTGGCTGCCAAAGCGCTTGCCCACGCCCTGGATCTGAATGCGTCCTGCGCGCACTGGCGTGGAGGCCTCACCCATGGTGCTTCTCCCCGGACACGCTGCCCTTGAGCCAACCGCGCAGGCGCTGCAAGGGTGTCGGCGGCAGTACACGTGCCGAGCCTCGGGCAAAATGGCGTTCGACGTAATACTGGGCACTGGTCAGCACCGTAGTGATAATCAGGTACCAGACGGTGGCCACGATCAGCAGCGGAATCACTGCCTGGGTACGGTTGTAGATGACCTGCACGGTGTAGAACAGCTCTGGCAAGGCCAGCACGTAAACAATGGATGTTCCCTTGACCAGTCCGATGATCTCGTTGAAGCCTGAAGGCAGAATCGAGCGCAACGCCTGGGGCAGAATGATCCGGAAAATCCGCCGCGACACAGGCAGGCCAAGTGCCGCAGCAGCTTCATGCTGACCGGCATCGACACCGATCAGCCCACCGCGAATGATTTCTGCGGTATAGGCCGACTGCATCAGGCTCAAGCCCAGTACCGCAACGGTAAACTGGCTGAGCACGTCCACCGTCGACCACTCGGCGAAGACCAGTTGGGTGAACGGCACCCCCAGCACAATGTGCTCGTAGAGGTAGGCGAAGTTGTAGAGGATGATCAACACCAGCAGCGCAGGCATCGAGCGGAAAAACCAGATGTAGCCCCAGGCCAGTGCCGCCAGCAGCGGCGAGCCCGACAGGCGCGCCAACGCCAGCGCCGTGCCGAGAATGATGCTGAACAGCGTGCTGAGCAACGTCAACAGAAGCGTCTGCGCAAGGCCGCGCAGCACCGATGGCGAGAAGAACCACTGGCCGAAGACGCCCCACTCCCAACGCGGGTTGGTCGCCAGCGAGTGCACAATGGCCAGCAGCACCAGCGCTGCGAATATCGACCCGAACCAGCGACCGGGATGCCGGGCGGGAACGACCTGCAACGCCTTTATCGGCGGGGGTGCTACGCGGCTCTGAGGAAGCGGATAATGACTGGGCTCATCAATGAAGTCATAGGGTTTGGCGACAATGGGCATGGTGGTTCCTCGCACGCAATATTGAGTTGTCAGGTGCTGGCCTTAAAAGGCGTAAGTCAGCCGGGTGTAGTAGTAGCCGCCAGTAAAACCGTACGGCGAATAGGTGCCGTAGCTGCTGACCATGGTGCTGCTGGGAATCCCCTGCTTTTTGGGATAGACGTCGAACAGGTTCTTGGCTCCGATGGCGACATTGAGGTTTTTGCTGAGGTTGTAGCCAAGGTCCAGATCGGTGATCCATTTGGCGCCGTACACCCGGTCCAGATCACGATTGGCTGAGGAATTGACCTCCTTGTAAGCGCCGTAGCGGGTCAGCGCCAGATTCAGGTTGAAGCGCTCAATACTCCAGTCACCGCCCAGAATCAGCTTGGTGCGCGGCTGCACACCGGTGATCAGATTGCGCGCTTCGCGGTCCATCAGTTCATAGGACGTACCGAGAGTCGAGGTGGACTCCTTGTAGCCAAGGATCTTTGTCTGGTTCCAGTTGAACGCCGCCGTCCACTTCAGTGATCCGTACGGCCCCAGGTCCTGACTGTAATTGCTGACCAGGTCCAGCCCCTTGGTACGGGTGTCGGCACCGTTGATGAAGTACTGGCCACCCGACGTCGAGTCGATGCCATTGTTGAGCAGCACCTGCGTGACCTCATCGCCCAGCAAGGTGCCGGTCAGCGTGATGCGGTCACGCAAATTGATCACGTAGGCGTCGGCGGTCAGCGTGAGGCGTTCGGTCGGTGTGAGCGTGAAACCGAGGCTGAAGTTGGTCGAGCGCTCCGGTTTAAGGTCCTCGGCACCCAGCGCTTTCGCAGCCCCGGACCCCGTTGGCAACACGCCGTAGTTGATGGACTGATAGACCCCGTCCACCACGCCATACGTGGTCGAGCGCGCACTGAACAGGCTGTTGGCCAGAGACGGCGCACGGAAACCATTGCTGACGGTGGCGCGTATAGCGAATTGGGGAGTGAAATCGTAACGCGTGGTCAGTTTGCCGCTGCGGGTCGCACCCACGCCCTGATTGTAATGCTCGTAGCGAAATGCGCTGCCAACGTACCAGTCCGGTACAGGGTTGAAGCCCACGTCGACATAACTGGCGACACTGTTACGCGACGCGCTGCTTTCTTCGTCAGGGGAAATACCGTTGGTGACTTGCGCTCCGGAAGACGCGCAGTTGCCCGGCGTAATGCAGTAGCCGCCATTGGCATAGGATTCATAGTCACCGGCCTGCACCTCATACGTCTCACGTCGATGCTCGAGGCCATAGGACAAATCCAGGGGCTTTTGCAGGCCGATGTCGAAGCCGCGCTTGAAGTCCAGATTGGTGGTCAGTTCGGTGGAGATCCACGTACCGGAAGTAAAGCGATTGGGCGTGTCTTCACCCAGGGACGGGTTCTGATTGTGCGTGGTGCCCTGCTCGGCTTCGTTGCGTCCGTAGGTGCTGGAAAGATCCCAATCCCATTCGCCGACGGTGCCTTTGCCGCCAAATGCGGCCTGGAAATCATCTTCATCGATGTACCAGGTCGGTGTGTATCCCGCCGGGTATCCGTTAGGCCCGGTGGTAATGGTATTGGTGATGGTCGGCAGACGAAAATTCTGCCCCTGCTCGGCTTTACGACGTGAATACGTGGTGAAGGAATACAGGCTCAGGCTGTCATTGATGGGCAGTTCGGCGTTGTAACCCAGAGTCAGCAGGTTGGTCTTTGGCGTGCCGTAGCCGCCATACGTGGACTTGCCCGCCAGGTCATAGGCCTGCTCGTAACTGTAACCATTGGCGCTGGCCTTGTTGTCATCATTCTGGCTGCGGGCGTCCAGTGCCAGTTGCACAATGCCCCCGTCGCCAATCTCGAAACCCTTGTTGAGGCTTTGCTGCACAGTCTGTTTCTTGCCGTCATAGCCGAGCCCGGCGTTGCTCACCGAGGTACCGCTGGTGTCAGCCTTGAGAATGACGTTAATGACCCCTGCAATCGCATCGGAACCGTATTGGGCCGCTGCGCCATCGCGCAGGACTTCAACATGGTCGATGGCGCTGATGGGGATCAGGTCCAGGTCCGCAGGGGCAGCCCCGGTGTTAATACCGTTAATGTTCAGGGTGGCGCTGGTGTGACGACGCTTGCCATTGACCAGCACCAGCACTTCGGCGGCGCTCAAGCCACGCAAGTTGGGCGCACGGGCAATGCCGCTGGCATCCCAGCCGGTTTTTTCCGGCAGGGTCAGCGATGGAATTACTGCACTCAGGGCTTCCATCAGTCCGGGTTTGCCGGTGCTCTGTAATTGTCTGGCGCTGACCACATCGATCGGTACCGGGCTGCTGGTGACCGTGCGTTGCTCGGCACCGCGATTACCGGTGACCACCACAGTGGACAAGGTACGCGGGTCGTCGGTGTTGTTTTCCTGGGCTCTTATGGTCCCTGACAGCAACACGCCCCCTATCGCCAACGCCAATGGGCAGTAGCCCATTGCAGCAGTCGATACCCGGGCACGTTGTAAGGCTTGTTTCATACCCACTCCAGACATGGCTGTCATAGCAGCCACACATCCAAATCGCGAAATCGGACATTCCCGCTGTCTAGAGGACGGCGCGGCATGCACGGTTTTAAAAGTGATCAACGACCTACAGGAAAACCTGCGGGCCGGGTTTGGCACTTAGCGGTCTGAACGAACTAGCTGTGAGGCGAACAGTCGGTGCGCAGCAGTGGCAAGGCGACGCGCCTGTCAAAGACAGGGCGAGAGAAGTAAAGGCAATGGCAGGATTGAACAGGCAACATACGTTGAACTCCCTTCCAACGATTCTGCACCGGGGTCAGCGTTGCAGCGCCCCTGTCACACCGTGCAGTCTGGCGGCATGACACACAGAATCTTAATTACGATTGGTACCATCCGAGGTAAGGGGTAGGCTGTTGAAACCAAACATAACGGAATCAATTTCGAAAATATAATTCTATTTGGTCATAAGCTAATATTATTATTTCTGATCTAGATTAAATTTAATTATTCAAAAATAACATTTTCTGCACGCGCAATTCTCCAGCGTGATCAGGTCATGGAGGTTCAAACATCCGCCGTCTCTCTCCGAGCCTGATCAGCATCAGGCACGCCCTCACGGGCAATGCCCCTTGAAGGCACTGTGTGTACTTCTGGATTTAACCAGGGGCACTCTATTAACTGCAGATATCGACCGTGGAAATACCCAGTTCTGATCGAATCATAAACGGCGGAAATCCTCGGCACGCAGTCCAAACCGACTCATTTTGTTGTACAAACCGCCCCTTGAAACGTTCAACTGTCGGGCAGCCAGACGGATGTTGCCTCGGGTGTTTTCGAGCGCAGCCACAATTGCGTGCATTTCATGGGTGCCAAGGTCTCTGGCCGTCATTGGCGCTGGCAAGTGCTCCGATACCGACTGGCTGGTGCGCTGCCTGATTTCAAGAGGCAAATCGCCAGCCTGGACTAACTCGCCCAAAGCCAGATTGGCTGCGCGCTCAATGGTATTTTCAAGCTCCCGCACATTGCCCGGCCAGCTGTAAGCCGCCAGCAGCTCCAACGCTTGCGTCGAAAAGCCCTGCACCGACTTGCGCAGTGAATGGCCACAACGAGCAAGAAAATGCCGAGCCAGAAGTACGATATCTTCCTGGCGCATACGCAGCGGCGGCACGGTCAGGTTCAGCACATTCAGCCGGTAATACAAGTCCTCGCGAAAGGCGCCTTCGGCCACCGCCTGCCCCAGGTTGCGGTGAGTGGCTGCGACGATGCGTACATCCACCTGGCGCGAGCTTTTCGCTCCGACCCGGGTCACTTCTCCCTCCTGTAAAACCCGCAACAGGCTGATCTGAGCATCGAAGGACATATCGCCGATCTCATCAAGGAATATAGTCCCGCCATCGGCCAGTTCGAACTTGCCCGCCGAACCACCTCGAGCCGCACCTGTAAATGCGCCCTCGACATGGCCGAACAACTCGCTTTGCACCAGATCCCGGGGAATGGCACCGCAATTGACGGCCACAAAAGGCCCACCACCGCGGTCACTGGCGTTGTGGATCGCCTGGGCGAACAACTCCTTGCCGGTTCCACTTTCGCCAAGAATCAACGTTGTGGAATCGCTTCGACTGGCAATCCGTGCCAGGTGCAACGCGTCCTCCATGGCCCGGGACCTGCCCTGAATTGTCTCGAACGTGTAGCGGGCCTGAGTGCCTACGATTCGCCGCGTGATCTCCCGGATACGACGGTTCTCCCGCAACGACACCACACGCCCGCCCTGCTCCAGCGGGCACACAGAAACCAGGCAGGACAGCTGGCTGAAATCATGCAGCTCGAAAATGCAATCCAGATCCCGCAGCCCTTCGCCGCCGTGCGTCAGAATCTGTTCGCTCAAGTCACTGCGACCCAGGCGCTGGAACGGGCTGCCCAGCGCATCCAGATCGACTCGAAAGAGCTGCCGGGCATAACGATTGAGTGCCTTGATACAGCCTCGCTCGTCCAGCACTACCAGGCCTTCATTGAGCACTTCGAGCACAGTCTTCTGTTGTTCCAGCAGCGCCTGTAGCACCATCTGCCGCGAAACGGCCTCCGCCGCGGCCTGGACGGTGCCCAGGGTATGAAAGTGGAACCAGCCCGGCTCGGCGGTCAGAGTCAGCAGCGCCAGCGTCTGTCCCTGCGCATTGCGGATAGGGGCCGCTGCACAATGCATTCGTCGCTGACGCAGACCTTTACCGAAGTTTTCTTCAGCCAATACATACACCAGAGCATCTTCAGCCAGCGCCAGCCCCGTGCAGTTAGTGCCCTGCACGGACTCCAGCAAGCGCGTCCCTACCGGCGTAATGTCCAGGCCGCAAAAATACAGGGTGGTGCCTTCGACGTCAGTAAGGTTGATATGGCCCCGCGGGTTATAGGCGAGCAAGCCGTGCATTACCTGAGCAGCGGCCGCAATCAACCCTCGGTTGGCCGCCAGAGTGGCTGCCAGTGCCTGCGGGTCGATGAACCTGTAGTCGCCGTCCTCAGGGTCCACACCACCTGCAACGCTACGGCCCCAAGAGTCCCAGATCACCTTGCGAACCGATGACGGACGCTGGTCGAGGCCGTCCAGGCGCGCCTGCCAGGCTTGCTCCAGTTCAGGAATGGGCCCGGCATTGAGTGCAACGGTCCCCAATGATGTGAGGTAGTCGAGGTCTTCTGCGCTGAAGGTCATGGACTCTGGAGACATTGACGGCACCCATGTTCATATTTTCGACATGTCAGTATAGACATGTCGAAAATATGAACACTTTTTTATGATTAATCGTAAAAAACCATTTAATATCAATTAGTTACGTAATGGCACAACCCTTGCTAATTCCGTTGTACCCGGTCTATTCACGGCCGGGAAATAATCGAAAAATAATGACAAGGGGTTATTTCATGAGCAAAAAAATCCTCCGCCTGGGGCTGATCGGGGCTGGTCGCATGGGCAGCTTTCACGGGCAGACTGCTGCCCATCACATCCCTGGTGCCTGCCTGGCAGCCATCGCAGACCCCACACTGGGACAGGCGTCGCGGCTTGCCGTGGAGTTGGGTGTGGACCGGGTCTACACCGACCCTCAGCAATTGCTGGACGATCCCGAAATAGACGGCGTATTGATTGCCGCTCCTGCGCGCAGCCACGCGGAACTGGTCACGAGCGCGGCACGGGCTGGCAAGGGCGTCTTTTGCGAGAAGCCCATGGCAATCACTCTGGAGGAAGCCGATCGCGCGATCGCTGCAGCCGCCGAGGCAGGCGTCCCCTTGCAGGTTGGTTTCAACCGTCGCTTCGCCAGGAGCTTTCGCACAGCTCATCTGAACGTAGTCGAGGGACGCATAGGTACACCACAACTGTTGCGCTCGCTGACCCGCGACCCGGCGCTGAATAACCCGTCGGCCTCACCGCAATGGGTGGTTTTTCTGGAAACCCTGATTCACGATTTCGACACACTGCGTTACCTGAACCCTGGGGCGGAGGCAGTCAGCGTATTCGTCATGGCTGATGCGCTGATTGCCCCGGATTACCGGAGCAATGGTTTTCTGGACACCGCCGTGGTGGTGATCCGTTTCGATAACGGCGCCATTGCTACAGCAGAAGCCAGCTTCCAGGCTGTCTACGGTTACGATGTCCGGGGAGAAGTGTTCGGCAGTGCTGGCATGCTGACCATGGGCAACGTCAATGACTCCGACCTGACCCGGTACCTGGCCAATGGCACACAGACAGACACCCGGCGACTGGACACCGACCTGCTGCGCGATGCGTATGTCGCTGAACTCAATCATTTTGTCGATTGCCTGCGCACCGGAGCCAAACCCATTGCCAGCGGCGAAGATGCCCGAGCAGCACTGGCCATTGCCCGCGCCTGCATCGAATCCTTCCAGCAAGGCCTGCCGGTAGAGGTATCACGGGGATTCGGCGCATGAGCTTCATACCATTCACATTAGCGGTCAGCGCCGAGATGGTCTTTCTGGAGTTGCCGTTCACCGATCGTGTCAGACGTATCCACGAGTTGGGCTTCAGCGTCGAGATATGGAGCTGGGCCAATAAAGACATAGCAGCCCTGGTCGCGACCGGAGCGAATTTCACATCCATGACCGGCTACACGCGCGGCAATCTGACCGATCACGATGCAATCCAGCAACTGCTCCACAGCGCCCGCGAATCGCTGGAGGTTGCTGCGCAGCTCGATTGCCCGAGTCTGAACCTGCATGGCACCGGGCTGGACGACAAGGGCTTGCCGGTCAAGCCAGTCGCCCACCTCGATGGGCGCATGTGGTTGAGCGCTTGTAGAACGCTGGAAAAACTCGCTCGCCTCGGGGAAGACGCAGGCCGGGTCTTTCTGCTGGAGAACCTGAACACTGAAGTGGATCACCCCGGCACACCCTTCGCCCGCGCCCAGGACACATTGGCCTTGATAGAGGCTGTGGGCAGCCTGCATTTGAAGATGAACCTTGACCTTTACCACGCCCAGATTGGTGAAGGAAACCTGATCGAACTTATCCAGCGCTCCGGAAACGCTATCGGAGAAATCCAGGTGGCCGATGTCCCCGGCCGCAAGGAGCCTGGTACAGGTGAGATTCATTATCCGGCCATTGCCAGAGCCCTGTTCGAGATGGGCTTCACCGGCGTGGTCGGGCTTGAGGGCTGGGCCAGCAGCAACAGTGAAACGGCACTTGAGCGCTTCAAGAAAGCCTTCACGCTGGATTGAAAATGCACCTGGAAACGTTCTGGAGATGCGCGCGAAATTTTTCGCGAAAGATCGCAATAGCGTCAATTTATAACAACAAAAGGAACTCTCTCATGCCTCTCTGCAAACTGCTCATTGCTGCATTCCTGGTGGTGTCCAGCCAATGGGCTGCCGCCAGCTACCGCATCGGCGTCACGATCGCCCGGGTCGATGACAACTTCATGACCTATGTTCGCAGTGGCCTGGAGGAAGCCGCCAGGAAAGATGGCGTTCAGGTCCAGTTCGAAGATGCTCAAGGTGATGTGGTTCGCCAGATCAATCAAGTTCAGGGTTTTCTGAGTCAGAAAGTCGATGCCGTCATCGTCTTGCCCGTGGACACCGCTGCCACGGCCAACATGACGCGCGCTGCGGTCGAGGCAAAGGTACCGCTGGTCTACGTCAATCGCCATCCGGATGAGCGCGTCTTACCCAAGGGGGTGACGACGGTAGCGTCCAATGACATCGAGGCCGGACAACTGCAGATGCGCTACTTGGCAGACAGGATGGGAGGCAAGGGCACTATCGCCCTCATCATGGGCGACCTGGCGCAAAACTCGACACACGACCGTAGCGAAGGTGTCAAACAAGTGCTCAAGGAGTATCCCGGCATAACCATCGTCGAGCAGCAGTCAGCTGAATGGCAACGCAACAAAGGCATGGACCTGACCAGCAACTGGTTGCTGGCAGGCAGGTCCTTTGATGCAATCGTGGCCAATAACGACGAGATGGCCATAGGTGCCGCCATGGCGCTGCAGCAGGCGGGTAAAGCCAAGGGTGAAGTCGCCATCGTAGGCATAGACGGTTTGCCGGATGGCCTGGCGGCAATCAAGCGCGGAATACTCGCAGCTTCGGTATTCCAGGACCCGAAAGCTCAGGCGAGCATGGCGCTGCAGTCGGCCATCAAGATGATCAAAGGCGAGCCGGTCGATGCGGACATCTGGGTGCCCTTTCAACTGATCACGCCGGAACAGGTGACCGTGTTCGAGCAGCACTATAAATAGGATTCACTCCGTGCTGAAAGCAGTGTGCCGAGTTTCAGATCAGTCGTATCGACGGCGGACCGGCGAAATCATGGTCGCTCACAAGAATCTTAAAGCTCCGTTCAGTAACGGGCGGAGCGACGTTCTGCAGCCCGCTGTTGAACAGCATCGAGAGTCAATCAGATGACCACTGACCGTCCATGTTGAGGCGGGTCGTGCATTACTGAGCTGCGCTCAAGGATTCATTCTGAAAACTCGGGTTATCAGCCGGCCCCGTGTGTCATAGGCTCACGCAATGAACTGTCCAGCCAAACGGCTTCCTCACCCAGTGCACTCGCGGTGAAAGATTTGCAACGCAAAGGAATCAGCAGCCCCGACTTCAGACCTGCACACTGCGAATGGAGACCTTGATGCCCCCTAGAACCCCCGCTGCGCCAGACGCTGGAATAGCAATATCCCGACGACAAGTGCTGATCGGCACTGCAGGTACTGCAGTTACAGCGGTATTGGCAAAAGGCGATGACACGCAAGCGGCTGCCAGGAAGCAGTCAGCACCGAAAAGTCCGCCTGGCAGTCATGTGACGTTCACACTCAACGGTCGACGCGTTGCTCTGGATGTCGACAACCGCTCCACTCTTCTGGACATCCTTCGCGAAAGACTTCATTTGAATGGCACCAAAAAAGGCTGTGATCACGGCCAGTGTGGTGCCTGTACGGTGATCGTGGAAGGCAGACGAATCAACTCATGCCTTACCCTTGCAGTCATGCACGAGGGCGACAGCATCACCACCATCGAAGGGCTCGGCACGCCGGACAACCTGCACCCGATGCAATCGGCGTTTATCAAACATGATGGCTATCAATGCGGTTATTGCACGCCTGGCCAGATTTGCTCCGCAGTGGCGATGCTTGAAGAGATAAAAGCCGGCGTACCCAGCCACGCAAGCGGCGATTTGATCGACGGCAGCCGTGTTACCGCGGTTGAGATACGGGAACGCATGAGTGGCAATATCTGCAGATGCGGCGCCTATTCCAACATCGTCGAAGCCATTCAAGAAGTAGCCGGAGTTGACGCATGAGATCCTTCACCTACGAACGCGTGACCTCTCTACAACAGGCAGTCAACGCCGCCGCCGATAATCCGGGCGCCCGATTCATCGCCGGTGGTACCAATTTGCTCGATCTGATGAAACTGGAAATCGAGACCCCTCAGCATCTGATCGATGTAAACGGACTGGGACTCGACAAGATATCCGCCACCGAGGACGGAGGGATAAGGATAGGCGCAATGGTACGTAACACCGACCTGGCAGCTGCGCCTGAGGTTCGTCGTGACTACGCAGTCCTTTCCAGAGCGCTGCTCGCGGGAGCGTCAGGGCAACTGCGCAACAAAGCCACAACGGCAGGCAATCTGTTGCAACGCACCCGGTGTGCATATTTTTACGACACCCATCAGCCTTGCAACAAACGGCGTCCGGGTGCCGGTTGCCCCGCAATGGGGGGCGCCAGTCGGCAGCAAGCGATCATCGGCGTCAGCGATGCCTGCATTGCCAACCATCCCAGTGACATGGCCGTGGCAATGCGGGTATTGGGCGCGAAGGTCGAAACCCTTGCTCCAAACGGTCAGACCAGGACGATTGATCTGGCTGACCTTTACAGCGCTCCCGGGGACACTCCACATATCGAGAACGTCCTGAGTGCCGCCGAGTTGATTACCGCCGTGACGTTGCCTGAGCCCGTGGGAGGCAAGCATATTTACTACAAGGTTCGCGACCGCGCCTCTTACGCGTTTGCGCTGGTGTCTGTTGCAGCGATCGTAATGCCGGACCGGACTGGCCAGCTTGCCCTGGGGGGCGTGGCCTATAAACCCTGGCGAAGTGAAGAGGCTGAAGCCTCTCTTCCTGAAGGGGCGAATGCAGTCGCAACGCGCTTGCTCGCCGGCGCCCATCCTACCGCGCAGAATGCCTTCAAAATCAAACTGGCGGAACGGACTATCGGTCTTGCTCTTTCCAGCGCGTCTTCCTAAGCAAATCAACGGCATTGTACGGCTGCGGTCGATGACAAGGATTAAGCCTCATGAAGTTTGACACGCCTGCGAGCACAAACCCCATCGATCAACTGAAAGTGATTGGTCAACCCAGAGTTCGCCTTGAAGGAAAACTGAAAACCACCGGCACGGCGACGTATGCTTACGAACAACAAGCGGCTGTCAGCCCTCCTGCCTACGGGTATGTCGTAGGCTCATCAATCGGCAAGGGGCGGATCTCTTCAATCGATTCGAGTGAAGCGCGCCAGGCCAGCGGCGTCATCGCAATCGTCACCCATGAGAATGCCGGTCACTTGGACAGGGGCGAATTCTACGTCGACCGTGCGCTTGCCGGCCCGAAGGTCGATCACTATCACCAGGCAGTGGCAATCGTCGTTGCACAGACGTTTGAACAAGCCAGGGCCGCATCGGCATTGCTCCGGATCTACTACGCAAGAGAGCCTGGCGCCTATAGCCTGGCCGCGCAGCGAGAGTCCGCCAAGACACCCGCGCCGGGTGCGTTCGGCCCTCCTCCGCATACCGCAATCGGGGATTTCGAAGGCGCGTTAAAGAGCGCTGCGTTCACACTCGAAGGCCATTACACCACCCCGGATCATGCCCACGCGATGATGGAACCTCATGCGACCATTGCTCAGTGGCAGGGAGACAAACTGACGCTGTGGACATCCATTCAGCAGATGAACTGGGGTGTCCGAGACCTGGCTAAGACCCTGGGTATATCCAGAGACAACATTCACCTGATATCGCCCTATATCGGCGGCGGTTTCGGCGGTAAAGGTACCATCCTGTGCGACGCGGTCCTGGCCTCTCTGGCAGCCAGAGAAGCCGGGTGCCCGGTAAAAGTTGCACTCCCTCGCCCGCTGATGTTCAACAACCTCACCCACAGACCCGCGACGATTCAATGCATACGGCTCGGCGCCAATGCGGACGGCACGCTCACTGCAATCGGTCACGAGAGTTGGTCGGGCAACCTGCGTGGTGGTCGAACTGAAGCCGCTACTGCATCCACCCGCACGTTGTACGCCGGCGCAAACCGTATGACGCGCCTGTATCTGGCCGAACTTGATCTGGCTGAAGGCAGCGCCATGCGAGCGCCCGGCGAGGCGCCGGGCATGATGGCGCTGGAAATTGCCATGGACGAAATGGCCGAGAAGCTGGGTATGGACCCTGTAAAGTTTCGCGTCATCAACGACACCCAGGTAGACCCTGAACAGCCGGACCGCCGTTTTTCTCAGCGTCAGTTGATTGAGTGCCTGAACACTGGAGCCGATCAATTTGGCTGGAACCAGCGTAATCCCGAACCCGGCAAGGAACTGCATGACGGCTGGTGGATCGGCGTAGGGATGGCGTCCGCGATTCGAGGCGCCCCGACGACAAAGTCTGCCGCTCGCGTGCGACTTGATCGCAAAGGCATCATCACGGTCGAAACGGACATGACCGACATTGGAACAGGCTCTTACACAATCATTGCCCAGACGGCTGCAGAAATGATGGGCGTCGACCTGGACAAGGTGAATGTCCACCTGGGAGATTCACGCTTCCCGGAGTCTTCCGGTTCAGGCGGACAATGGGGAGCGGCCTCATCCACGGCGGGCGTGTACGCGGCCTGCGTGAAACTCAGGGACGCCATTGCCACCAGGCTCGGGCTTGATCCGGCAAAAACCGAATTCGTCGATGGTCAGGTTCGCGAAGGATTAAAAAGCATGCTATTGGCACACGCGGCGATGGACCGCGACATAGTGGCGGAAGACGCCATGGAGTTCGGCGACCTGGCAAAAGAGTATGTCCAGCAGACCTTTGGCGCTCATTTCGTCGAGGTTGGGGTAAATGCCGCCACTGCGGAAATTCGCATTCGCCGCCAGCTTGCGGTGTGCGCAGCCGGCAGGATACTCAATCCCAAAACAGCGCGCAGCCAGATCATCGGAGGCATGACCATGGGCGCAGGTGCCGCGCTCATGGAAGAAATGATTGTGGACCATCGCCTGGGTTTTTTTGTGAATCACGATCTGGCTGGCTACGAAGTGCCGGTGCACGCCGACATTCCCCACCAGGAAGTCATCTTTCTGGATGAGGTAGACCCCTATGCCACGCCTCTCAAGGCTAAAGGTGTCGGCGAGCTCGGTATTTCCGGAGCGGCAGCGGCGATTGCTAACGCTGTTTATAACGCTACCGGCGTAAGGGTTCGCGATTACCCGATTACACTCGATAAGCTCATTGACCATTTGCCCACTCTGGGCTGATCTTAATCTCTGCTAACTGGTCTGGGAGTCATCAATGCAGCTAAGCCGCACGAACCTGGCAGATATTGTTTATTTCCTCGCCATCGCTCGGCATCAAAGCTTCAGAAAGGCTGGTCTTGAGGTCGGTATCAGTGCATCAGCGCTGAGCCATGCAATGAAAGGACTTGAAACCCGGCTTGGCATTCGGCTACTCAATCGCACCACCCGAAGCGTCACGCTCACGGCGGCTGGCGAAGAGTTGCAGGGGCTGATCAGCTCTCCGGTCAATGACATCGGGCAAGCCTTGGAGACCCTCAATCGACTGCGCGACGAACCCGCCGGGCGTATCCGGCTGAACGTCTTGAGCGACGGTGCCAAACTGCTTCTGGGCCCCGTTCTACCGGTGTTTGTCGATCGCTATCCAGACATTGAGGTAGACCTCACCGTGACCAACCGAATGGTCGATATCATCGGCGACGGACACGATGCAGGAATCCGCTTCGGTGGCACGGTTCCCGCAGACATGATCGCTCAACGACTGTCTCCCGATGTCGCCTGGGCCGTTGTCGGGGCACCTGATTACCTCAAGCGGTTCGGCATCCCGAAACACCCGTCCGATCTGTACCAGCATCGTTGCCTGCGCATACGCCTGGGTAATGCACGTATTTATCACTGGCAATTTTCCAAAGAGGGCCAGCAGTTGGAGATTGACGCGCCCGGGGCCGTCACCATCGATGAAACGCGTGTCGGAGTAGCGATGGCGATGCGCGGCGTCGGCTTGATGTACGTTCCGGCATGGGTCGTCGAACGACAGATCGCGGAAGGCTCCCTGCACAGGGTTCTGGAAGACTGGACTCACCACGACCCGGGTTTCCACATATATTACTCAAGCTTCAGACAGCTTCCCGTAGGGCTTCGCCTGCTGATTGATCTGATCCGCGAACTTCAACCTATGGGGCCACTGCCTTAGCGACTCTGGCGCTCCTGCCGCTTGGCGAAAACATCTCCGAATACCGGCACCGCGGAAAATGCATTAGGCCAGCCAGCGTAGAAAGCGAGATGTGACAACAACTCGGAGGCCTCGGTGTTCGCCAGGCCATTGTCCATCGCACGATTGAGGTGGTAACCGATCTGAGCAACCTGACCATTTGCCACCAGCGTAGTGACAGTGATCAGACTACGGTCTCTGGGGGCAAGACCTGGGCGCAGCCATAGATCATTGAATAACGCGCTGGTGGTGTATTGCACCAGCCCCGGCGAAACCGGACCGACGGATTGGTCGACACTCGCTACGCGTGCATCTTCTGCGACCTGATCAATAGGCAGCAGAACGGTAGACACCGGCGCCAGTCGCTTAGAGGTTACGCCGTTCCTGTCAAAGACTTCCCTGGCAATCGGCGCTGCTCCTGCGGCATTACCCCACCCTGAATAAAACGCAAGATGGTTGATTGTTTCGGACAACTCCAAAGGCGTCACTCCATTCTTCAGCGCCAGATCGAGATGGGCGGCAAGCTCCGCTGTCTGACCTCGGGCGATCAGGACAGCTACAGTCGCCAGGCTACGGTCACGGGGCGATAACGCTGAACGCTTCCATACCTCCCCCATGAGCAAAGTGTCGGCGTTGTGCGCCATTACCGGTGAAACGGCGTGGATATCGACTGCAGTTGGCACGTGAGAAGTCTCCCTGATGATCGCATCCCTTCAGTTGGCGCATCTGTAGCCCCCTGCTGGGTGTGTTGAGTCGCAGCCAACCTAACGCAAGGCGTTGAACTCAACTACCGGTAGCTCGGTTCATGTACCGATGAGCAGTACTCAGCAATCAACAATAAAGACACCCGCCGCGCGAGACTGCCGCATCAACCTGACACATCCCGCAATCTGTTATGGCGCATGCCCCCCTCAGCATTTCTTTTTCTACAGCCCCCCTACCATGGTGCCAGAAACTGTCCTCCCCCCTGCCTATCATGGGTCGGCAAGGTAAGCCCCAGGCTGCGGTTTTCAAACCACTGCATGGATATTCACGCGCCCGCCCATTCCAGACCGATCAAGAGGTATCAATATGAAAGCCGTTCAGTTCAACGAATATGGTGGCACCGACGTATTGAGAATCGTGGATACGGCGCCACCGCACGCTGGCCCGGGACAAGTGCGTATTAAAGTGCAAGCTGTCGGCGTTAACCCCATCGATTGGAAGTTGCGTGCCGGGTATGTCCGCGACTTCATGCCCGTTACGTTTCCGGCCGGTGTTGGCTGTGAGGCTGCAGGCATCATTGATCAAATTGGTGATGGCGTTTCAGGCTGTGCGATCGGCGATAGCGTGTTTGGCTACGGACAAAATACTCTGGCAGAACAGGCGGTATTGAGGAGCTGGGCGCATGTACCGCACACCATGCCGATCGAGGTGGCAGGTGGTTTACCGGTCATCATAGAAACCGCCACCCGTATTCTCGATCATGTCGATATCAAGGCCGGCGAGACGCTGCTGATAACCGGAGCGGCTGGTGGCGTCGGGTCCGCCGCAATCCAGCTGGCACGGCATCGCGGCGCAATTGTGATAGGTACAGCACGCGCCTCCAAACACGACTATATCCGCAGTTTGGGGGCCCTGCCGACCACCTACGAGCCTGGCCTGGCGGCAAGGTTGGATAAGTTGGCACCTGCAGGCGTAGCTGCAGCACTTGATCTTGCAGGGGCCGGCACGCTAGCTGAATTGGTTGCGATCGTCGGCGATGCCACCCGAGTTGTATCCATTTCTGATGTCACAGCCCATGAGCATGGTGTGGTCTTTTCCGCAAAATCGCTCGAACATCCCGAGAAGGCTTTCGCTGAGGCCGCACGCCTGTATGAAATGGGAGCGTTGCATTTGCATATTGAGCATGCCTTCCCGATTGACCAGATTGCCACAGCACAGGAAATCAGTGCCGCGGGCCGTGTCACCGGCAAGCTCATCGTCACGATTCCGTGATCAGAACGACGGTCACGGGCTGTATCGATGGCTGCGACAGGTTTAGATTATCTGTTTCAGCAGCTGCAACAGGTCTGTCGCACGGTAAAGGGCGAAAACCTGGTGGCACGGTGGTCATCGAGAGGTGCGGAAATGGCAAGAAGTGACCGTTTGTTTGAACTGATGCAAGTCCTGCGTCGACATCGCAGAACCGTATCGGGGCGGACACTTGCGCAAGAGCTGGGGGTGTCACTTCGTACCATACGCCGGGACATAGCGACTTTACAGGGCATGGGTGCCGATATTGAGGGTGAGCCTGGGCTGGGCTATGTGCTCAAGCCTGGGTTCCTTCTTCCCCCGCTCTCGTTTACAGAGGAAGAAATACAGGCGCTGGTCGTCGGCGCCTTATGGGTCGGTCGTCATACGGATGACAAGTTTGCCTTCGCTGTAAAAAACGCATTGGGCAAGATCAACGCTGTCTTGCCTCCGGGTATGCGCACGGCCTTCGACGATGAGACCTTTTACGTAAGCAGCCCGGTAACGGGCTCTACACCGATTGACCTGAGCGAGATTCGTCGTGCCCTGCGAGAACAGTGCAAGCTACGCATCACGTTATCAATGGATCATGTGCCTGTGGCCGAGCACATTATCTGGCCGATCATGTTGGGTTTTATTGAAACCCACCGCTCTCTGGCAGCATGGTGCGAGGCGGACAGCCAGTTCCGGATGATAGACCTGAATAACGTATCGCATGTTGAGGTGCTTGCAGAGCGCTATTCCCGCAATCGCCGTCAGTTGATCAGGGAATGGCGCACGTTGAATATTCTGCCGTGTAACACCCGCGGCGAGACGTGCCCGTCATAACCGTGAGGTTTGCCGGCACCGCTTAAAAATTGTCTGCCGCACCTTCAAATATGGCAGGAGCGACCGATATCAATATATTGCTATGTTTCCGCACCACTGACGTACCTCCACACATCTCATGAGGCGTATACCTTGAATATCTCTACACCGCTGTCAGGTTTTAGCGCCGCCCCTATAGCCGTCACCGGTCCTGATACAGCTAAAGTTGCAGATGAATCGCTTGAGTCTTCTTCTCAACCGGTAGCTGTGGTGCCTGCTGAAGGGGTGAAAGTTTCATTGTCAGATGCGGGTATTCAGAAATCTGCCAACGAGAAAAAGCCCAAATCGAATGACGATATCGAATCAAGCGGTTTGCCTAACCAGACGCAGAAAACCCTCAAGATGATCCGCGAGCTGAAGCAAAAAATCGAAGAGAAGCAGCAGGAACTGCAAAAAGTTGCTGCTGATCAGAACATGGACCCCACGATCAAAAAAACCAGACTCGGCTCATTGCTGGCGGCGATCGCCACCCTGACGGCTGGCCTGGCGACAGCTAACAACGCCCTGACAAAACAGGCCAGAGAAGGCAAGCTGTCAGATGATCAGTTGCAGCAAGCCCAACAACTCGCGGCGAAGTGACATCGCGAAATCGTCATGAGCGAGCGACATGACCGATTGATTTTCTGGAACAGCACGCTTTGCGGGCTTTTCCAGGGGGGGTGGAGATTCAACCTCTGCGCGCTGTGACAGGGCATTGAATCAGCAGGTCAACATCCTGGGCAGGACAGTTGAGACAGAACCAGTCCAGCGAATACCACCAGAACGAAAAAAAGGGCCTTTAAGGCCCTTTTTTCGATCACTTACAGAATTCAATCGAACCCTGCAGCGTTATGTTTGGAGCGGGAAACGAGACTCGAACTCGCGACCCCGACCTTGGCAAGGTCGTGCTCTACCAACTGAGCTATTCCCGCATTGTCTTGATGACGGGCGCTATTCTAGCGGTTCAGATAGCGGCGTCAAGCCTTTGATTCAAAAACTTATTTTTTTTCTGCAGTCGTCCTGAGGTGCGGCCATGCGGCTCTCAGGTATTGCACCATGGACCAGAGTGTCAGCCCCGCAGCGATAAGCAGCAACGCATAGCCAAGAATGACCCAAACGGTGATGGCCGGCGGGTTGCCGAGCAGAATGACCAGCGCGAGCATCTGCGCCGCTGTCTTCCACTTGCCCATGTTGGAAACGGCAACCTGCGCACGCGCGCCGATTTCCGCCATCCATTCGCGGAGTGCAGAGATTACGATTTCACGGCCGATGATCACCGCTGCGGGCAGCGTCAGCCATAGATTGGCATGCGCCTGAACCAGCAGCACCAATGCCACGGCCACCATCAGTTTGTCGGCTACCGGATCGAGAAAGGCGCCAAAGGGCGTGCTTTGTTCAAGACGGCGGGCCAGATACCCGTCGAGCCAGTCGGTCGCCGCAGCGAACGCAAAGACTGCACTGGCCGCCATGTAGCTCCAGTGATAAGGCATGTAGAACAACAAAATGAAGATCGGAATCAGTAAAACGCGTAGTACGGTGATCAGATTAGGGATATTCATCGGCACAACTGGCTACGAGGTGAACGAGCATTCTACTCGCTGTGCAGGTTTGCATAAATCGACTCTGCCAGCTTTTTGCTGATTCCGGGTGCTTTTGCTATTTCATCGATGCTGGCACGGGACAATTCCTGCAATCCGCCGAAATGTTTGAGCAGGTCACGACGCCGGGTCGGCCCGACACCCGCCACGCCCTCGAGGGTCGATGTACGCCGGGTCTTGCCGCGGCGGGCACGGTGGCCGGTGATCGCGAAACGGTGTGCCTCGTCGCGAATCTGCTGAATAAGGTGCAGGGCCGGAGAGTCGCCGGGCAATGTGAATTCATGCGCCGAGTCGTTCAGATACAAAGTCTCGAAACCTGCCTTGCGCGTGGTGCCCTTGGCCACACCGAGCAGGATGAGATCAGGAACCTGTAATTCATTGAGCACGTCGCGCGCCATGGACATCTGCCCCTTGCCGCCGTCCACCAGCAGCACGTCAGGCAACTTGCCCTCCCCGGCCTTGATGCGGCTGTAACGCCGGGTCAACGCCTGGTGCATGGCGGCATAGTCGTCGCCTGCAGTTACGCCTTCGATATTGAAACGCCGGTAATCGGACTTGATCGGGCCTTCGGGGCCGAACACCACGCAGGACGCTACGGTCGCCTCACCGCTGGAGTGGCTGATGTCGTAGCATTCCAGGCGCATTGGCGGGTCTTCGAGACCCAGCACCTTGGCCAGCGCTTCGAACCGAGAAGCAACGTGCTGACGGTTGGCCAGCCGCGCGGTCAGTGCCTGCTCGGCATTGGTGACCGCCATTTGCTGCCAGCGCGCCCGGGTGCCGCGCACGCGATGACTGATGACCATCTCGACGCCGCGCAGCTCTTCGACGGCGTCGACGAACGCGGGGAAATCGTCGTTGATGACATTGACGATAACTTCGCCGGGCAGCTCACGGTCGATGCCGCCGAGGAAATACTGAGCCAGGAATGCCGACATCACTTCGCCGACCTCCTCTTCTATGCCGACCTGCGGAAAGAAGTTCTTGCTGCCCAGCACCCGCCCGCCCCGCACGCTGATCAGGTGCACGCAGGCACCGCCAGGGTTGACGAATGCGGCGACCACGTCGACATCGCCGGTACCGCCGTCCATGCTTTGCTGATCCTGGACGCGGCGCAACAAGGCCACCTGATCGCGCAACTCGGCTGCACGTTCGAAATCGAGCGCCATCGCGGCTTTTTCCATGGAGGCGTTCAGCTCGTCGCTCAGGGCATTGCTACGCCCTTCGAGAAACATCACCGAGTGACGTACGTCCTCGGCATACACCTCAGGCTCGACCAGCCCGACACATGGCCCTTTGCAGCGCTTGATCTGATATTGCAGGCAAGGACGTGTGCGGTTCTTGAAGTAGCTGTCCTCGCACTGACGCACCTGGAAAGTCTTTTGCAGCAGACTGAGGCTCTCGCGAATCGCGCCTGCACTTGGGTAAGGCCCGAAATAACGACCCTTGGCCTTCTTGGTGCCACGATGAATGCTCAGCCGCGGAAAGGCGTTATCGGACAGAAACACATAGGGGTAAGACTTATCGTCACGCAAGAGAATGTTGTACGGGGGCCGCCACTCTTTGATGAGGGTCTGCTCCAGCAACAGCGCTTCGGTTTCGTTGCCCGTGATGGTGGTTTCGATCTGGGCGATACGCGACACCAGCGCCCCGGTCTTGGGCGCGTGTCCGGTCTTGCGGAAGTAGCTGGCAAGACGCTTCTTGAGGTTCTTGGCCTTGCCGACGTAAAGCAGTGTGGCTTCGGCGTCGAACATACGGTAGACGCCGGGGCGACCGCTACAGGTCGCGAGAAATGCACTTGGATCAAATGTCTGGGTCATGTTCAGGCGCTGGCATCAACCATGCCGTGACGTACAGCGAGCAAAGCCAGTTCAACATCACTGCTGATCGAGAGCTTTTCAAAGATACGGTATCGGTAGGTATTAACGGTTTTCGGTGAAAGGCACAGCTTGTCCGAGATGGTCTGGACTTTCTGGCAGCCGACGATCATCAGAGCAATCTGGATCTCGCGCTCGGACAGCAGATCGAACGGCGAATTGTTGACTTGCGGCTGAAACGACTTCAATGCCAGTTGCTGGGCAATCTGCGGGCTGATGTAGCGCTGACCGGCAAACACCAGGCGAATGGCCTGGACCATTTCCGCAAGCCCGGCACCCTTGGTCATGTAACCGGCAGCGCCAGCCTGCAGCAAACGGGTCGGGAAAGGGTCTTCTTCACAGACGGTGACAGCGACGACCTTGATATCAGGGTGGCTGCGCAGCATCTTGCGCGTGGCTTCCAGCCCTCCGATACCCGGCATCTTGACGTCCATCAATACGACGTCAGGCTTGAGCTCGCGCGCTTTCTTCAGGGATTCCTCACCGGAATCGGCCTGCCCGACAACCTGCAGACCATCAATGTCGGCCAGCATGCGTGTGATGCCTGTCCGGACAAGATCATGGTCATCGACAACTAGCACCTTAATCAAGCAGACACCTCGCGCAACGGTCATAACGAATGCCAATCACCATAACAAAAACAACGAGGCAGACCTAGCACTGCGAGCAACGTCTCACATCAATATGATGGCAGGCACATCAGGCAGGGCTGTAAAAACTCGATGTGCCGGCAGGGCTACGCCCGTTCCGGTCTTGTATCACTTGGCCGACGGAAGTTTCGCAGCCCCCGATGATAGCCCCGAGAGCTCGGCAATAGTGGTTGTCAGGCGCCGGATAGCGTCCTGATCTTCCTTGCCCAGCACCCGGTAATTGCCGAGGATCTTTTCTTCGATGAGACTGAGGTTGTCGATCGGCACCGGCGTTCGCGTCCCCGTTAACACATAAAGTACGTCAACACCTTTGGCCGCAACCGCAGCCAGATAATCGGCCTTCGGCGCGCGATCACCATTTTCGTACTTCCCCTGGGCGTTGGCCTCGACCCCTCCTATCTCACCAAATGTACGCTGAGACATCCTCAGGCGCTCTCTTTCCTTTCTCAACCGGCAACCGATTCCACTCATTTGAACCTATGATCCTGTTGTAGCTATCCTAACGAATGTTAGAATCCCGCGGAATTGAATAGATTTGAACGGTTTTGAACTATGCCCGGAATACGCACCGCCGCACAAGCCAAGGCCTGGCTGGATCAACAGGGCAAATCTGTTCAGGAGTTCGCTCGTGAAAACAGCATTGATCCAGCGACCACTTACCAGGTACTGGCAGGACGCAAGAAAGGAAGGCGCGGTGAAGCGCATAAGGTAGCTGTACTGCTGGGCATGAAGATCGGGACGATCCCGAACACGGAAGCCCTGCATGAAGATGCACGTGAATAATAGCCGTTGTTGGCTGGCGACAACGCATCCCGGACAAAACGCCAAAGCCGTTGCCTGCATTCAGGTATACAGCGTTGCAGGCAAAATAGCCCGCCCCGAATACTGCATGCCGTCGACCGTTGAGCGGTTCGCTGTCGCTAGCGAGATTCCATCTGCCTGCCTTCGCAGAAATCGATAATCCCGCTGATTGAATTTTCCAATTGAAGGCGCCTCCTTTCCTGAAGTAAGCTTGCGCTCAATCTACGGAGACCCACCATGCTGCAATCCACTTCACCGCTACTCGACGTTGCTACCGGCATTGCTTGCCGTGCGCGCGCCGTGGCTGTGCAAGCGGCCTCGGTGAGCGCATCCGTTGATTCTTATTATGGGTATTGGTTTAGCCACTGGCGCGCCTGATACCCATCCGGCGCCCACACTAAGGGGACGCCAACCAGAGAATTCTCTAACCCCCGGTCGGCTTCCCGACCGGGGGTTTTGTTTTTTCAGGACTACGTATTTCAACGGTCTGTTCAAGAACAGCCGTAAACAATCAACCTGCATCGCATCGAGGATCACGACATGAACTACGCCACTTATTACCGCAACGACATCGATTTTGCCTGGCGATTTAGCCACCTCCGTTCGGGACAGCCTGCCGCCTCCGTTCGGTCTCTGCCAGGTGGCAAGCACATACCCCCGGTTCTAGAAGCCCTTTGTCGAACACCCCAGTAGGTCTGCGCGGGAGCGTCCCGCCAGCCCAGGAAGCCAGAACATGAACTCGTCCGTTGCCGTAACCCCGTCCGACCTGTCCAGCCACGCCGTCAATCTGGCGGACAACAGCCCCGCCTCGAAACGCCTGCCAGGTACTCTGGAATTGAAGATGCGTCTGCCCCTCGGCGCAGCGCTCACCGAACAGGTTGCCGCCCATCGCCGCGCCGTACGCGCCATCCTTGAAGGCCAAGACTCGCGACTGCTGGTCATCGTAGGCCCCTGCTCGATCCACGACCCTCGATCCGCCCTTGAATACGCTGAGCGACTGGCCGACCTTGCCGCGCAAGTCAGTGATCAGATGCTGCTGGTAATGCGCGCTTACGTCGAAAAACCGCGCACGACTGTGGGCTGGAAAGGCCTGGCTTACGATCCGCGCCTTGACGGCAGTGACGACATGGCCGAGGGCCTGACGCTGTCGCGGCAATTGATGCTGGAGATGCTGGGGCTGGGCCTGCCGATCGCCACCGAGATACTGCAACCCATGGCGGCGGGCTACTTCGACGATCTGCTCAGTTGGGTCGCGATTGGCGCTCGGACCACCGAATCGCAGATCCATAGGGAAATGGCCAGCGGCCTGCCCATGGCTGTCGGGTTCAAGAACGGTACTGACGGCGGCGTGACGGTGGCCAGCGACGCGATGCGTTCGGCCGCGCATCCGCATCGCCACTTTGGTATGGACCGTCATGGCCACCCGGCGATTATCGAGACACAAGGCAATCCGGATACGCACATCGTGCTGCGCGGCGGTCACGGCGGCCCCAATTACGATCACCAAAGTGTGGCCAACGTGCAGGCGAGCCTGAGCAAGAATAATGTCGCGTCGCGAATCATGGTCGATTGCAGCCACGCCAACAGTGGCAAGGACCCGCTGCGTCAGCCTGGTGTGTTCGAGGACGTTCTGGAACAGCGCTTGTCAGGCAACACCTCGCTCATCGGCATGATGATCGAAAGCCACCTGTTCGACGGCTGCCAGGCATTGGGCGGAACGCTGCAGTACGGCGTTTCGGTCACCGATGGCTGCCTTGGCTGGGAAGGTACCGAACGCCTGCTGCGTCGTGCGGTTGACCGTCTGCGTTACAGATAAACAGAGCGAAGGAACTTTGTCGGGAAATACCGCACTGAATCCGGTAGGCTGTTTCTTTTTTTTCACAGGAGATTATTCCCCATGGCTAAAGCCACTGCCCGCCACATCCTTGTTTCGAGCGAAGAAAAATGCAACGAACTCAAGGCGCAGATCGAAGGCGGCGCTGATTTCGCTGAAATCGCCAAGGCCAATTCCAGCTGCCCGTCGAGCCGTCAAGGCGGTGACCTGGGTTCGTTCGGTCCAGGCCAGATGGTCAAGGAATTCGACACTGTCGTATTCAGTGCTCCGGTGAACACCGTTCAGGGTCCGGTAAAGACTCAGTTCGGCTATCACCTGCTGGAAGTGACCAGCCGTCAGGACTGATCCTGTCGCACCGGGTGCCAGACGGCTCATCTTCGGATGGGCCGTTTTTGTATGTGGCCGTTTCAACGACACAGTGACCCGGCATGCGCGCAGTGGCTTGGCGAAGCGCCCATTTGTCTGTAGAAGATAGCGCGATGCAGAGGCATGAGCTCTGCCATGATTGTTGTCACCGCTGTACAGCCAGTCGCCTTTAACCCTGACATTCGCTTGCGAACGTCAGTCAGGATTCGAGTCATGCGTTTTGTTTTTTCATCGTTGCTCGCCTTGACGCTGACCTTCGTTGGCGCTGCCCAATCGCTGTCCGCAGCCCCGCAACACGCTCTGACCGTTTACGGCGAAGCGCCACGCTATCCCGCCGACTTCAAGCACTTCGATTACGTGAACCCGGACGCCCCCAAAGGTGGCAGCATGCGGCGCTCGGCCATTGAAATCGGCCAGTTCGATCACCTGATGCCGTTCACCGACAAGGGCATGGGCGTTTCGCAGATCAATGGCATGCTCTACTCCCCACTGGCCACGCGCTCGATGGATGAGCCCTACACCGTCTACGGGCTTGTCGCCGAGAAAATGGAGCGTGGCGTGGATGGCCTCTCCCTGCGCTTTTACCTGAACCCCAAGGCACGTTTCGCGGACGGCACGCCGATTACCACCAGTGATGTGAAGTACACCTACGAGCTGCTGATGACGCAGGGCAACCTGCAATACCGCACCCAGTTTGAAGCGGTCAAGGGCGTGGAGGTCGAATCGCCTTCGCAAATCCGCTTCGACTTCAAGAACAGCGATAACCGCACCCTGCCCCTCGATCTGGCTTCGCTTCCGGTATTCCCCGAGCACTGGTGGAAAACCCGTGACTTCGCCAGCGGTGCCGGCTTTGAAATTCCGCCGGGCAGCGGGCCCTATAGGATCAGCCATGTGGACCCGGGCCGCACCGTCACCTTCGAGCGCGATCCGGACTGGTGGGGCAAGGACCTGCCGGTCAGCAAAGGCCTGTATAACTTCGACAGGTTCAGCATCGAATACTTCGGCGACACCGATGTTGCACGTACGGTACTCAAAGGCGGCGCCTACGATTACAACCGCGAGTTTTCGGCCACCGGCTATTCAATTCGCTATGACGGCCCGGCGCTCAGCGACGGACGCCTGCAGAAAGCCCAGTTGGCCAGAGGCGCGGTGCAAAGCTCGCAGGGTTTCGTCTTCAACCTGAGCCGCCCCATGTTCCAGGACCGCCGCGTGCGCCAGGCGCTGTCGCTGCTCTGGGACTTCGAATGGACCAACCGGCAGATGATGCGCAACATGTACATCCGCCAGAACAGCTTCTTCTCCAACTCGGAGTTGGCCGCCAGCGAACTGCCCACGCCGGCTGAGCTTAAAATCCTCGAACCATTGCGCGGCAAAGTCCCCGATCAGGTGTTCGACAGCGTGTTCGAGACGCCCAAAACCGATGGCACAGGCTTTATTCGCGACAAGCAGCTGCAAGCGCTGGCCCTCATGAAGGAAGCAGGCTGGACGCCAAAGGGCGATGAGCTGGTGAATGCCCAGGGCGAACCCTTCAGCTTCACCTTTCTCAATGCACAGACAGGCTTCGAGCGAATGCTGCTGCCCTACAAACGCACCCTGGCGCAGATCGGTATCCACTTCGACATTCGCCGCATCGATGCCGCGCAATACCTTAACCGCGTCATGGCCCGCGATTACGACATGATTGTCACCGGCTACCCGGTCTCGACATCGCCCGGTGCCGAGCTGTACAGCAGTTTCGGCTCCAAAGTGGCGATGGACCCTGGCTCGAGTAATTACATGGTGCTGCAAGACCCCGCCGTCGATGCGCTGATTGCCGGCCTGCTCAAGGCCGACAGCAAGCAGACCATGACCGACTACGCCCATTGCCTGGACCGGGTACTGCAGTGGAACTACTACTGGATTCCCAACTATTATCCGCCAGGCTCTTCAACCGTCTGGTGGAACCGTTTCGGCATCCCGAAAATTCAGGCCAGCAACAATGAGGCCATCGAAACATGGTGGGAAATCAGCCCTACACCGCTGACCAATGAGCAATTCGCTGAAAAACGCGGCGCATCAGCCACCGTTTCGGAGATGCAGTGAATGCTGGGTTATATTCTGCGTCGCCTGCTGCTGATCATCCCTACCCTGCTATGCATTCTGCTGGTCAACTTTTTCATCGTGCAGGCCGCTCCGGGTGGGCCTGTGGAGCAGGCCATTGCTCGCCTGCAAGGGATCGGCGGTGCGACCGTGGGCGCCGGTGCCAGCGAGTCCGCAGGGGGCCACTCCAAGGCGTCGCGGGGGCTGGACCCGGCACTGATCAAGCAGATCGAACGCCAATACGGTTTCGACAAACCAATGCACGAACGTCTCTGGCTGATGCTGAAGAATTACGCACGACTGGATTTCGGCAGCAGCTTCTTTCGCGGCGCAACGGTGACCGACCTCATTCTGCAGAAAATGCCGGTGTCGATATCGCTGGGGCTCTGGGCGACATTGCTGACGTACCTGGTGTCGATCCCGCTGGGGATTCGCAAAGCGGTCAAACACGGCAGCCAGTTCGATATCTGGAGCAGCACCGCCATCATCATCGGTTACGCTATGCCAGCCTTTCTGTTCGCCATGCTGCTGGTGGTGGTGTTCTGTGGCGGCACGTCGCTGAACTGGTTTCCGGTACGCGGACTGGTCTCGGACAATTTCGAGCAACTGACCACGGTCGGCAAGATCGCTGACTATTTCTGGCACCTGGCGCTGCCGGTCTCGGCGCTGGTCATTGGCGGCTTTGCCACGCTGACCCTGCTGACCAAACATTCCTTTCTCAACGAAATCACCCGCCAATACGTGACCACGGCCCGCGCCAAGGGCATGAGCGAGCGACGGGTGCTGTATGGCCATGTGTTTCGCAACGCCATGTTGCTGGTGGTGTCAGGCATCCCGCAGGCCTTCATCAGCGTGTTCTTTGCCGGTTCGCTGCTGATCGAGGTGATCTTCTCGCTGGATGGCCTGGGCCGCATGAGCTATGAAGCAGCCGTGTCGCGAGACTATCCGGTGGTGTTCGGTTCGCTGTTCATCTTCACCGTGTTCGGCCTGCTGATAAAGCTGATCGGCGATATCTGCTACACGCTGGTCGACCCCAGAATCGACTTCAGCGCGAGGAATGCATGATGCGCAGCCTTTCGCCGCTGGCCCGCCGTCGCCTGGAGCGCTTTCGCAGCAATCGCCGCGGCTGGTGGTCGCTGTGGCTATTCTGCGGACTGTTTGCCCTGACCCTGGGTGGCGAACTGATCGCCAATGACAAACCACTGTTGGTCAGCTATCAGCACTCACTCTATTTCCCGGTGTTCAAGCGTTACACCGAGCAGCAATTCGGCGGCGAGCTGCCCTTCCAGCCCGATTACCGCAGCGACTACGTGCGCACGCTGATCAGCAAAGGGGACGGCTGGATGCTGTTCCCGCCCATCCCGTTCAGTGACGACACGCCCAACTATGATCTGACCACCCCGGCCCCCAGCCCGCCCTCTGCAGAAAACTGGCTCGGCACCGACGACCAGGCGCGCGACGTCATGGCGCGGGTCATCTTCGGCGCCCGGGTGTCGATCCTGTTTGCGCTGGCACTGACCTTTATCAGCGCGTTGATCGGCATCAGCGCCGGGGCGTTGCAGGGCTATTACGGCGGCTGGGTCGACCTGTTCGGCCAGCGTCTGCTGGAGGTCTGGTCGGGCCTGCCGGTGCTGTACCTGCTGATCATCCTGTCAGGCTTCGTCGAACCCGACTTCTGGTGGCTGCTGGGCATTATGGCGCTGTTCTCCTGGCTGACCTTGGTCGATGTCGTACGCGCCGAGTTTCTGCGCGGCCGCAACCTTGAGTACGTCAAGGCCGCTCGCGCGCTCGGTCTGGGGGATCGAAAAGTGATCCTGCGCCACATCCTGCCCAACGCGATGAATGCGACGTTGAGCTATCTGCCGTTCATTCTTACCGGTGCCATCTCGACCCTCACTGCACTGGATTTTCTGGGCTTCGGCATGCCTGCCGGCAGCGCGTCGCTGGGCGAACTGATCGCCCAGGGCAAGCAGAACCTGCAAGCGCCCTGGCTGGGGCTGACGGCGTTCTTTGCCCTCGCGTTGATCCTGACGCTACTGGTATTCATAGGCGAGGCGCTGCGTGATGCCTTCGACCCGAGGTCCTGACATGTCGGAAAACCTGATCGAAATCCGCGACCTGAGTGTCGCCTTCAACGGGCAGAAAGTGGTCAGCAACCTGAGCCTGGACGTGCGCCGCGGCGAGTGTCTGGCACTGGTCGGCGAATCCGGTTCCGGCAAGTCCGTCACCGCCCATTCAATCCTGCAATTGCTGCCACGCAGCGGCACCCTGACCACAGGCAGCATCACCTACCGGGGTCAACAACTGGTGGGGGCCGACGACCGCACCCTTCGCGAGCTGCGTGGCAACCGGATTGCGATGATTTTCCAGGAGCCGATGACCTCGCTGAACCCGCTACACAGCGTAGCCAGGCAAATCGGCGAGACATTGTTGCTGCATCGCGGCATCAGTGGTCGTGAAGCGCAAAAACGCATTGTCGAGCTGCTGGAGCTGGTAGGCATTCAACAGCCGGAAAAACGCCTGAAAGCCTATCCGCACGAGCTGTCCGGGGGCCAGCGCCAGAGGGTGATGATTGCCATGGCACTGGCCTGCGAGCCGGAGCTGCTGATTGCGGACGAGCCGACCACTGCGCTGGACGTCACGGTGCAACGCAAAATCCTCCTGCTGCTCAAGGAGCTGCAGCAGCGCCTGAACATGTCGCTGCTGTTGATCAGCCATGACTTGAACCTGGTGCACAGCGTCGCTCAGCGCGTCTGCGTAATGCGCGCCGGCGAAATCGTCGAGCAGTCCGATTGCAAGTCGCTGTTCAAATCACCTCAGCATCCCTACAGCCGCCTGCTGCTGGACGCCGAACCTGCCGGCGAGCCGCTGCCACGCGACACCCGGGAAACGGTGCTGCAAGTCGACAACCTGAAGGTCTGGTTTTCCCTGACCGGCGGCATCCTGCGGCGGCACAAGGAATACCTCAAGGCGGTGGATGACATCAGCCTGAGCATCGAGCGCGGCAAAACCCTCGGTATCGTTGGTGAGTCGGGTTCCGGCAAGTCGACACTGGGCCAGGCGATCCTGCGTCTGCTGGAGTCACGCGGCAGCATCCGCTTTCGCGGACAGGCGCTGGACGGCCTCAGTCAGAAACAGATGCGCCCGTGGCGTAAAGAGATGCAAGTGGTCTTTCAGGACCCTTACGGCAGCCTCAGCCCGCGCATGTCAGTGGCGCAGATCATCAGTGAAGGACTGGAGGTGCACAGCCAGTACAACCCGGCGAAATGCGATGCAGAGGTCATTCGGGCGCTGGAAGAAGTCGGCATCGACCCGCAGAGCCGGCACCGCTATCCCCATGAGTTTTCCGGTGGCCAGCGTCAGCGCATCGCCATTGCCCGGGCGCTGGTGCTGAAACCCGCACTGATTCTGCTCGATGAGCCGACATCAGCGCTGGACCGCACCGTGCAGAAACAGGTTGTGGCGCTGTTGCGCGAACTTCAGGAAAAGCATGGCCTGACGTATCTGTTCATCAGCCATGACCTGGCAGTGGTCAAAGCCCTCGCCCACGACGTGATCGTGGTCAAGGACGGCAAAGTCGTCGAGCGTGGCGCCAGTCATGATGTCTTCGAGGCGCCGCAACATCCCTACACGCAGGAATTGCTGGCGGCCGCGCATCCTGAATGATCTGGCCCACAGCGAAGCTTCTGCCCGGAAGGCGTAGGAGCGTCTCCGATTTACGCCTGCGGACCCGGCGCGTCATCATCGACCAGCCCCCACTCGGCGGTGCTTGCCGTACTGCTGCCGGTCGGGGCCGGCGGCGGTGTGGTCAGGGTCCCGGCGCCGCCTTCACTGTGCAGTTTGAGGCGCAGGCGCACGTTGTTTTGCGAGTCGGCGTTCTTGAGGGCTTCTTCTTCGCTGATTGCACCTTCAACGGCCAGATTGAATAGCGCCGTGTCGAACGTCTGCATACCGAGACTGCCGGACTTCTCCATGATGCCCTTGAGTTCGGTCAGTTCATTGCGCTGAATCAGGTCGCGAATGGTCGGCGTGCCCATCATCACTTCCACCGCCGCGCGGCGCTTGCCATCCGGGGTTCTGACCAGTCGCTGGGAGACGAATGCCTTGAGGTTGTTGCCCAGGTCATGCAGCAACTGCGCGCGACGCTCTTCCGGGAAGAAATTGATGATCCGGTCCAGCGCCTGGTTGGCGTTGTTGGCGTGCAGTGTCGAGATCGCCAGGTGGCCGGTGTCGGCAAACGCCAGGGCATGCTCCATGGTCTCGCGATCACGAATCTCGCCGATCAGAATCACATCCGGCGCCTGGCGCAGGGTGTTCTTCAGTGCCGCATGGAAGCTGCGGGTATCGACCCCGACTTCGCGCTGGTTGACGATCGACTTCTTGTGGCGATGGATGAACTCGACCGGGTCTTCAATGGTGATGATATGGCCACTGGCGTTGCGGTTACGGTAGTCGATCAGCGCCGCCAAAGAGGTCGACTTCCCGGAACCGGTGGCCCCGACAAACAACACCAGACCGCGCTTCTCCATGATCACGTCGAGCAGCACGGGCGGCAGGAACAGGTCTTCGAAACGCGGGATGTCCAGCTTGATATTCCGCGCGACGATGGACACCTCGTTGCGCTGCATGAAGATATTGATCCGGAACCGGCCGATACCCGCCATAGAAACGGCGAGGTTCATCTCCAGTTCGCGTTGAAACTCGAGCTTCTGCTCCTCGTCCATAAGCCCCTGGGCAATGACTGCGACCTCCCCCGGCTTGAAGGTTTCGCTGCCCAGTGGCTTGAGCACACCGTTGAACTTGGCGCACGGTGGTGCTCCGGTGGAGAGGTACAGGTCAGATCCGTCCTGACTGGCCAGAATCTTCAACAGCGCCGGGAAATCCATAATCAATACCGTACAAAATGAAGTAAAAAGACCACGGCCGTCAGGACGGCACGCGTGACGTGCGGGCGTCGCTCAGCAAGAGCAGGCATAATGGCAGCCTTTTGCAGCAGGTGATATTGCGCCATGAAAGCCCAAGCCCGCCATATTCTGGTGAAGACCGCCGAAGAGGCCGAACAGCTTAAGCTGCGCATTGCCAAGGGTGAGGCATTTGACGTGCTGGCTAAAAAGCATTCTAGCTGCCCGTCCGGCAAACGTGGCGGCGATCTGGGCGAAGTCAGGCCTGGGCAAATGGTCGGTGCCATCGATCAGGTGATCTTCAAAAAGCCGTTGCGCGTCGTGCATGGGCCAATCAAAAGCAAATTCGGCTATCACTTGGTGCAGGTGTTCTATCGCGACTGAAGCACAGTTCAAAAGCTGAAAAACCCCGAACCGAAGCGGTTCGAGGTTTTTCGGGCATTGACCAGCGCGGTCATCAGTTCGGCGAAATGGCGCCGTCTACCAGCACTTGAGCTTCTGCCACCAGACGCTTGAGGTGATCTTCGCTGACAAAGCTCTCGGCGTAGATCTTGTAGATGTCCTCGGTGCCTGAAGGGCGCGCCGCAAACCAGCCATTTTCGGTCATGACCTTCACACCACCGAACGCCTGATCGTTGCCCGGCGCGTTGCTCAGCACCTGCTGAATAGGCTCACCCGCCAGCTCAGTGGAAGTCACCTGCTCCGGCGACAGCTTGCTCAGCAGTGCCTTCTGTTGCGGGTTGGCCTTGGCATCGACGCGGGTCGAGAACGGCTCGCCCAGCTGTTCGGTCATGGTCTTGTAGATCTGGCTTGGATCGCGACCGGTACGTGCGGTCATTTCCGCAGCCAGCAAGGCCGGAATCAGACCGTCCTTGTCGGTGGTCCAGACCGTACCGTCGCGGCGCAGGAACGAGGCGCCAGCGCTTTCTTCACCGCCGAAACCCAGTGAACCCTCGAACAGGCCTTGCGCGAAATACTTGAAGCCGACCGGCACTTCATAAAGGCGGCGGCCCAGGCGCTTGGCCACACGATCAATCATGCCGCTGCTGACCACGGTCTTGCCGACCGCTGCATCGGCACGCCACTCAGGACGATTCTGAAACAGATAGTCGATAGACACGGCGAGGTAGCTGTTGGGCGTCATCAGTCCGCCAGACGGGGTCACGATGCCATGACGGTCGTGATCCGGATCACAGGCAAATGCAACCTGATAGCGGTCCTTGAGGCCGATCAGGCTTTGCATGGCGTGGCTGGAGGACGGGTCCATGCGAATCTGGCCATCCCAGTCGACGGTCATGAAGCGGAACGTAGGGTCGACAAATTTATTGACCACATCCAGATTCAGGCCGTAATGCTCGCCAATCGCCGACCAGTAATTCACTCCGGCGCCACCCAGCGGGTCTACACCAAGACGCAGGCCCGAGTTGCGAATGGCGTCCATGTCGATCACGTTTTTCAGGTCGGCCACGTAGGTGTTGATGTAATCATGGCGGTGCGTGGTATCGGCACGCAGCGCTTTTTCATGGCTGATGCGTGAAACGCCAGTGACTTTCTCGGCCAGCAGTTCGTTGGCCTTGTTCTCGATCCACTTGGTGACATCACTGTCGGCCGGGCCGCCATTGGGCGGGTTGTACTTGAAGCCACCGCTTTGCGGCGGGTTGTGCGACGGCGTAATGACGATGCCGTCCGCCAGCCCTGAAGTACGGCCGCGGTTGTAGCAGATGATCGCGTGGGATACCGCAGGCGTCGGGGTGTATTCGTCACCTTGCGAAATCATCACCTGCACGCCATTGGCGGCCAGCACTTCAAGCGCGGTGGCTGCGGCCGGGGTGGACAGCGCGTGGGTATCGGCACCCAGAAACAAGGGACCGTCGATGCCGTTGGCCTTGCGGTACAGACAGATCGCCTGACTGATAGCCAGCACATGCCATTCGTTGAAACCCAGGTCAAACGATGTGCCACGGTGCCCGGAAGTGCCGAACGCAACACGTTGAGTGGGCACCGATGCATCGGGCTGGCCGGTGTAGTAAGCCGTGACCAGTCTCGGAATATCAACCAGTAACTGCGCAGGTGCCAGCTTGCCGGCGAAAGGACTGAGACTCATACAACCTCCACGAAGAAATGAAATACGGAGAAAAAATAAAGACTTGCTGCAGCTGCCAAGATGATCGATGCCGCAGTTTACTGGCAGTTCGACAGCGCTGCTTGAGTATTGATCCCCGGCATCTGCCTCTGTTTCAGCTCAATCGCCAAAACGGCAACCGAGTTCAGGCCATTGACGTTTCGGGCCGCCACCACGCTGGAAACAACTGCTTCACCTTGTGCTCGGCAAAACGGTCATCGATGAGCATCACCACCCCGCTGTCACTTTGGCTGCGAATAACCCGTCCGGCTGCCTGTATCACCTTCTGCACGCCAGGGTAAAGGTAGGTGTAGTCGTAACCGGCACCGAACAGCGCGGCCATGCGCTGCTTGAACTGTTCGTTGACCGGATTGAGCTGAGGCAGGCCCAGGGTGGCGATGAACGCGCCGATCAGGCGTGCGCCCGGCAAGTCGATGCCTTCACCGAACGCGCCGCCCAGCACGGCAAAACCGATGCCCTGACTGCTCAGGGTGAACCTGTCGAGAAATGCGTGGCGCTCACTCTCGGCCATCCCCCGTGCCTGCTGCCAAAGGCTGATGTGCGGGTGAGTGCGCGCCATCAGCTCGGCGACCTGCTGCAGGTAATCGAAACTGCTGAAGAACGCCAGGTAATTGCCCGGCCGCGTGTCGAACTGCTCGGCCATCAGTTCGACAATCGGCGCCAGCGAAGCCTGACGATGGGTAAAGCGCGTGGAAATACGACTGACGATACGCACGTCGAGCTGATCGTGATGAAACGGCGACTCCACGTCGATCCATGCCGTGTTGACCGGCAACCCCAGCAGGTCCGCGTAATAGTGGCGTGGGTTGAGCGTTGCGGAAAACAGTACCGTGCTGCGCGCAGCGGTCAGGCGCGGGCGGATGAAACGCGCAGGAACGACGTTGCGCAGGCTGAGGCGCGACATAATGCGCTTGCCGCCCGCCTCGCGCCGAGTGATGTCGAAAATGAAATGCTCATCGAACAGCTCGGCAATGCGCGCAAAGCCGATGGCTTCCAGGTAGAACCCCTGTAACGTGCCATCCACGGCCTGCGGGTGCTCGTTGAAATGATCACCGATGGTCGAGATGCACTGGTTGAGGCTGCCGATGAATTTTTCCGGTGCCGCCGAGTACGCCTGATAGGCGCCGGGCTGTACCTTGTGCAGCGCATTCCATTGGCGATCCAGACGCTGCAAGGCTTTTTTCACAGGTTCGGGCGCTGTCTGAATCAAGGCTTTCAGCTGGCTCTGATCAAGGCTGGCGCTGTACATCTGGCGTGCCCGCTCGACCATGTTGTGGGCTTCATCGACCAGCACCGCAACGCGCCACTGATGGAGCTGACCGAGGCCGAACAGCAACGCGCTCAGGTCGAAGTAATAGTTGTAGTCTGCGATGACCACGTCAGCCCAACGCGCCAGTTCCTGGCTCAGATAATACGGGCAGACCTGATGCTGCAAGGCGACATCGCGTACGCCCGCCTGATTCAACCACGGCGAGGTCAGCGCCGCCGAGCGAGCGGCTGGCAGACGATCATAAAAGCCGCTGGCCAGCGGACAGGAATCACCGTTACAGGCTTTGTCCGGATACTCACAGGCCTTGTCGCGCGCCACCAGCTCAAGGACCCGCAGATTCAGCTCCGGCGCGCTGTGATTGATGACTTCCAGCGCATCCAGTGCCAGTCGACGCCCCGGCGTCTTGGCGGTGAGAAAGAAAATCTTGTCGAGCTTCTGGCCGGGCGCGGCCTTGAGCAAGGGAAACAGCGTGCCCACCGTCTTGCCGATACCGGTCGGCGCCTGAGCCATCAGGCAACAGCCGGTACTGACGGCCTTGTACACCGACTCGGCCAGCACCCGCTGCCCGGTACGGAAGGACGCGTGGGGGAATTTCAGGCAGCCAAGCGTCGCGTGCAGCGCCTGCGTATGCGCAAGTTCCTGCTGTGCCCAGCCGAGGAATATCGTGCACTGTCGTTCGAAGAACGCTTGCAGCGTGGCCGCACTGAACGGCTCGCGAATCAGGGTTTCCTGCTCGCTGACAATGTTGAAATACACCAGTGCCAGCGTCACGCTCTCAAGCTGCAGGCGCTGGCAAAGCAGCCAGCCGTAGACCTTCACCTGCGCCCAGTGCAACTGACGGTGGTTGGCCGGCATCGCGCCGAGTTCACCGCGATAGGTCTTCACCTCTTCCAGTTGATTGCGACTGGCGTCATAGCCGTCCGCCCTGCCCCTTACCGTCAGCTCGCGATAATCGCCACTCAACGACAGCTCGGCCTGGTAATCGGCACCACGCCGCGTGGCGACCGTACGATGCCCGGCAATGCCTTCCTGAGCCGTGGGTGACGGCGTAAAGCGCAGGTCGAGGTCGCCGACCTTGGCAGTAAACTCACACAACGCGCGCACGGCCACGACATAACGCGCAGGCAGCTCGCTGGCGAGGACAGGCTCGGGATCAGGGTTTACTGGGGCGTTCGGGGTCACTGCGCTGGGGAGCCGTTGGTTGTGAATACTGGACAGGCGTCCAGTTAACAACCTTGAACCACGTCTGGCAAACACAAATGGATCGACGGCCTGCAACGGCGACGTCTATGGCAGACGAGCCTGGCTCAATGCCTCTCCCAGCGCGCTCAGCAGCCTGGCAGGTTCACGGGTCCAGTCAGTGGCATAACTGACCCACAGATGTTGCGAGTAGCGGTTCTGCACAGTGAACAGCTCACCGGGGCTGACGACAATCGACTGGGCCAGCAACGCAATGAAGACCTGGCGCATGTCCACCGGGTATGCGCTCTCGGCCCACACGCCGCAGCCGCCCTCGGGCAACTGATAACGCAGCGTCCCGCCGGTGTGTTCATCCAGTTGCCGGGGCATCGATTGCATGCGCGTGCCCAGCGTCTCTCGCAACGCCAGCAGTTGCCTGTCCAGACGCCCGCTGCTGCATAACCTGGCGATGGCCCTTTGCCGAAGCGGCGGCAGTTCGAATGTTCGCAGGCAGAAATACTGCTGCCATCGCGTATCCAGGCTCTTGCACAGCAGGTAAGCATAGGGCGCTTCAGGCCCCATGCTCTTCTCGAATCCGCCGATGATCACTAGCCGCTGCGGGTCGATCCAGTGGCGCAGCGGAACTTGCCCGCCAACAAACTGCAACCCGGCGTGACTGTCGTTTTCCAGCACCCAGACGTGATGACGATTGAGCACTTCGGCGACAGCCTGGCTGTTGTTCTGCGGACGCACGCTGCCTCGCACCGGGTTCAGCAACGAGGGCAACACGACAAGCCCTATGTCATGGCCGCGCAGCAGGCCGTCGAGCCGGGCCGCATCAAGGCAGCCGGTCTCGTCCAGCGGCAGTTCGATAATCCGGATATCGAATGATTGCAGCAGGCGCAGCAACCCCCAGGCACAGGGCGATTCCACCAGTACCGTACCGCCGCGCAGGCCCAGTGTGCCGAGCACCGCCTTGAATGCGCCGTGAAAGTCAGCGGCGACATAGACATTGTCAGCGTGCCAGCAATGCGCTGCGTCGCGGGTGTAACGGGCGGCAATTGCCGTGCGAAGTTCCGGCTCGCCGAATGGCTGAAAAACCGGGTCCCGCTGACGCGGGTAATGCCTGCCCAGCTCGCGTTCCATCGCCGGCAGCGGACTGTCCTGGGCGTGCAAAAGCGCCGGCTCATCGCAACCCAGCAACGCCATGCCGGGACGCCTGGCGTTGTCGTACAGGGCCTGTAAAAGATCGCCGTCTGAGTCAGGCAATACGTGACCCTGCGCACTCAAGCTGCGCGCTACCGAGTAATAACCCGATTTTGGCAGCGAATAGACGCGCCCTTCCTTTTCCAGCAATGAATAGGCGCTTTGCACCGTCGATATCGATACGTTCAGTCGCTGGGCCAGCTGTCGCAATGACGGCATTTTCAGCGCCGGCTCGCCCTGCTGCTGGTCAACCAGACGCACCAGGTAGCGGTAGACCGCCTGATAGGCGAAATCCGTGTTGTTTTTCATGCAGGTACCCGCCGCTCAACCAGAACAGGCTTCAGAACATTGCTGCATGACCGACGCCGTTTGCAGGCAGCAGCCATGCCTGGCAACCGGATCAGCGTCCCGAGAGCATCTCGGCCACTGCCTGACCCGTCGCAGGGTCGACGGTCATGATCCGGCGCTTGTCGGGGTCGGCAGCGCGGATTCTGGCGATGATTGACTGCGGGTCGTCGAAGTTCACCCGCTGCTTGCCGTAGAGGTTGTGCAATGACTTGAGGCTCAAACCGCTGATATCCACCAGCCACTGCATGACCTGGTCCGGCGCCGTCGAACCCGACAGCGCCTTATGCAGATCCGGCAGCGCCACCAGCATCCCCGGGTGGCAACTGCGCAGAAACGACTCCAGACCATGGCCATGATCCACGAACGGCGAAAACAGCATGCACACCAGTTGAGTCTCGTTCAGGCCGAAGCCCTCCTGAGCGAAGCTCGATGCCAGCTCGCGGCGCGCCTCGATGCGCGCCCGACCGGCATAAGCGCTGAGCGTCTGGTCGATCAATCGCGGCGGCATTTGCTTTCTGCGCATCAGTGACGTCGCCAGTTCAAGGTATTCGGCGATCCCGTCGGCATAAGTACGCGCTTGCAGGTACTGCGCCGTCAGGCCGCGCATGTGAGCCATCAACAAAGGGTTGGCGCAATCCGATTCACTGAAGCTGAACGACAGATCATCGAAGCGGAAATCGAGGAATTCGGTCAGCAGGTTCCAGTGCTCGTCCGCCTTGCAACTGACCAGATCGGCAATAGTGATGAACGCCGGCGTGCTGCTTTTTTCAGGCAGCACCATGGCTCGGCTTGCCGGGGGGCCGTCATCGTCCTCGCCGTACAGCTCGTGATAATAGGCCTGGCCAATCGTATCGATGACCTTGAGCACGCTGGCCAGCGTCTGCTTGCCCCAACTGCCCGAGTATTGCCCGGTACGCTGAGCCAGACGCATGATCCAGGTCGCGTACTGACGCTGCTCTCTGCGCGAGTCGCCACTGACCACCGCATCGACACCGCTGCCCCAGCTCAGGGCGCGCCCCAGAAACTCCGCCAGCCCGAGGTAGCAGGTGTTGCAAAACGTGGTGCGGGCGTCGCCTGCGGACAGGTGGCCACCCAGCAGCATGTCCAGGCGATTCTGCTCACGCCCCGCGCTGGAAAAAGGCAGGTCCGGCTCGAAGGCCTGGGTGTACTGATTGTCGATCACCAGCATCTCGACACGCGGGTCGTCGTACAGAAACAACGCTGAATAGGTGCGGTTGATGTTATCCATCACCGCAGGGGTCATGCCCACGTGACGCCGATTGGCAACCCGCAGGTTGAACGTACCGGGCGAGCGGCAGGCAATACTCAACTGGGCAGCGCGCAAAAAGGCAAGCGTGTAGGCACTGTCCTTGCCACCGCCGAAAGCCACCAGCACCTTGAAGCCGGCAATCCGCTCGATGCCGCCAGCCGCAACAATCAGACGCTGGATCAACAACTGCAGCGCGGTGCGCTCTGCACGCGAGAAGTACCCCAACAAGCGTTGCAGCACTTGCTGGTAGACATAATTCATTGCCTGTTCGTGAATAGAACTCATTGTGTGCCACCTGCCTGTCGCTCAAGGCATGACACGGTGCAGACAGAACATTGAACATCAAGCTGACAACCAAACTTATAGTCGCGCATGACTCATTCCCTGAGTGGTAATTACCGACGCATTATCAGCATCTTTGAAACAATTACAATAGACAGTTTGCTTTCAAAAACAGTGCAGCCAGCAGAGCACCTTCAACAACTTAAACAAACCGTTTAATTGTGCTATCGAACTCATGAGACACGCGAAACTCTTGAAAGTCATAGCCTGCAAACCCTTCAGGCAGGCTGTTGAGGCTTTACCGATGCCCTTGGGGCATCGATCCAGTTACTGTTTCATTCTAGCCCGTGGGAAAGGACACTTATAAGTCGCCGTGACTGTCAGCGCCAATACACTTAAATAAACAGTCGAGACAGCCCTGCCGCTGCGATGCTCTTTTTAATATTCATTCACGGTTACCCCACTTCCAGAAAAACTGACAGGGGCATTATTCAGAAGTGTTTAATTCGTGGTGTTCTTTTTCAATGTGGAATGCAAAAAGCCTTCCGTTCGGAAGGCTTTTCAATAACGAGCGCTGACAGGAGGTGATGAATCAGACCGCCTCGACTTCCAGCACCGCACGCCCGCCAATCGGGCAGACATCCATGTAACGGTGCGCCTGCACCACTTGCTCGAACGGAAAGCTGCGCGTCTGCAACGGCGCCAGTACCTTGTCGCGAGTCATCTGATTGATGTCCTGCAAGGCACGCTGCAGCGCTTCTTGATCCTGGGTAATGCCCAGCTCGGGCTTGCCGGTGAAATTGCCCAGGCAATGCACGTAGAACTGGATGTTCTTCTGGAACGCGGCACAGGCCGGAAACGGCGTCTGATTACCACCTTGCAGGCCATACAGCACCAGACTGCCACGTGGCGCAAGCACATCGCCCATGATCGACATCTGCGGACCACCAAGGCCATCGAAGACGGCATCGACACCACGGTTGTCGGTGTGCTTGTTGATCGCCATCAACAAGTCCTGTTCTTCGGTGACGACCACCTTGTCGGCCCCCAGTGACAGCAGATACTCACGGGCGTCTTCGGTCTTGGTCGCGGCGATGACCCGAGCACCCAGCGCCTTGCCCAACTGCACGAATGCAGGGCCGGAGCAGTGGCTGGCGTCGGTGACCAGTACGGTTTGACCGGACTTGATACGCGCCAGATCAACGTATGCAAAGTAAGCCACCAGATACGGCGTGTAATGCACGCTGGCCTGGACCGGCGTCAGTACATCCGGATAGCGGGTCAATGCACGGCGCGGCATGACGATGGATTCGCCGTAAACCGGGTGCTGATTGGCGTCGGCAGCAGGAAAACTGGCGACCTTGTCGCCCACTTGCAGATCATCAACACCGTCGCCCAGCGCGGTAACCACGCCAGCCATCTCATAACCCAGACCGGCAGGCAGCCGGGCTTGGGTAGACGCGAGATTTTGCCGCCAAAGAACGTCGTACCAGCTGACACCGATGGCCTGAACACGCACCTGTACCTCGCCGGTGACAGGCGACGCGACAGGATGCTCTTCGACTTTGAGCACCTCGGCCGGGCCAAACTGGTGAAAACGGATCGTGCGGGACATTTAGAACCTCGCCTGGTGAACCTTGATGCCACAAACTTTATCCGGGCATTGCCGGCAACACCATCGGTGGCTATTAATAGTCGACATGCCTGTCATCGATTGTGTCCTGTGCGCTGCACGGCGCAGCCAGACAGCGTCTGGGCGTCGATGCGCGTAATGGCCGCCATTGTTCGCATGTCGACGAAACATTGCAAGCCGTGTGGACATTCAGTAACCCCCACAGTAATTTTCGCTGCCCCCGACCCGCATTTGCTCGTACTATCGCACCCTGCTCACGTCCTCAACCGACAAATGGCCCGAGATATTCCGCATGAATCGCAACGACCTGCGTCGCGTCGACCTCAATTTGCTCATCGTTTTCGAGACCCTGATGCATGAGCGCAGCGTCACGCGTGCGGCGGAAAAGCTGTTTCTCGGTCAGCCGGCAATCAGCGCTGCGCTGTCACGGCTACGCGGCCTGTTCGATGATCCACTGTTCGTGCGCACCGGGCGCAGCATGGAGCCCACCGCCCGGGCGACGGAAATCTTCGCCCTGCTCTCCCCGGCACTCGACTCCATCTCGACAGCGGTCAGCCGCGCCTCGGAGTTCGACCCGGCGACCAGCACCTCGGTCTTCCGCATCGGCCTGTCCGATGACGTCGAGTTCGCACTGTTGCCCACCCTGCTCAAGCGTCTGCGCTCCGAAGCGCCGGGCATTGTGCTGGTAGTCAGGCGAGTCAATTACATCCTCATGCCGCCCCTGCTTGCCTCCGGGGAGATTTCCGTCGGCGTCAGCTACACCCAGGACCTGCCCGCCAACGCCAAGCGCAAAGTCTTGCGCAGGAGCAAGCCGCAACTGCTGCGCGCCGACTCGATACCCGGCCCGTTGAGCCTCGACGACTTCTGCGCCCGCCCCCATGCACTGGTCTCCTTCGCCGGCGACCTGAGCGGCTTCATCGACGAACACCTGGAAAAACTCGACCGCAAACGCCACGTCGTCCTCGCCGTGCCCCAGTTCAATGGACTGGCGACACTGCTGACCGGCACCGACATCATCGCCACCGTGCCTGATTATGCGGCGCAGGTCCTGACCGCCGCAGGAGGCGTTCGCTCCGAAGACCTGCCGATTGAAACCAGGACGTTCGAACTGCACATGGCCTGGCGCGGCGCGCAGGATAATGACCCCGGGGAGCGTTGGTTGAGGTCGCGGATTCAGATGTTTTTCGGGGATCCGGATAGTCTTTAGGGGGCGTTGGGGAGGCTGTAGTGATGGCGCCATTGCCTTGCACAATCCTTAGGGCATTCCTCTGCTATCACTCGGCACGGGATCGTCTCGCTTGCTGGTAGCGGGCCTTCAACGCCAGGTAGCACAGGCAGCCTCCATAGCATTGGTAGATGAGGTGGAGCATGGCCTGGAACCTCATCGTTTGATTCGTTTCATGGACTCCTTGGGCACCAAGGACACACCGGAAACCCTCCAGGTTTTCCTGACCACCCACTCGCCTGTTGCCCTACGAGAACTGTCAGACGCCAACGGAAGGTGATTGCGCATTCTGCAATGGTACTAATTCTGCAGAAATACTAAAATGCGACTGATTTTTTCATTTTTGTTTTTGAAGAACAGGGAGTTCTATGTCTTTTGATGCGTTTATGAAGGTTGATGGTGTTGAGGGCGAGTCTCTTGACGATGGGCACAAAGGTTGGGTCGAGTTGCTTTCCTACCACTACAACGCCATGCAGTCCATCAGTCAGACAGCCAGCTCGAATGGGGGAGCTACTGCTGGAGGGGTTTCCCTTGGCGATTTCCAGATCAGCAAATATGTGGATAGAGCCACCCCGAAGCTATTTGAGCTTTGCTGTAGGGGTTCGCATATCAAAAATGTGACCATTCGAATCCATCGTGCGGGAACTGAAAAGTTCAAGTATCTAGACATCGTACTTGAAGAAGTTCTGATCTCATTAGTAAGCGGTCAAGGTGCCGACCAGTCAGGTTTCCCCATAGAAGTAGTAAACCTGAATTACGGCCGCATTAAATTTGAATATTCACAACAACGTCGCGCCGATGGTGGTAGTGCCGGTATCGTTTCTGGTGGCTGGGACAGGACTGCGAATAAGCCATTTGCGTAAGCGAATTGATTGAGTACCAACAAATAAAATTGAAAAAATAATCTTAAGGGTAGATGTATGACTAACCGCACATACATCACCTGGCGGGAGTGAAGAATGAAACCAACAGACGAAAACAGCACAAACTATTTGATGGTCAGTGCCGCCGCTAAAAAGCTAGGGGAGCAAGCCTGTACATTAGGCATTAAGCATATTAAAAACGGCACACTGCGCTTGCAGTTCAACCGTGAAGTCGCCTATTACGCTAAAAGTATTGTCAATGATGTCTCTGAAGGTAAAAAAAGTCCTGAGCAGGGCCTAAAAGAACTAAAAGATGAACAAAATAGCTTGTTTACTCAGTCATGGGAGGTTGCCAAAAAAGGCGTTGGCGCAGTCGCCGGAGCAATGCAATTTGTAGCGGGTGCGGGCATTTGCTATGGCTCTGTAGGTACGCTGTGCCTCGTTGCCGGTGTACCAATTATGGCTCATGGTGCAAATAACGTTTATGAAAACGGGCGCAACCTTTGGGAGGGGCGCAGTGACACAGAAGGCCCAGTAAGAAAGGGGTACCAAGCAGCAGCGAAAGCAGTTGGTTACGGAGCACAAGAAGGAAATATGGCCTACGGGTCAGCCGACCTTGCGATGTCTGTATATGGTGTCACTAAGCTGGTTCTAAAACCAGACTCTTGGCGCCTATATAGATACATTAGAACTGATTATGTTCGTGCATATAGAAACACCTCAATACCTGTATTGGTCATAGATAGGGCCGCCGACGCTATCACCGTAGACGGAATGCAAAAACAGTGAACCGACAAAAAGCTGGACGATTTTTTTCAAACGCAAGAGTTTATTTATTTGCGATTGCGTGCGCGGCTTTTCATTCAGTATGGATATTGCTTCTACTTAGTTACTTTTTTGATCTTAGCGTCTTTGCGGCTAGATTTGTAGCAACACTACTTTTTATTATAATTTCTTTTTTTTGCATTAAATTATTCCATGGAAAAATAAAGAGACTTTGATTTATATAGTCTGCAATATACAGTTTTTCTTAATTAATCAGAGACTCAATAATGAGCCGATCAGTATACCGATTACGTACGCCCGCCCACGTCCAATACTAAAGCTCAAACCCCCTCCCGCCGCCGATCCTCCCTCGGGCATTTCGTAAACCGTGCTCGATAGCTGCGAGTGAAATACGACGGCGATTCGAACCCGCAGGCGATGCTTACTTCCAGCACACTCAGACCGCTTTGCCGCAGCAGTTGCCGGGCTTTCTCCAGGCGCAGGCCCAGATAGAAGTTGCTCGGCGTGTCGTTCAGGTGCAGGCGAAACAAGCGTTCCAGCTGGCGCCGGGTGACGTTGATCGCTTCGGCAAGGGCCAGCGTACTGAGGGGGCGTTCGGTTTGCTGTTCCATCTCTCCGATCACGTGCACCAACTTCTTGTTGGCGATGCCATAGCGCGTAGCGATCTGCATGCGTTGGTGGTCCTTGCGCGTGCGGATGCGGCCCAGTACGAATTGTTCGGACACCTGAATCGCCAACTCGGGGCCGTGCGCCTGGGCGATCAGGTCGAGCATCAGGTCGATGGACGCTGTGCCCCCTGCGCATGTGATGCGGCGGCGGTCGATCTCGAACAGTTCCTGGGTCACGGTGAGCTGTGGATAGGACTCCTTGAACGCTTCGATGGCTTCCCAATGCAGGGTCAGGCGATGGCCATCGAGCAAGCCGGTTTCAGCGAGCACGCAGGCGCCAGTGTCGATGGCGCCCAGGGTCACGCCTTCATGATCAAGGCGACGCAGCCAGTGCTGCAGGGCCGGGGTGGCGAACTGCAGCGGCTCAAAGCCGGCCACCACCAGCAGGGTCGTGCCCTTTTTCAGCGGCTCCAGCGCCGAGTCGGCGTTGACCGACATCCCATTGCTTGCCTGTACCGCGCCGCCGTCGGCGCTCAGGACGTGCCAGCGGTATAGGTCGCCGCCAAAGCGATTGGCCACCCGCAAGGGCTCCAGCGCGGAGATAAATCCGATGGCCGAGAACCCCGGCATCAGCAAAAAATAGAAATCCTGGGCCATGGTAACGCTCTCCTCGGACGCTGCAGCGTGGCACGTTGATACTCCCGTTCATGGGCGCATTCAAGGGGCAGGTCGCCGCAGTGCAAAAGCGGGTCGCTGCAGTGCGCTTGGCCGCCCTTCAGGCAGGGTAATTTGTTTCCACGGTGCACAAAGACGCCGACACCCCACAATAACGATCTGCCGAGGGCCCCACCATGAACCGACTGATTAGTTGCAGCGTGCTTGCACTCAGCGCCAGCGCTCTCTTGAGCAGCAATGTAATGGCGGCTGATGCCGCTTCATGCCAGAACGTGCGCATGGGTGTGGTGAACTGGACCGACGTGATCGCAACCAGCGCCATGACCCAAGTGTTGCTCGACGGCCTGGGTTACAAGACCAAACAGACCAGCGCTTCCCAGCAGATCATTTTCGCCGGCATCCGCGACCAGCGCCTGGATCTCTTTCTGGGCTACTGGAACCCGCTGATGACCCAGACCATCACGCCGTTTGTCGAAGCCCGGAAGGTCAAAGTGCTCGACAAACCGAGCCTGGAAGACGCTCGCGCCACCCTCGCCGTGCCGACTTACCTGGCGGACAAGGGCCTGAAGTCCTTTGCCGATATCGCCAGGTTCGAGAAGGAACTGGGCGGCAAAATCTACGGCATTGAGCCTGGTTCAGGCGCCAATACCCAGATCAAGGCGATGATCGCCAAAAACCAGTTCGGCCTGGGCAAATTCCAGTTGGTGGAGTCCAGCGAAGCCGGCATGCTCGCCGCCGTGGACCGTGCCGTACGCCGCAAGGAAGCCGTGGTATTTTTCGGCTGGACGCCGCACCCGATGAACGTCAACGTGGCGATGACTTACCTCAATGGCAGCGACGACGCCCTGGGCCCGAACGAGGGCATGGCTACGGTGTGGACGGTCACTTCGCCGACTTATGCCGAACAGTGCCCCAACGTGCATAGATTGCTGACTAACCTGACGTTCACCGCCGCCGACGAGAGCCGGATGATGCAGCCGCTACTGGATCACAAGGATGCTCTCGAGTCCGCTAGACAATGGCTCAAAGACCATCCTCAAGACCAGGCGCGCTGGCTTAAAGGCGTCACCACCTTCGACGGCAAACCGGCTGCGGCAAACCTTCAATTGAGCAGCCAATAACCTGATTTTGAACGGCCGTTTCGCGATCCTCCAGGGTCGCGAACGGCGTCCTCACGCCTGTAAGGAGCCACCCATGAACCACGACGTCATCATCACCTGCGCACTCACCGGTGCTGGCGACACGACCGCCCGAAGCCCTCACGTACCGGTCACGCCCAAGCAAATCGCGACCGCCGCGGTTGAGGCCGCCAAAGCCGGTGCCACCGTGGTGCACTGTCATGTGCGCGACCCACACACCGGTAAGTTCAGCCGCGACGTGGCGCTGTACCGCGAAGTGATGGAGCGCATTCGGGAGGCCGACATCGACATCATCGTCAACCTCACTGCTGGCATGGGTGGCGATCTGGAGATTGGCGATGGTGAGCACCCGATGGAGTTTGGTGCCAATACCGACCTGGTCGGCCCAATGACACGTCTGGCACATGTCGAGGAACTGCTGCCGGAAATCTGCACCCTCGACTGCGGCACCCTGAACTTTGGCGACGGCGACACTATTTATGTGTCCACCCCGTCGCAACTGCGCGCCGGCGCCAGACGTATCCAGGCGCTGGGCGTAAAGGCCGAACTGGAAATTTTCGACACCGGCCACCTGTGGTTCGCCAAACAGATGATCAAGGAAGGTCTGCTCGACAACCCGCTGTTCCAGCTGTGCCTGGGTATTCCATGGGGCGCACCCGCCGACACCACCACCATGAAAGCCATGGTCGATAATCTGCCCGCCGATGCGGTGTGGGCGGGCTTTGGCATTGGCCGCATGCAGATGCCGATGGCTGCGCAAGCGGTGTTGCTGGGCGGCAACGTCCGGGTCGGTCTGGAGGACAACCTGTGGCTGGACAAGGGCGTGCTAGCCACCAACGGTCAATTGGTGGAACGCGCCAGTGAAATTCTCAGCCGCTTGGGCGCACGAGTCATGACCCCGGCAGAAGGCCGCATCAAGATGGGCCTTACCAAGCGTGGCTAAAGCCTCCGAGACATAAAACCCCGTGATTGAATCACCGCACTCTTCAGGAGCGTCGCCATGAGCTTTATCACCGAAATCAAAACCTTCGCCGCTCTTGGCAGCGGCGTCATCGGCAGTGGCTGGGTATCCCGCGCCCTCGCCCATGGCCTGGATGTGGTCGCCTGGGACCCCGCGCCCGGCGCCGAAGCAGCGTTGCGTAAACGTGTCGCCAATGCCTGGGGCGCCCTGGAGCAACAGGGCCTGGTACCCGGCGCATCCCAAACTCGCCTGCGCTTCGTGGCCACCATTGAGGAATGTGTCAGCGACGCCGACTTCATTCAGGAAAGCGCCCCGGAACGCCTGGAACTGAAACTGGATCTGCACAGCAGGATCAGCGCGGCGGCCAGGCCGAATGTGTTAATTGGCTCGAGTACGTCAGGCCTGTTGCCAAGTGACTTCTACGAAAGCTCCGCGCACCCCGAGCGCTGCGTGGTCGGTCACCCGTTCAATCCGGTGTACCTGCTGCCGTTGGTGGAAGTGGTGGGCGGCAAAAATACTGCTCCGGAGGCCATTCAGGCGGCGATCAAGGTCTATGAATCCCTCGGTATGCGCCCGCTGCATGTGCGCAAGGAAGTCCCCGGCTTTATCGCTGACCGCTTGCTCGAAGCGCTATGGCGCGAGGCGCTGCACCTGGTCAATGACGGCGTGGCGACCACCGGCGAAATCGATGATGCGATCCGCTTCGGTGCCGGGTTGCGCTGGTCGTTCATGGGCACCTTTCTCACCTATACATTGGCGGGTGGCGATGCGGGCATGCGCCACTTCATGACTCAGTTCGGCCCGGCGTTGCAGTTGCCATGGACCTACCTGCCGGCACCGGAACTGACCGGCAAACTGATCGACGATGTGGTCGACGGCACCACTGATCAGCTGGGTAAACACAGTATTTCGGCGTTGGAGCGCTACCGTGACGATTGCTTGCTCGCCGTGATGGAGGCGGTGAAGACTACCAAGGCCAGGCATGGCATGAGCTTTGCAGAATGACCCTCGGGAAACCGGCTTGCCTTTGCTGGGAGCTGTGAATCTTCCATCGCCCTGCAGAGCACGCCAGCTCCCTCATTTGATCAGTACTGACCCGGAATCCCCCGACATGCCTGCACTGACCACCTACACCACCCGAGTCCAACCCGACTGGGTCGACTACAACGGCCACCTTCGTGACGCGTTCTACCTGCTGATATTCAGCTATGCCACTGACGGGCTGATGGAAGCCCTGGGGCTGGATAGCGATAACCGCGAAGCCAGCGGCCACTCGCTGTTCACTCTGGAACTGCACCTCAATTACCTGCACGAAGTGAAACTCGGCGCCGAGGTTGAGGTGCATACCCAACTGATCGCCCACGACGCCAAGCGCCTACATCTCTATCACAGCTTGCATTTGGTAGGCGATGAGATGGAACTGGCTGGCAATGAGCAGATGCTGTTGCACGTAGACCTGGCAGGCCCGCATGCAACGATGTTCACCAAGGCAACGAAGGAAAGACTTGACGCTATGAGCGCTGGGCAGTCAGAGCTGCCGAGGCCCAAGCTCCTTGGCCGGGTGATTGGGTTGCACGCTGGAAAATAATCGAAAGAGCCCCTTACTGCCAATACCTTGATCCACATCGGACTGCCCAGGCTGACACTGAAGGGTGCGTGACAAACGGCTCTCTTCAAAAACCTGGCAGGCATGACCCGCAGGGTTACTTGTCGAACTGCGCGCATCATTTGCGCAATCCATTAAACATTGGTGCGCTGCATCACAGTTTGCCATGTAAAAACAGCTTGCACTCCAACCCAACATGCAACTATAAAATGTACATGACTAGACAGGTTCGATTCGACAAGAAAACCCAGGTGATCAATGAGCTGATCCGCCGTATCGAAAGCGGCCAGATGAGCTCCGGTGCCCTGCTTCCCGGGGAAAATCTCCTGGCCCAGGAATTCAACGTCAGCCGCGGCACGCTGCGCGAAGCGTTGTCCGAGCTCAAGCGGCGTAACTTCATTGCCACCCAGACCGGTGTGGGTTCGATCGTCACCTACGACGGTTTCAGTCTGGACCAGCGTGCCGGCTGGGCCCAGGCCCTGGCCGACACGGGTGCTGGCGTGCGTACGGAAATCCTGCGTCTGGTAGCGGTGGAACGGCCCGACATGGAGGTGCGCCTCGGCACTTCCAGCCTGGTGGCGCTGGACCGCCGACGTATCGCCGCCGATGGCAGTATCGTTTCCCTCGAGCGCGCCTTGATCCCGGCGGTCGATGGCCTGGAAAACCTGCCGCAAAACGGCCTGCTGGAACAGTCACTGACGGTGACCATGGCCGCCCACGGTTTCATTGGCGACAAGGGCGACCAATGGATCGGCGCAGGGCCTCTGAACCGTGATGACGCCGTGCTGCTGGCACGCGAGCCCGGCACGGTGTTTCTCAAGGCCGTGCGCACCACATTTGACCGCCGTGAACGTTTTATGGAGCACGTGGAGAGCCTGTTGGACCCCGTGCATTTTCGCCTTCACCTCGCCTTCGGATCGTCCACATGAGCGCAACCTTTCTGCAAGACCGAGGCCTGGGGGCCTTTTATGGCCTGGCCTTGGGCGACGCCTTGGGCATGCCGACGCAGTCGCTGCCGCGCGCGTTGATCCTGCAACGCTATGGCCGTATCAGTACGCTGATCGGCGCCGATGCCGACCAGCCGATCGCACCCAACATGCCGGCCGGCGCTATCACCGATGACACCGAGCAGGCCATCCTGGTGGCACAGTTGCTGGTGGCCGGCGGCGGCAGCATCGACCCGACAGCCCTGGCCCACAGCCTGATCGAGTGGGAAGCCGCGATGAAAGCCAAGGGCTCCTACGACCTGCTGGGGCCATCGACCAAGCGCGCGATTGAAATGATCCTTGACGGCCATAGCCCTGAAGAGGCCGGCCGCTTCGGCACCACCAATGGCGCGGCAATGCGTATCACCCCGGTGGGCATCGCGGGCGACGTGAGCAACCGCGAGGCCTTCATGGCGCTGGTGGTGCAAGCCTGTCAGGTGACCCATAACACCACGCTGGGCATCTCCAGCGCGGCGGCGGTCGCGGCCGTGGTGTCCGCCGGGATCAATGGCGCGCCCTTGGCCGAAGCTCTGGAGACAGGCGCCGAGGTGGCCCTGACTGCCGAACGCCATGGCCATTGGGTTGCGGGTGGGCGTATCGCCGCGCGCATTCAATGGGCCAAGGCACTGTGCGCCGACTGCACAGACGAACAGCTGGCCGACCGGGTGCACGATGTGATTGGCACCTCGGTCGCCTCACAGGAATCAGTGGTCGCTGCGTTCACCCTCGCCCACCGCGTGGCGAGCAGCCAGCTCAGTCCGTTCGATGCGGTGTGCATGGCGGCCAGCCTGGGCGGCGACACCGACACAATTGCCGCCATTCTCGGCGCCATGCTGGGCGCCTGCAACGGCATGCACGCCTGGCCGGCGGCGTTGATTGAGCAAATTGATGCGGTCAACACGCTCGATCTCGCGCCTTTGGTCGAACAGCTGCTGGCCCTGCGCACCGGTTGATGGACCGGGCTGTGCTCGCCCACTGTGAACGAGATCACCCTCGCCCTCAGCCTTCCGAGCGGCGATAAGGCTGACCCGATTTCGGAAAAGCCAATTTGCACTGGATTGCACCTGCTGACGTACTGCCACAACCACAATAAAGGCAATAGGAGCAACGCAAATGACTACATCGTCCCCCTCTCAAAGTGCGGGTCAGCTGGAAACCCGCGGCATCGAGCCGGTTCCTGAAAACGAGTGCAACGGCCACCCGCTGCAACTGTTCTGGGTCTGGTTCGCCGCGAATATCAGCATCCTGGGCTTGCCGCTTGGCGCCACCCTGGTAGCGTTCCAGGGGCTGGCCATCTGGCAGGCAATTATCGTCGCCATCCTCGGTGCCGCCGGCTCGTTCGCCGTGGTGGGCGTCATATCCATTGCCGGGCGCCGCGGGAGGGCACCGAGCCTGACGCTGTCCCGGGCCATCTTCGGGGTGCGAGGCAATATCGGGCCCACGCTGGTTTCGCTGATGTCGCGTCTGGGCTGGGAAACGGTCAACACCACCACCGCCGCGTTTGTCCTGCTGTCACTGTTCGCGATCCTTTTCGGCACCCCCGTGGAAGCGAAAAACTCGCCTGGCCTGACCCTGGTGTTCATCGCCTTGTTCGTGCTGCTGACCCTGACCGTCTCGGGCCTGGGCCATGCCACCTTGCTGGTCATCCAGAAATGGGCGACTTACCTGTTTGGCGCTCTGAACCTGGTGGTCGGTGGCTTTCTACTCACCCACATCGACTGGAGCCTGGTCTTCGACGCGCCGGCAGCGCCACTGAGTGCGATGATAATCGGCGTCGGCACCATGGCCGCAGGCACCGGTATCGGTTGGGCCAACGCGGGCGCCGACATGTCGCGCTATCAGCACGCCAGCGTTAAGGCCACTCGACTGGTGGCCTCGGCAGCGTTTGGCGCGGGGATACCACTGGTCTTGCTGATCACTCTCGGCGGCCTGTTGTCGGTGGGCAACGATCATCTGGCGTCAGCCACCGACCCGATCATCGCCATTCGCGAGATGTTGCCCACCTGGATGGCCGTGCCCTATCTGATCACTGCGTTCGGCGGCCTGCTGCTGTCCAACAACCTGTCGGTCTACTCGGCCGGCCTGACCACTTTGACCCTAGGGCTGAAGGTCAAGCGAGTACACGCAGTCATCGTCGATATCATCGCGATCTTTGCCGGTTCGATCTATTTCATGCTGATCGCCGACAGCTTCTACGGCCCCTTCATTACGTTCATTTCGATGTTGGCGGTGCCCATTACCGCGTGGGTCGGCATCTTTGTCGTCGACCTGCTGCACCGCCACATCTACTCCCCAAAAGACCTGCTGGACCAGACCCCAAACAGCGCCTACTGGTACCGCGGCGGCGTCGAATGGCGCGCGCTGGGCTCGTGGGCATTGGCAATCGTGCTTGGCTTCAGCTTCACCACCGTGGCCACCACCCCGGAGCATGTGCTGTTCAAGGGCTTCCTTGCCGATTCCTGGCTGGGTCATAACGGCCTGGGCTGGATCGTGACCTTCATTGTCGCCGGTGGCCTGTATGCGCTGCTCGGCGGGGCACGTGATCGCCGTATCGCTCCCAAAGAGGCTGCCCATGCCCGCTAAATTGTTCTACACCGGCCAGGTCGTGGTTGACCTGGTCATGGCCATCGACAGCCTGCCGCCGTCGGGGGGAGACGTGTTGGCTACCAGCGCTACGTTCGAGGCCGGAGGCGGCTTCAATGTCATGGCCGCTGCGTGCCGCAATGGCTTGCGCACCGTTTATCTGGGTCGCCATGGCCAAGGCCGCTTCGGCGACATTGCTCGTCAGGCCATGCGCGACGAAGGTGTGGAGATTTCCACGATGCCCGTTCCCGGTGAGGACACCGGCCTGGCCGTTGCATTGGTGGAAGCCTCGGCCGAGCGCTCGTTCATCTCCTATGTGGGCGCTGAAGGTGGTTTGTCTGCCGATGACCTGCAGGGCGTGCAGGTCAGCGCCGAAGATTACGTATTTGTCAGCGGCTACAGCCTGGCACACAAAAACAAGGTCACGGCCCTGCTCGCCTGGCTGGGCGGATTACCCAGCGGCACTGCCGTGGTATTCGACCCGGGCCCATTGGTGGATGGGCTTCATGGCGTCGAGATGCGCGCCGTACTTCCGCTGATCAGCTTATGGTCCAGCAACTGCGAAGAAGCCCTGCGCTTCACGCAAACCCGGACGCCCGCCGACGCGCTCCACCGCCTGGCGTCCATTCTGCGCGAAGATGCGCTCATAGTGATTCGTGACGGCCCCGCAGGTTGCTGGCTCCACCATGCCGGACAGACGCGGCTCATACCCGGCTTTGCCGTCACGGCAATCGACACCAATGGTGCCGGCGACGCCCATGCCGGTGTGCTGCTGGCCGAGTTGGCCAGGGGCAGCAATGTCGACCGGGCGGCGCTGCGCGCCAATGCGGCAGCAGCGATTGCGGTCACACGCCGGGGGCCGGCGACGGCGCCTGGCCGTGAGGAGGTAGATGCGCTGGTGGGGGCCGATTTTTAGGCTGGCTTGAGCCGCGCTGCACCGTGATGGAGATAATGACAGGCAAGTTTGCGGATGCTCAAAGTCTTCCACACGGCCCTGAGCGCTGGCAGCGTCGTTTATGAGAATCGCCCGTGACCGCCGTCGGCCTGACTGTGGTGTAACCGGGCTACGTTCTGATCAATGCGGCTCTGGATCATGCGCAGGGTGTCTCGAGTAATAACCTGTGGGCACAGGTTCTCGGCGATGGCTGTAAACCGGCTCGCGACGTCACACATGCCGTCAATCACTCCAGTTGCAGCGTCCGGGGACATCTCGGCTTCCTCGGCAAGCCGAAGCATTTGCGCGCGGGAAATCTCCAGCGCCTCTCCCATCACGTCCATCTGATGGTATCCGCCTGCCCCCTCGCAGAAGGTTACGTCGTAAGCCGGCGACAGTTTCCACTGACCGTCCTGCGACAGGATGTAGGCGAAGTTCTTGGGATGATCGTCTCGGTTGTTGAACGCAACGTTGAAAACGGCACGTTCGAACGCGCGTGCCATCTCTCGCACATCGTTGGTACACATCTGTGTTGCCCGCAAAAAGTTGACGTAGTCCAACACACCCGGAGACTGGTAATTTGCCCCCGTAAAGGCGGCCAGGCTTTGCATGGGTATACGTAAACCATCGCGACGGTCAAATCGCTTACTGGCAAACGCTGCCAGGCCATCAGGCAGATTGAAGTACCGGGTGTCAGGGGTCTCGATACCGCACATGCGCAGGCACTCGGCGTAGACCATTTCGATGGCGCACACTTCTGCGTGTTCTTCTTTGGCCGGAAACTTGATCAACCATGCTTCAAAGCCCGGCTTAGCCGCAGTGGTAAACCCGCCAGTTTCAGGATCGCGATAGACGAGAGCCTTGGGCCTTGCCCCTTGAGGCGAGCCACCCACCAGCAGTAATGCCTGCAGGAAATCGCCACCGTTTCCACGCAGTACTTGCTTCACATCGGCGGCGAGCTGTTCCAGCGGGATGTGGACGTCAGATTCCTGCCCTTCGGGCGCCACGGGCTCAAACGTCATGGCGCCCATTGCGCTGCTACCGATATAGGCCAGCCGTTCCAGAGGGCCGATGCGCGCGGTGGTGAGCCCGCGGCGCCTGAAAAGACGGTCCATCAACAACATGCCCCATCCATCCGGCAACGAGTCGTAAACAGGCCCTGGCAAGTACAGCTGATGGTCCGGGAAGTCTCGGCGCAACCTGCCCCCATCCAGGGGCAGCGTATAGGAGGACAGTTCCAGGCCCCTTTGTCTGGCTTCATTGCTGTATTCGAACACGATCAGCGGGCGACCGGTCAAAGCGGTCGTCGAGACCAGCGTGCCCCACTGCCATCGCTCACCCCAGCCCTCGTAGAAGACGTTAACCTGCTCAAACATCGCCGGACTTCCTCTTTGTACGGAGACGATTGGCGCTGTTTTCGTAGCGTCGAATGTCTTCGATGCTGTCCAGCTTTGGCAGAAACAGGCCTTCGAGTTCCTTGGTTCGGCCAAGAGCCATAGCCACCCGCACGACGTTCTCGAATCCGACATTGCGTCCGGCTTCGAGGTTGGAGACCGTATTTGTGCCGATGCCGGCACGCCCGGCGAGGTCGGCTTGTGTCATATTCAACGCAAGACGCTCTGTGCGCAGGCGGTCACAAAGGCGCTTAACGATCTCACCGGGCTTGCTGAAGCTTAAATCCAACATAATGTGTATAAAGCTCGATTTAGCCATTTAATTCACAAAATTATAGAATTAACCCCCTGCATCAGCAAGCAGCTTGACGTCCATATTACGGGTCTTGATCAGATCACCCAGCCAAAACATGTTCCCGGTCCAGCCGGCTACCCCGTGCAAACCCATGAGCACGTGCGCGCAGTGCGATCAACAGGCTCAGCAGCAAAAGCATCAACAAGACCCAAGGAAAGGAACCTGCTCCCCAGTGGCCAAGCAACACGCCACCCAGTAACCCTCCGCCTGCGATGGCGCTGTTCCAGACCACGACGTTCATGGAAAGCGCCACATCTGCACCCTCGCCTGCCGAATCGGCGAGCGCGGTTTGCAGCAGCGTGGCGGCACCGCCGAAGGTCAGGCCCCAGATAAAAGCGCCGATGTAAATGGCCGTTGCAGAGCCGGAAAACACGCCGAAGAACACTGACACCGCTGCGAAGGTTGCCAGGCTGGCAAGCACTGTCTTGCGCAGATGGCGATCAACCAACCGTCCCGTAACCCAGATGCCCGCCAGTGCGGCGACCCCGAATGCCAGCAATACCAGGTCCACATTATTCGCCAGCCCCGCCGCGGAAACGAATGGAGCGACGTAGGTGTAAAGCAGGTTATGAGCCAGCATCCAGGTGAAAACCACGCCCAGCACCGAGCGTACGCCGGGCGTGAAAAAGACCTGACGTAACGCCATGCGCTGTGAGGAGGACTTGCCGGGATAGTCCGGCACTTTGACCAGCGCCCAGATGATCAACATCACGGTCATCCCGGACATCAGGCCAAACGCCATGCGCCAGCCCATGAAGCCGCCAAGCCAGGTTCCCAGAGGCACGCCCAGCGACAAGGCAACGGGCGTACCGACCATCGCCACGGCCAATGCGCGGCCTTGCAGTTGCGGGACCACCATGCGCCGTGCATAACCGGCGATGAGGCTCCACGCCAGACCCGCCGAGACGCCTGCGAAAAACCTTGCGATCAGGGTCAGTCCATAATTGGACGACAATGCAGTGACGCTGTTGAACACCAGAAAGCCGATAATCGTCACCAGCAATACCGTTCTGCGCCGCCAGCTTTGCGTGGCGATCGTCAGCGGAATGGCGGCCAGCAATGAACCCAACGCATAAACAGTCACCATCTGCCCTGCAAACGATGCGGACACCTCCAACCCGTCGGCGATCTGCGGCAACAAACCTGCCGGCAAGGTCTCGGTGACGATGCAGATGAACCCCGTCATTGCCAGCGCCAGTAACGCCCCCAGCGGGAGTGTTTCGCCCTGTTTCTCATCCGTAGTCACTGAAATACCCTCACTAATATACTGATCGGTACAAATATAAGCAGGTGGAGTCAGGTGGTCAACGACTTATGTATCGATTAGTATTTAATTAATTCCGAAGGAGACTCGATATGGCACAGCTGGGGCGTCCGCGTACATTTGACCGTGATGTAGCGATCACTCAGGCGCTGCATCTGTTTTGGGAGCACGGCTACGACGCAACCTCCCTCAGCCAGCTCAAGGCAACCATCGGTGGCGGCATCACGGCACCGAGCTTCTACGCAGCGTTTGGCTCTAAACAGGCCCTGTTCAATGAAGTGATGGAGCGTTACCTCGACACCTACGGCCGGGTCACCGACAGCCTGTTCGATACGACCCTGCCGCCCAGAGACGCGATTGAACTCACCCTTCGCCGCTCCGCGAAAATGCAGTGCGAGCCAGGGCATCCCACGGGGTGCCTGGTGGCGTTAGGGCTGATGAGCGCCTGCTCGGACGAGAGCAAAGCCATTTCCGAACCTCTTGCGCGCGCCAGGGATCTGAACCGCACAGGTATCGTGGCCTGTATCCAGCGCGCCGTAGCGGCAGGCGAGTTGCCTGCAACAGTAATACCGGAAACCCTCGCGGCCGTGTTTGACAGTTTTCTTCTGGGTTTGTCTACACTGGCGCGCGACGGTGTCCCACATGACACACTGGACGCCGCAGTGACCCAGGTGATGAGACTGTGGGACAGCCTGGGCAATGGCGCCGACAAACATTGACCCTGAAGCTCAATCTGGAAGAGGTTCGGGAGGCGTCGAGGACGCCAGACTCTTTGCACTGATTTTTTTGGAGAACACCATGCTTCGCGCGTTTGAAAAATGGCTTGACCCCTTCCCGCCTGACGAAGTGCCGCCGCCACCTGACGGCCTGGCACGGTTTCTCTGGGCCTGTACGCGAGGGGCACGCGGTTACATTCTTGCGTTTGCTCTGCTGTGTGCCGGTGTGTCGATTTACGAAGCCTGGCTGTTTTCCTTCCTCGGGCAGGTCGTGGATCTGCTGTCCACCTGGAAGGCTGGCGGCGATACGGCCGCGCAGGAAAGTAGCGTGCTGTGGGGCATCGGCCTGGTATTGCTGAGCAGCATCGTGCTGGTGGCATTGCGCACGATGGTGCAGCACCAGGTATTGGCGATCAACCTGCCCCTGCGGCTGCGTTGGGACTTCCATCGATTGATGTTGCGGCAAAGCCTGTCTTTTTTCTCCGATGAGTTCTCCGGCCGCGTCACCACCAAGGTGATGCAGACAGCGCTGTCAGTGCGCGAGGTGCTGTTCACCATCGTCGAAATCGTCCTCGGTATCGGCGTCTACTTCATCGCGATCATCGCCCTGGCCGGCGGCTTCGACCTGAAACTGATGCTGCCATTCCTTGGCTGGCTGATGCTGTTCGGTCTGGCCATGCTGTACTTCGTGCCACGCTTGGGCAAGGTCGGCCAGGAGCAGGCCAACGCACGCTCATCGATGACCGGACGTGTCTCGGACGCGTACACCAACATCACCACGGTAAAGCTGTTCTCGCACTCCAAGCGTGAAGCGCATTTCGCGCGGGCCGCGATGGAGGACTTCAAGCTCACCGGCCTGGCTCAGATGCGTCTGGTCAGCCAGTTCGAGATCGTCAATCAGGCACTGGTGGTCGCACTGATCATGGGCGCTGGCGGTTACGCCCTGTGGCTGTGGCACCAGGGCCAGGTCGGCACCGGTGCGGTCGCGGCGATCACCGCTATGGCGTTGCGCATCAACGGTATGTCGCACTGGATCATGTGGCAGATGACCTCGTTATTCGAGAACATCGGCACCGTTCAGGACGGCATGGAAACCTTGACCCGCGGTCCCAAGGTCGAGGATGCACCAGACGCGAAGGCTCTGGTCACCCGCGGCGGCGCGGTCACCTTCGATAACGTAAGCTTCAATTACAACGGCGAACGCCAGGTGCTCGATGCCCTGAGCCTGAGCATTCGTCCAGGTGAAAAAATCGGCCTGGTGGGTCGCTCCGGCGCCGGCAAATCCACGCTCATCAACCTGCTGCTGCGCTTCTATGACGTGGACAAGGGGTCGATCAGCATTGATGGGCAAGACATTGCGCACGTCACTCAGGACAGCTTGCGCAGTGCCATCGGCATGGTCACGCAGGACACCTCGCTGCTGCACCGCTCCATTCGCGACAACATCGCCTACGGACGCCCCGACGCGACTGATGAGCAAATCCGCAGCGCTGCGGCGAGTGCGCAAGCCGACGGGTTCATCAGCCAACTGAGCGACAAACAAGGCCACAGTGGCTACGACACGCTGGTGGGTGAGCGCGGTATCAAGCTGTCGGGCGGCCAGCGTCAACGCGTCGCCATCGCCCGGGTGATGCTCAAGAACGCCCCGATCCTGCTGCTCGACGAAGCCACCAGTGCGCTGGACTCGGAAGTCGAAGTGGCGATTCAGGAGAGCCTCGATGAAATGATGCAAGGCAAGACGGTGATTGCCATCGCCCACCGCCTGTCCACGATTGCCGCCATGGACCGGCTGATTGTCATGGACGACGGCCGCATCATCGAACAAGGCACCCACGCCGAACTGCTGGGCAAAAACGGAACCTATGCGCGGCTATGGCAGCACCAGAGCGGCGGGTTTCTCGGTGAGGATCAGGGTGTGGCCGAGGACATGGGATAGGCATCAACAACAAAATAAACAAATGTGCTTTCAGTAAAAATACAATTATTCTTTGCCCATGATCAAAGAACTGAAAACATTTATCGCCGTGGCAAGAGAAGGCACTTTCGCTGCGGCGGGCAGCAAGATCGGGCTGACCCAGGCCGCTGTCAGTGCGCAGATGCAGCGCCTTGAAGCTGAACTGGGCGTCGAATTGTTCGACCGAAAAGGACGTTCAGCCCAGCTCAACCGCATGGGGCAGCAAGTGTTGCTACAAGGTCAGGATCTGGTGCGCCAGTTCAGCAGCCTGGGCACTACTACGGTCGGGTTGCCCGCCAGCGTGCTGGTGACCATCGGCGCAATAGCCTCTGTGCAACGCTCCTTTCTGCCGGAAGCGCTCGCTCGGTTTCATCAGCAATTCCCCGCGTGCAGGACGCGTGTCATCCCCGGCCTGTCCATGGACCTGGTCAATCAGGTGGACGCTGGCGAAATTGACATGGCAGCGATCATCCGCCCGCCCTTCTCACTGCAAAGCGACCTGCGCTGGACGACACTGGTCCGTGAGCCCTATCGCCTTATCGTGCCTGCCGACATGCCAGGGGATGACTGGGCCGAGCTGGTTTCGGCTCATCCATTCATTCGTTACGATCGATCGTCGTTTGGTGGCCGTCAGGTCGACCGGTTCCTGCGCCAGACCCATGTCTCGCTGCGCGAAGTCTGCGAGCTCGATGAACTGGATGCGATCATCAAACTGGTCGCCAACGGCGTCGGCGTAGCCTTGGTTCCGGAAACGGCAACCCTGCAGACATGGCACGCCGGTGTGCGCTCTATCGACTTGAAAGCGCATACGTTCCATCGCGATATCGGCCTGGTACATCGTGCTCGCCGCAGCCTGACCGAACCGGTGAGCACGCTGGTGCAACTGATTAATGACCATGTGCTGACTGGTTAGCGTTACGCCCACTCAAGCAAGCCTGGCGCGACGTGGTGCGCGCCAGGCCTTTTACTATTTTGCGAACAGCTGACTCATGTCCTTGAAGGCCTTGAACTCAAGCGCATTACCGCAGGGATCGAAAAGAAACATGGTGGCCTGTTCACCCACCTGCCCCTTGAAACGAATATAGGGTTCGATGACGAACTCGGTACCGAAGGATTTCAAGCGTTCGGCCAAGGCCTCCCACTGGGCCCATTCCAGAATGATCCCGAAATGCGGAACCGGCACGTCGTGACCGTCTACAGGGTTGCTGTGCACGCTCTCTTGAGAGGCGGTTTTCGGGTGTTCATGAATCACCAACTGGTGCCCGTAGAAATCGAAGTCGACCCACTGATCGCTGGAGCGCCCTTCGGAAAGACCGAACACTTCACCGTAGAAGGCACGTGTCGTGGCCAGGTCATAAACCGGGATTGCAAGGTGGAAAGGAGAAAGACTCATCAGGACTCCGATTGCAGCTCTTGGTGGCGGGTGAAGCCGGACGACGCGCTCGCTGCCCGGCGACTTCTTCAAGGTCCACTCATGCTAAAGCCGGTCGACGCCAATAAAAATCAATATATATTTTAAAAATGCACAAATTATTTTTGTGATAGCTGCCAGTCTCAAACACCCGGCCATCTCACGAGTGCAGACCAATCCAGCCGTCGATCCCGACATAGGTCCCGACACAAATAATCAGGACGCTGGACAGGTAAGGTGCGCGTCGAGCGGCTGCACTGAGCCAGGGAAAACGATTCGAGGCTTTTCGCGCACCGATGGCGGCGGCAGCGCCAACAGTGACCAGCGTAATGGCGAGCCCCAGGCTGAAACAGATCACCATCATCGCGCCCAGGGTGACCTGCTGCACCTGCAGACACAGCAGCAGCACGGTGATGGCCGCCGGGCAAGGGATAAGGCCTCCGGTCAAGCCGAACATCAGGATCTGGCCATTGCTGACCTCGCGATGGGTGAAGCGCTTGCGGATATCGTCAGCATGGGCCTTTTCATGGGCATCCTGATAGCCCTCGGCGCTCAGGTTCAAGCCTTCCAGATCGCTGTGGTCATGGCTGTGACCGTGCTCATGCTCATGCTCATGCTCATGCTCATGCTCATGCTCATGCTCATGCTCACGGGAGTCCACGTCGTGCTCATGGCCATGGCCTGCATGCCCGTGACTCAGCCGGGCACTTTCGAACTTATACAGCTGCTCGCCACGCCAGGTGCGCCACAGCATCCACAATGCAATGGCGATGATCACGGCAGACGACGCGAGCTGAAAGTAAGGCTCCGTGGTTTCAGCGTCCAGCCCCTGCCCCAGATACATGCCGCCGATGGCCACCAGCCAGACAACGGCGGTGTGCGAAACGGTAGCTGCGACGCCAAGCATCACAGCCTGTTTCACCGAGCCACGAATGGCCACAATGAACGCCGCCATCATGGTTTTCGAATGCCCGGGTTCCAGCCCGTGCAACGCGCCCAGCAAAATGGCACTGGGGAAATACAGCCAGGCATGCGAACCACCTTGCTGCAACAACTCAACGAAGTTGGGCATGCGAGACCTAAAGGTATTTGGTGATTTGCTTGAAGGCTTCCAGCGGTGCCCGCTCGCCCCTGGCGAGTGAACCGAGTGTGTCTTCGAGGCAGTGATCGATATGATCCTGAATCAACGTGCGCTTGGCCTGGCACACCGCTTTTTCGACTGCGTGCAGCTGCTGGGCGATGTCCACGCACTCGCGCCCTTCTTCGATCATGGTGATGATGCCGCGCAAATGACCGTCGGCCCGTTTCAGGCGCTTGATGACAGCTTCGTGGGACTGGTGCGTATGGCCGTGGGGATGGTCGTGTTCACTCATGGATCGAGCTCCAGTCTGGGTGATTCAGACCGGCACTCTATCCCCCCAGGGGGGATACAGTCAAAGCCTATGCGATATACATTTACTAAGGCTCTTTTTTGCGCAGGCAGATTCCCCGAAAACTTACTAGACGACTGGTCGGTTTACGTTTAGGATGCTTGGCATTATGAAGAAACCAGCCCAGGACATGCGACAGCACATCATTGATGTGGCCCGCTCGCTCATGACGAACAAAGGCTATACCGCCGTTGGCCTCGCCGAGGTATTAAGCACGGCTGGGGTACCCAAAGGCTCGTTCTATTACTATTTCAAATCGAAGGAAGAATTCGGTCAGGCGCTGCTGGAAGAGTATTTTTCCGAGTACCTGGGCCGAGTCGACGCCCTCATGGCACGTCCGGGAAGTGGTGCCGAGCGGTTAATGGCCTACTTCAACTATTGGATAGAAACCCAGGGCACCGACCTTCCCGAAGGCAAGTGTCTGGTCGTCAAGCTGGGGGCGGAAGTCTGCGATCTGTCTGAAGACATGCGTGGTGTGCTCGAGGTCGGCACAGCAAACATCATTAAACGCCTGACTGCCTGTGTAGACATGGGCGTCGCCGATGACAGTATTCATCCCGAGGGCGATCATGAAGGATTCGCAGAGTCCCTGTATCAGCTATGGCTTGGCGCTTCCCTTCTGGCGAAGGTGAACAGGTCCACCGAACCTTTCGAGAAAGCACTGACCATGACCAAGCGCCTGCTGCGGTAGCAGGCATTTTTTTTAGTCTTTTAAGTAGACGACTGGTCTACTATGTGGAGTATTTGATGAATGACACCCATAACACTACCGACCTGTTTTCACCCGTCACCATGGGCTCTATGGAGCTGGCGAACCGTATCGTGATGGCACCGGTAACACGCAGCCGCTATGGCGAGGATGGTGTTCCCAATGAACTGCACGCAACCTACTACGCGCAACGCGCTACGGCAGGGCTGATCGTCGCCGAGGCGACAAACATTTCCGCTCAGGGTCGAGGCTATGCCGCAACCCCGGGGATCTGGAGTGATCAACAAGTCGCAGGCTGGCGGGCAGTGACCGACGCTGTGCATGCAGCAGGAGGCAAGATTGTCAGCCAGCTATGGCATGTGGGGCGATTCTCCAGTGTCGACCTGCAACCCAATGGCGAGGCACCGGTAGCCCCGTCCGCCATCAAGGCCGAGGGCAATACCTACACCGTCGACGGTTTTGTACCAGTCTCCATGCCGCGCGCACTGGAAACCGGCGAAATCCCCGACATCATCGAGCAATACAAACACGCCGCAGAGAACGCCAAAAGGGCCGGTTTTGATGGCGTTGAAGTCCATTCGGCCAACAGCTACCTGCTGGACCAGTTTCTGCGCGACTCGACCAATCAGCGCACCGACCAGTATGGCGGCTCGATAGAAAACCGCGCCCGCCTGACGCTGGAAGTCACCCAGGCCATCGTGGATATCTGGGGCAGTGACCGCGTGGGTATTCGCTTGTCTCCGGTAACGCCCGATGCCGGGAATACCCGGCCCGACAGCAACGTCATGGGCCTTCATGGCTACCTGATCCAGCAACTGAACACATTCAATCTGGCCTATCTGCACTTTGTCGAAGGCGCCACTGCCACCTCCCGTGAAGTGCCGGAAGGTGTCGACATGGATGCGCTGAGCAAACAGTTCAACGGTCCGTTCATTGGCAATAACAACTATGACCTGGAGATGGCGATCGAGCGCCGGGCGCAGGGCAAGATCGACGCGGTGGCTTTCGGTCGCTTGTTCATATCCAACCCCGATCTCGTCGCCCGTCTGCGCCATGGTGCCGAGCTGACCATTGCACCGCGAGAGTCGTACTACGGCGGCGGTGCTAAAGGCTATATCGACTGGCCAATGGGTAATTACTAAGCCAGAGCCGGCCTCCTCCCGTCATCAACTCCCGGATGCCGGAAATACCGCGATAAAGGAAAAACACGACATGAATTATCTCGACAAAAAAACAGTAATCGTCACCGGCGCAGCAACAGCCAAAGCGCTTAACGAGATGGCCATTGAGCCTGAAGATATCAGCCGCGCAGTGGTCAGTTCCTAATCCAGGAGTAAAACCCATGAGCAATAACATCAAAGCCGTCCCGACCAACGACTACAACGCAGTTATCGCAACGGCCAGCAAGTACGTAGAAGGCTTGCGTACAGGCAGCGTTGCCACTATCGAGGAAGCATTCCACAAAGATGCAGTGATGTATGGGTTCACCAATGGTCAACTGCTGGGTGGACCGATCAGCAACCTGTACACCTTCGTCGAAACCAATGGTACCGCTCCAGACATAACGACGCGTCTGGACGTTCTTGCCATTACGCCCACCACGGCAGTGGTCCGGGTCGATATGGAAAAGGATGCCATTGGTGCGGACTACAACGACTACCTGACGCTGATCAAAATCGACGACAGCTGGAAAGTGATTGCCAAGGTCTACCATCAATTTGAAGGCTAACACGGCTGAATGCGCCGATAGTGCTGAGCGTCGGCGCACGACCCACCAGAGGAAGATTTCATGTCAAAAGTTTTTGTCATCGGTGCAGCCGGAAAGGTCGGCCAGCGCCTTCTGAAAAACCTTGGCGGCGGCGGTCATGAAGTGATCGCACTGCACCGAAAAGAAGAACAGTCGGCGGCAATCAAAGCGACTGGCGCCATACCATTGCTCGGCAACCTCACCGAGCTGGACGCTTCTCGTTTGTCCGCTGTGATGACAGGCAGCGATGTCGTGGTTTTCACCGCTGGGGCTGGCGGCGCAGGCATTGAGCTGACCAACGCCATTGATGGCAAGGGCCTGGAAACCGCTGTTGAGGCCGCCGTGCTTGCCGGAGTCAGTCGCTTCCTGCTGGTGTCGGCATTTCCTGAAGCTGCACGCGGTACAGACACCTCCGCTGGATTCGAGAATTACATGCGGGTGAAAAAACAAGCCGATGTGTATCTGGCCTCTTCCGCACTGGACTGGGTGATTCTAAGGCCAGGCACCCTGGTCGACAGCGCGGGTACCGGTGAGGTCAGCGCAGGTCCGGCTGTCGCGTATGGCGAAATACCGCGCGATGACGTAGCCGCTTTCCTGGCTGCACTGGTCGACCGAATCGAGATATCCCGGCAGATCATCGAACTGACCCAGGGCGCAACGCCTGTCGACGTGGCGTTACGCACGCTCAGCCGGCGCTGATGCTTGTCAGCAACGCCTACACCAACTCACTGTCCTTGATATTGGCAATCGGCCCGAGAATGGCTGGATCGAAGTCGCGGAGTGCCGCGCCCTGACGCAACAACTCTGGCAGGTCCGGGTTGGCCAGTGCCCCCTTGCCCACCGCGATGATGTCGGCACCGTCGCGAAGCACCTGTTCGGCTTTTTGCGGATCGTGCAGGCCACCATTGGCGATCAGCGTGACATCCGGCGCGTAGCGACGGGCCAGTTCGACCAGGCTGGCTTGACCCTGGGCAAACGCCGGCTGCCATGCTTCGTGTTCGGTCACATGGATGTAATCGACTCCGGCATCGGCCAGCGCAGCGAAAATGATTTCGGCATCGCGTTCGCCCCCCGCCCATTTGTGCTGAAAGTCGTTGACCTTGCCTTGTGAGAGACGCACGCCCACCGGTGCCTGCCCGGCGACTTTTTTCACTGCGGCGATGACCTCGAGCGTCAGTCGCAGACGCTGTCCGACCTCACCGCCCCATTGATCGGTGCGTTGATTGCTGTAATCGGTCAAAAACTGATCCAGCAGGTAGCCGTTCGCACCATGTATCTCGACACCGTCAAAGCCTGCAGTGCCGATAGCCAGTTGCGCCGCGTGGGCGAACCCTTCAATGGCCTCGGCAATATCCTTGTCACTCATCGCCCGCGGAATCCGGTAGCTGCCCGCGCCGTAATAGAACGCCATCTGTTCGCCCTTGGGACGAATGGCCGAAGGACCCACCGACTCGCTGACGAAGCGATTAGCCTGACTGAGCGCACCGGCGTGCATGAGCTGCGCAATCATGATACTGCCATGGCGGTGCACAGCATCGGTCGTGGCACGCCAGGCCTGAGCTTGCTCGTCATCGGTGAGCCCGGGCTGGAAGCGGTAGCCTTGGGAAGAACTGCGATCGGTGTAGTTGCCCTCGGTGATGATCAGGCCAAAACCGCCCTTGGCGAACCGCTCGTAGTAGCGCGCCATGGTCTGCGTTGCACTGCCCTGCTCGTCCGCGCTCACACGTGTCATGGGCGCCACCGCAAACCTGTTCTTCAGTTTCAGATGACCTCTATCGAACGGAGCTGTAACGTGTTTGTTTGTCTCGCTCATACTTCAAATCCTCACTGTGCAGACCGGCTGCGAATTGCCCGCAGTCATTGACAGAACCTGCAGCAACGTTAAGGGCTGGCGCAGCCCATTGGAACCCGGCCGTGCAGATAAGGCGCTTTAACGAAAATGGATAGAATCCGTGCAAATATCTGATATAGAGGTGTTCGCCGCCATTGCCTCCAGCAGGAGCCTGTCGGAAGCGGCGCGTCGACTCGGGTTGTCGCCGATGGCAATCTCCAGACGTCTGGCTGCGCTGGAAAACGACCTGGGCGTCAGGCTGGTTCACCGCACCACCCGCTCGGTATCACTGACGCCGGAAGGCGAAGTGTTTCTGCCGCATGCCAAAACCATGCTCCACGCCAGCGAAACCGCCCGTGCAACGCTGAAAGCCGATGCGGGTACGGCCAGTGGCGTATTGCGGGTCACTGCCCCCAGCGTGTTTGGTCAGACCGTCATCATGCCGCTGCTGCCTGCGTTGATGCAGGAAAATCCGGCACTGAGTATCGACCTGACGCTGTCGGACAGCATCGTGGACATCGCCGGGCTGGGCATCGATGTCGCCATTCGGATCGCCACGATACGTGACTCCGCGCTGGTGGCCAGATCGCTGGCGCCCAACCCCCGAGTCGTGTGTGCAAGCCCCGACTACCTGGCACGGCACGGCCAGCCATCAATCCTTGACGAACTTCGTCAACACCCGTGCATAACCTTGCATGCGATGCCTTACTGGCCGTTCATCAGAGAAGGCGAGCCGGTGGCCATTCGCGCTCAGGGGGCGTTCTCGGCCAACAGCGTCGAAGCGGTGCGCACGGCGTGCAAACAGGGCCTGGGGCTGGCGATGCTGACCTATTGGGATGTTCAGCAGGAAATCCGTGAAGGCAGCCTTCTGCAGATAACCTTCGAGGACGTTATCCCCGAGCAGTTGTCTGTCACGGCGGTATTGCCAACCCGACAGCGCGTCCCTCACCGGGTACGCTTGTTCGTCGATCGCCTCGAAGCAGAGCTTGAGAGCAAGGCAGTTGCAGGCGGTGCCACGCTGTAGACAAACGAACCGGCCTCTCGCCGGTTCGCGCTCCATCCGCGGCAATCAGATCATAGCCATCAAGGCTTCCAGCTTCCGCCTTCGACGATGACCGCATTGGGGTCTGTGCCCTCGGCCAGCTCTGGGCGTACATACTGATCATAGAGCTTGAGCAGGTATTTCTCTTCGCCCAGCCTGGCCAGTTCGGTGTTCACCCAGTCGCGCAGTTCGATATTGCCTTTTTTGACGGCAGGAGCGATTGGCGCTTCGTCACCGAGTTTCTGCTCCAGCACGCGATAGCCGGGGTTTTTCTTCGCCCAGCTGAACAGCACCAGATTGTCCTGCGCATAGGCATCACCGCGACCATTGGCCAGCGCTTGCAGCGACTCGGAGTTTTTCTCGAACTTCAGCACTTTCCAGTCAGGATGATTTTTCGTCAGCCAGAGATCAGCCGTGGTGCCGATGGTGACGATGGTGGTCTTGCTCGCCAGATCGTCCAGCGTCTTGACCGGACTGGCTTGCGGCACCAGCGCCTGAACTGCAACACGCAGATTCGGGTTGGTGAAATCCACTGCCTCTCGACGTTCCGGCGTAACCGTCATGTTGGCCAGAATCAAATCTACCTTGTCGCTCTGCAGAAACGGTATGCGGCTGGCAGGTTCGACTACTACGAACTCGATCTTCTTCTCGTCGCCCAACAGGTCCTTGGCGAAACGCTTGCCCAGGTCAGTGTCGAAACCGACGTACTGGCCCTGCTCGTTGACGAAGCCAAAAGGCGGTTTATCGCTGAACACGCCGACAATCAGCTTGTCGCGAGCCTTGATGGTTTCCAGGTAACTGCTGGACGGTGAAGGGGCAGCCTTGGCCACGGGCTTCTGCTCGGCAGGCTTGTCGCAACCCGCCATCAGGGTGAAGGCAATCAACGGTAATACGAGGGCAGTTTTGAAGCTCACGATGCTTTCCTTTTTGGCATGTTTTCCACGTAGGAGAACCTCTCCAGGAACTGCTGCGCGCGTGCGGTCTGCGGGGCGCTGAAGAAAGTTTCGGGGTCGTTCTGTTCCGCGATTCGGCCGCGGTCCATGAACAGGATTCGGTCGGCCACCGCGCGCGCGAAGGCCATTTCGTGGGTGACGATGAGCATGGTCATCCCGCCCTGGGCGAGGTCGAGGATCACTTCCAGTACTTCCTTGACCATTTCCGGATCAAGGGCTGCGGTCACCTCATCGAACAGCATGACTTTGGGGTTCATGCACAGCGCACGCACGATAGCGATACGCTGCTGCTGGCCGCCGGACAGCTCGCGCGGATAGGCATCACGTTTTTCCGTCAGGCCCACCCGCTGCAGTAATGCCTCGGCCTGCTGACGAGCCTCGGCTGCACTACGTTTTTGCACGCGCAACGGGCCGAGCAGAATATTGTCGAGTACGGTCATGTGCGGAAACAGGTGATAGCTCTGAAAGACCATGCCGATTTGCTGCATGACCAGCCGCCAGTCGGCGTTGGCGGGCAGCGCCTTGCCGGCAAAGCGCAGGCTGCCGGCATGACCGAGTTCGAGGCCGTTGAGGCAGCGCAGCAATGTGCTCTTGCCGCACCCGCTGGGGCCAAGAATCACCACGACTTCGCCCTCTTTCACGCTCAGGTCGATGTCTCGGAGCACCGGAGTGTCACCGAAGTTTTTGCTGAAACCGGACAGTTCGATCAATGTGCTCATGCGTGATTCCAGCGCCGTTCAAGCACACGCGAGGCGGCCGACAGCGGATAACAAACGATAAAAAAGAATAGAAACAGGAAGCCGTAGATCAGCACCGATTCGTACGTGCGCTCGATGATCTGCTGGCCGACCTTGGTCACGTCCACGACTCCGATCAGGACGGCTAGCGAGCTGGTCTTGATGAGCCGCGTATAGACATTGATCACCGGCGGCGTCAGCCGCTTGAGTGCCTGTGGCAGCAGCACGCGACCATACAACTGGCCCAGACCAAGACCGATTGCCAAGCCTGCTTCGCGTTGCCCGCGTGGAATCGAACGCAGCCCGCCGCGCACTACCTCACCGACCTCGCTGGCCCCCCACAAAGAAAGCACCAGGACCGCGCACCAGAACGCCGGAATGCTCAGGCCAAGGAAAATCGGTAACCCAAAGAAGAACAAGTACAGCCAGACCAGTACCGGAATCGCCCGGAACAGCTCCAGATAGATCCGCAACGGCACCTCCAGCCAGCGTTTGCCAAGGCTGCGCAGCACGCCGTAACACAGGCCGCCAAGACTGCTGAAGACGATTGCCAACAGTGAAATCCCTAATGTGCGCCCTGCCCCCGTGATCAACTGCGGCGCAGACACCCACAACAACTCAAGACCCGAACTGGCCATGCTGGAGCCTCCTTTCCAGAAGACTGAGTAACAAAGACAGCGGCAGGAACAGCAACACGCACAGGCCGGTCATCACCGCGAGCATCTCGTAGGTTTTGTAATACAGGGCAATGTAGCTTTTGGTGGTGTAGAGAATTTCCGGCACCGCGACAGCCGAGACCACGGTGGTTTCCTTGAGCAGAAAGACGAAATTGGCGAACAGTGCCGGCAGGCTGAGGATGCCCGCCTGCGGCAGAATCACGTGGCGCAGTAACTGCCAGCGGGACAGTCCGATGGACAACCCCGACTCGATCTGAGCCTTGGGCACGGCCTCTATGCCAGCGCGCAGAATCTCGGTCAGGTAAGCACCGCCGAGAAAGGTCATCGCAATCACTGCCGACGCGAAACCCGACACGCGAATCCCCAGCGTCGGCAAGGCAAAATAGATGAAGAACAGTTGAATCAGCAATGGCGTGTTGCGTGCCAGCTCAACATAAATCGGCACCAGACGGTGCAGGACCGGCACCTTGAACGTGGCAATCGCAGCGTTAACGACCGCTACAGTAAGCGAGGTCAGGATTGCAATCAGCCCCACCTGAAGGGTGACACCAACGGCTTTGAGGAAGGCAGGCAAGGTGGAAATGGCAAATGCGTAATCGAAGGTCATTGCTGGCCATCCACATCGAGGTACATGTACAGAAAACACATCAGGCGGGGCCTTGAACTTATGTATTGATATATAGCTTAAACTTCTGTTTTTTATAAATTTAATATCTTTTTAGCATAAGCATAGAGCGCGAAAAATCACACACGTCTGAATTGTCATCTGACTGCGTCAGAAAAGTCTGAATACAGCTGGAAGCACTTCCTGCTCCCTATGCAATGACCTATCCAGAGCGGATGGGCTGCACAGTGGCAAAGACAGAAAGCCCCTCAAATCGAGGGCTTTTTCGTTTTCGCCAACGCTGTTCGATGCCCGAAACAGCAAGCATTTGCAAAAATACTAATTAAGCATAATAAATCATCTTATAAATCATAAAATCCTATATTAGCTTAGAAGAAAAAAGACTTTTACAGCGTCCCCTCATAAGAATACGGTCTTAAGAAATCAGTGCTGAAGCACTGTGCTCGACTTGAAGAGGACCTTCCATGCGCCGTACACCGCCTTCGACTTTCTCAAATGGATTCGCGACCCGGAGCACAGTGCGATGACTGGGCGCCCTTTCCTCTCGCGCCTGCTGTTCGCCGCCGTCACAGCCATTACCCTGCTCGGCTGCTCACCTTCCGGCCAGGACGGCCAGGCAGCCAAAACCCTCAAGGTGGCGTTCTTCAGAGACAACACCACGCTGGTCAGCCTTGACCCCTTTCAGGTTTACTGGCTGGAGCATCGGGTGGTGCTGCGCAATATTGCAGAGTCCCTGACCGATCAGGACCCGCAGACCGGCAAGATCATTCCCTGGCTGGCGGAGCGCTGGGAAATCAGTGACAACGCGCTGGAGTACACCTTTCACTTGCGCAAGGACGTGACCTTCAGCAACGGCACACGTTTCGACGCTCAAGCGGTGAAGACGGCCTACGACGCGGACAAGTCGTTCGCCGCACAATTGCCAGCCACCTTCGGCGCCACTTACCTCAAAGGTTACGACCACGCAGAGGTGCTGGACGACTTCACCGTCAAACTGGTGCTGGCCCAACCCAATGCAGGCTTTCTGCAAGCCACCTCCACCACCAATCTCGCCATTCTTGCTCCAGAGTCCTACGCGCTCAGCGTCAAGCAGCGCTCGCTGGGTGCAATCATCGGCACCGGGCCATTCGTGCTGGAGCGCTACACCCCTGAAAGTGGTTTGCGCCTGACCAAACGCAAGGGCTATGCCTGGCCATCGGCCAATGCGCAGAACAAGGGCGAGGCGCATCTGGACGCGGTCGAGGTCAGCTACGTGCCGGAAGAAAGCGTACGTAACGGCCAGTTCGTTCAGGGGCAGGTCGATATCCTCTGGCCGCGCAATCCGTTCTCCGAGGTGGACCTCAGCCTGTTCAAGTCCAGGGGCGCGACCATTCAGAGCCGGTCGCTGCCAGGACCGGCCCTGAACCTGTATCCCAATACCCGCGGCAATCGCATCCTCGCCGATCGAAGCGTGCGTCTGGCGTTGCAAAAGGCAATCGACCGCAAGACCTACGCAGCCACCGTTTATAACCCGCAATTCCCGGTGGTCTCCGGCATCTACGACGTCACCACGCCGTTTTATAAAAGCCAGGCCGACAAACTGGCCTACGCCCCTCAAGGTGCAGAGCGCCTGCTCGACGCTGCGGGCTGGCAGAAAAACGCCGACGGCTATCGTTATAAAGAAGGCAAGCGACTGAAGCTGGCCTACAACCTTTCCCCCGCTGAAACCGCTGGTGATGTGCTGATTCAGGATCAACTGCGCAAGGTGGGTATCGAGCTCAAGCTCAACGTGGTGACCACCGCCGAATGGGCTGCGGCCAACGCGGCAGGCAACTATGATCTGACGTCCACCTACATGACCCGCGCCGACCCGATCATCCTGCAGACCATCATCGACCCGCGCAGCGCCAACAGTTCGACACTGGCGACCAACCTTTACGCGCCGGAAACATTGCCCAAAGCCCTTGCGCTGTTCGACGCCGGGCTGACCGCCACGCAAAGCGAACAGCGCGCCCGGGCTTATGGCGAGTTGCAGGACCTGCTGGTCGACGAAGGCTCGGCGTTCCCGGTCTACGAGCGGGTCTGGCAAGCCGCCACAGCGAAAAACGTACGCAATTTCCACTGGACGGCGGAAGGCTTTGCGCTGTTCAACGACATCGAGCTGGCAACGCCATGAGCCGCTATATCCTCAGTCGCATCGCGCAAGCGCTGCTGGTACTTTGGGGTGCCTACAGCGTCACCTATTTCATTCTGTACCTGCTGCCCGGCGACACCCTGTCGATCATGCTCAGCGCCTCGGGTGTCGAAATCGACTCACTTTCAGCGCAGGACCTCGCTCAGGCCAAGCTCTATTACGGGCTGGACCGAGGACTCTTCGAGCAATACGTCGATTTGCTATGGGGAGCCATGCACGGTGACTTCGGCAACTCGCTGACGCTCAATCGCCCGGTGTCGGAGTTGCTGATCGAACGTCTGCCTCAAACCCTGAGCCTCGCGGGGCTTGCCATTGTTCTGTCACTGATCGGCGGGATCGGTCTGGCGTATCTCACAGCCTACGTACGCTGGCAGCCCTTGAAGGTCGCCTTGTCACGACTGCCGTCGCTGGGCTTCTCGGTGCCGGTCTTCTGGATGGGCCTGCTGTTCATTCAACTGTTCGCGTTCACTCTTGGCTGGTTCCCGGCGACCGGCAATCAGGGTTTCTCAAGCCTGATATTGCCAGCCGTCACGCTGGCGATCCCTAGCGCCGCGGTGTACGCCCAGGTCCTGCAACGCGGCTTTCAGGGCGTCTGGAAAGAGCCCTACATCATCACCGCTTATGCCAAGGGCCTGACCCGCGCGCAGGTTCAAGCCCGCCATGCGTTCAAGAACGCTGCCCTGCCGCTGCTGACACTGATCGGCCTGCAGGTTGGCAACACAGTGTCCGGCGCGGTGCTGGTGGAGACCATTTTTGCCCGCTCCGGGGTCGGTCGACTTGCCCAGGAAGCCGTACTGCGTCAGGACATCCCGGTGGTACTGGCCATCGTTGCGGTCTCCGCAGCTGCGTTCGTCGTGGTCAATCTGATCGTTGACCTGCTGTATCCCGCGCTGGATCCGCGCATCGCCCATATGCCAAAGGTCTCCTGAAGACATGACTATCTTCGACAACCGCCTTGCGCGCCTGGCTCGCCTGGTTGCTTCCGGTGAAACCATTCCAGGTAAAACCGCACCTGCAGCGCTGTGGCGACGGCGCAGCAGCCTGAGCCGGATCGTGGAAGCCGCGCGCCCCCTGTTGCGGCGCCCGGGTTTTCTGCTGGCCGTGGCAATCGTCGCCTTTGCGCTGCTGGCCGCGCTGGCACCCCATCTCCTGAGCAGCTACGCACCTTATGCCACCTCGCCTGCCGACAAGCTCACCGCCCCCAATGCTGCGCACTGGTTTGGCACCGACGAGCTGGGCCGTGATCTTTATACCCGCGTGGTGCATGGCTCCAGCCTCTCGGTACAGGCCGCACTGCTGGCGGTTGGCATCGCCATGGCCGGCGGCTTGAGTCTGGGGGTGATTTCCGGTTTCGCAGGCGGGCGCATCGATGCGGTGATCATGCGCCTGATCGATGTATTGCTGGCCCTGCCCGGCTTGCTACTGGCGCTGGCGATTGTCACAGCCATCGGGTTCGGCACCCTTCCGGTAGCCATAGCAGTAGGCGTAGGGATAATTCCCGGTTTCGCTCGCACCACCCGCGCAGAAGTGCTGCGGGTCAAGACGTTGCCCTACGTGGAAGCAGCACGTCTGGGCGGCGCGAGCTGGACCCGTACCCTGCTGCGACACATTCTGCCCAACGCCTGGGGCCCGGTGGCGGTGCTAGCCACACTGGACTTCGGCGCGGCGATTCTGGCGACGGCCGGGCTGAGCTTCCTCGGCTTTGGTGCTGAACCACCAGCAGCCGAATGGGGCACGCTGATCGCCAACGGTCGGCACTTTCTGATGACTGCGCCTTGGGTTTCGCTACTGCCTGGCTTGTTCGTGGTCGCTATCGTGTTCAGCTTTAACCACATCGCACGCACTCTGGAAGAGATTCAACGATGACCGACACCCCGCAACTGATCGACATCCGACACCTGGGCGTTGCCTATCGTTTCGACGGGCAGGTCAATCAGGCCGTGCGCAACGTTTCGTTTCAGGTCGCCAAGGGCGAAACCGTGGCGATTGTCGGCGAGTCGGGTTCCGGCAAGTCGACGATGGCCAACGCAATCCTCGGCCTGCTACCGGATAACGCAACCATCACCAGTGGCGAACTGCAGATTGATGGTCACGATCTGAGCCATGCGTCCGAGCGCGAGAAACGTCGGATTCGCGGCAGCGTGATCGGCTTGGTGCCGCAGGACCCGATGGTCAGCCTGAACCCGACTCTGCGCATCGGTCGGCAAATTGCCGAAGCACTGCTGCAGGCGCATGGCGGGCGTTATCCGACAGTCGATGCCGATGTGCTGGAACTGCTGCAGCAAGTCGGCCTGGACAAGCCCTTGTTACGCGCTCGTCAGTACCCACATGAGCTGTCCGGCGGCATGCGCCAGCGAGTACTGATCGCCATCGCATTGGCCGGCAATCCGCGCCTGATCATCGCCGACGAGCCCACCAGCGCTCTGGACGTGACGGTACAACGCAAAATCCTCGATCATCTGCAACGTCTGGTGGCCGAGCGTGGTATTTCCCTGCTGATCATCACGCATGACCTTGGCGTGGCGGCCGACCGCGCTGACCGGGTGCTGGTCATGAACAACGGCGAGCTGGTCGAACATGGCACACCCGAGCAGATTCTCGTCAACCCAGGCCATGCCTACACCCGAGCACTGGTCGCCGCCGCTCCAGCATTCGGCCAGCGCAAAAGCCCGGTCGCTCCACGCCGGGCCCTGGCCAATGACACACCATTGCTGAACCTGAGCAACATCAGCAAGACCTACCGTTTGCCCTACGTAAAAGGCGAAGAGGCAGAGTTTCAGGCGTTGCAGGATGTCAGTTTCAAGGTCTTTCCCGGCCAGACACTGGCCATCGTCGGCGAGTCCGGTTCTGGCAAAAGTACTGCGCTGCGCATTGCGCTGGGCCTGGAGAAGCCCACCCACGGACGAGTTTTACTGGACGACCAGGATGTCACCGACCTGGGCTGGCGCGAATTCAGACCACTGCGACGGCGTATCCAACTGGTGCAGCAAAACCCGTTCGCGGCCCTTGACCCACGCTTCACGTTATTCGAAAGCATCGTCGAACCCCTGGTCTCGTTCGGCCTGCTCAAAGGCCGCGAACTGGAGCAGGCCGCACGCCGGTTGATAGAGCGAGTGCAGTTGCCCGTGGCCTATCTGGACCGCCTGCCGCGCGAGCTTTCCGGTGGCCAGCGTCAGCGGGTTGCCATTGCCAGAGCGCTGGCCCTGCAGCCCGATCTGCTGCTGCTCGATGAGCCGGTCTCGGCACTGGACGTGTCAGTACAGGCGCAGATTCTCGACCTGCTGGTCGAGCTGCAAGCCGAGTCAGGCATCGCCTACGTGCTGGTCTCCCATGACCTTGCGGTGGTCGCCAGCGTTGCTCATCAGGTGCTGGTGCTCAAGCATGGCGAGACCGTCGAGCAGGGTCTGGCCGAGGATGTTTTTGCCAGACCTGAAGCGGCCTACACCCAGGAGTTGATTGCCGCGATACCTGGCCGGCGTCTGGAGTTGCAAACAGGGACGCACTGAGAAATACCTGGTCTTGCATCAATAGGTCGCACGATGCTTGGCATCCATGACGTCGGCGACTGCGTATATGCATATTCCTTATCGATATTTAAATTATTTTTTTAATAGCTATAGAGTTGCATCTTATGCAGCAAATGTTGCCGAAGCAGGACGCAGGCAAGACCAAGCTAACTTGCGCACCTGACCCGCATGTTCAGACCGCATCAGCAAGAAGCCCTATTCCCCTACTTCGAGCACCCGCAATGAAAGGCATCACCCCCCTGTCGTTCCCAGCCCTGATGGGTTCAGCGCTGCTGCTGAATGCCGTCATTTCATTCCCTGCCCTGGCCGGACTGCTGGAAAAAGGTCGCGCTGACGGCCTGACCGCTGGTATCGCCAATGAACAGCCCTATGCCTACATCGGCACCGACGGCAAAGCCACCGGGGCCAATGTCGAGATATTGCGGGCGATTCTAGAACCGCTGGGCATCAAGCAGATCGAGACGCCTATCACTGACTTCGGTTCGCTGGTGCCGGGTCTGGCAGCCGGTCGTTTCGACTTGATCGGTGCGGGCCTGTTCATCAATCCGAATCGCTGCAAGGTCATCGCGTTCTCCAACCCTGTGACACGATCCGGCGGTGCGTTCATTGTCAAAACCGGTAACCCGCTGAACCTGCACAGCCTCAAGGACGTCGCCGGCAACACCAAGGTGCGCCTGGCCACGCAACCTGGCAGCAATCAGGTCCAGGAAGCCAAAGACAGCGGTATCGCCAACAGCAATGTGGTGTTGTTCGACAAGGACACCGAGGCGTTGGCCGCCTTGCAGGCAGGTCGCGTGGACGTGGTTTATTTCCCGGACGCCGAAGTCATCAGTCTGATCAAGAAAGCCAACAGCGCGGACATCGAGCGCGCCTTGCCTTTCGAGCAGATCCCGGACGCCAGTGGCAAACCGGGCTGGAATTACCATGCCTATGGCCTGCCAAAAAATGATCCGGCGTTTGAACAGGCTTTCAACGAACAACTGGCCAAACTCCGGGCGTCGGGCGAGCTGCTGAAAATCCTGCAGAAGTACGGCTACACCGAAAACGAACTGGCTGACCCGACCATCACCGCAGCCCAACGCTGCAACCCATGACCTGCCTCGCCCCGCAAGGGCGCGCAGTAAACGGCCCTGACCCACACGAGTACGGCCATGCCTGTTGATACTGCAACACTGGAAACCGCAGGTTTCATTGCCAGACAACTGGCCCACGGCGCCTGGATTACCCTGCAGATCACTGTGCTTGCCGAACTGCTGGTGCTGGTGCTTTCGTTTGTAATCGCCCTGATGCGCCTGTCGCCGTTCCGGGCGTTACGCTGGTTCGCCACTGTGTATGTCGAGGTGCTGCGTGGTATCTCGGCATTGGTGCTGCTGTTTTACCTGTTCTTCATTCTGCCGCTGTTCGGCATCCGCCTGTCCCCCATGACCACCGGCGTGCTGGGGTTGGGCCTGACGTTTTCGGCGTATGGCGCGGAAATCATTCGCTCGGCACTGATCAACGTCAGCCAGGGTCAACGTGACGCTGTGCGTGCGCTGGACTTCGGGCCGATAAGCGCGTTTCGGCGAATCATTCTGCCGCAGGCCCTGCCGTTCATGATCCCGCCGATGGGCAATCAGTTGGTCGAGCTGCTGAAAACCACGTCGCTGGTCTCGCTCATCACCCTCACCGACCTGACCTTTACCGGCAGTCAATTGATCACCACGCTGGGCCAGCAAACGCTGATCTGGAGCATCGTGCTGGTCTGCTATTTCGTGATGGCCTGGCCACTGAGCTGGCTGGTCAAGCGTTATGAGCAGCATGCCACCGCGTGGCGCACGGCCAGGGGATGAACGATGGAGTTTGATATCGCATTCGCCTGGTCGATTCTGCCGGAGCTGTTTCAGGGCTTGCTGGTGACCGTGCAGGTCGTGGTGCTGGGGTTCCTGCTCGCGGTGTTGCTCGGTCTGATCCTGGCCCTGACACTGCGCTCGCAGATAACCATCGTGCATCGCCTGAGCAAAGGCTACCTGAGCTTTTTTCGTAATACGCCGTTGATGGTCCAGTTGTATGTGCTGTTCTTCGCGCTGCCGCTGGCGGGCATCACCTTCCCGGCGATCACCACCGGTGTAATCGGCCTTGGCAGCTACTACGCGGCCTACATTGCCGAAGCGTATCGCGGTGCCATTGACGACATCCCGGCCGGACAGTGGGAAGCCGCACGCGCCCTGGATTTCAATCGTGGCGACACCTGGCGGCGCATCATCCTGCCGCAGGCGTTGAAACCCATGCTGCCGGTGCTCGGCAATTACCTGATCGGCATGTTCAAGGAAACGCCGCTTCTGGCGGTGATTACCATCCCTGAACTGTTTCAGGCTGCCAAACAGATCGCCGGCATGACCTATCGTTACAACGAACCGTACACAGTGATGGCGCTGATGTTTCTGGCGATCAGTGTGCCGACCTCGTTGCTGTTCAAATACCTGGAAAGGCGCAGCCATGTCTGATCTCGCACACACCGCAATTCCGTCCGTCACCACTGCGCAGATACAGATGAAACACGTGGTCAAGGACTTCGGCCGCAACCGGATCATCGACCATCTGGACCTGAGCATTCCTCAAGGTCAGAAAGTCGCCTTGATCGGCCCCAGTGGCTCGGGCAAATCAACGGTATTGCGCCTTATCAAGGGCCTGGAAAACTACCAGCAAGGCAGCATAGAAGTCGCAGGCGAAACAGTGCCCGCGCGCGCATCCGGATGGCGCTGGCCTGGCGCACGCAAGGCTCCGGTGGAGCATCGGGTAGGCATGGTGTTCCAGCAGTTCAACCTGTTCCCGCACCTCACCGTGCAGGAAAATGTCACCGAAGCGCCGTTACGGGTGCTCAGACTGACTCGCGAAGAGGCCCTTGCGCGCGCGCATCAATACCTCGGGCTGGTCGGGCTTGCTCACAAGGCCGATGCCTATCCGAGCCAGCTTTCCGGTGGTCAGCAACAACGCGTAGCGATTGCCAGAGCGCTGGCCATGCGTCCGCAGGTCATGTTGTTCGATGAAGTCACGTCGGCGCTCGACCCCGAGCTGGTCGGCGAGGTACTGGCGGTGATTCGCTCGATTGCCCACGAATTTCAGATGACCATGCTACTGGTGACCCACGAGATGAAATTCGCTCAGGACATCGCTGACCGGGTGCTGTTCATGGAGGGAGGCCGCATCGTGGCGGACGGCACCCCGAGCGAAATTCTGCTGAATCCGCAAAACGAACGGACTCGAAGATTTCTGCAGCGGGTGGAGCAGCGCTGATTGCCAGCGCCGCTCTTCTTGCATTGTGAGACGTTTGAACGTCGCGACTTTTTGAAAGTGGCGACCATCAGATCCGGAAGCGCGCAACCATGTCCTGCAGGTTGCTGCCCAGGCGCGCCAGTTCCACGGTAGACGCCGCGCTTTGCTCGGTAGCCGTGGCAGACTGGTCGGCAATATCGCGTACGCTGATGACACTGCGATTGATTTCGTCGGTAACGGCGCTCTGCTCTTCAGCGGCAGCAGAGATCTGTTGACTCATCTGTTCGATGGTCACGATCGAATGAGTGATTTCAAGCAGCGATTCTTCGGCCTGGCGCGCCAGCGCCACGGTGCCTTCAGTACGTTGACGGCTGGCATTCATCAGCTCCGATGCCGCGCCAGTGCCATCCTGCAAGGACTTTATCAGCGCCTCGATTTCAGTCGTGGATGACTGTGTACGCTGAGCCAGCGAACGCACCTCATCGGCCACCACGGCAAAGCCACGGCCCTGCTCACCGGCACGTGCAGCTTCGATCGCGGCATTGAGGGCCAGCAGGTTGGTTTGTTCTGCCACCGCCTTGATCACATCGATGACGCCGCCAATCTTGTCACTGTCCTGAATCAGGCGCTGCATGGCCTCGCCCAGTTGCCCCACTTCACCGGCAAGCTGGCTGATTTCACGCGTGGCGTGTTGCACCACGCTGCTGCCATGGGCTGCACGATCACTGGCCTGTCTGGCGGCCTGCGATGCATCTTCAGTGTTCTGCGCCACTTCCTGAACGGTGGAAGCCATCTGGTTCATGGCGGTCGCCACCTGGTCGACTTCCAGTTTCTGCTGAGTGACACCCGCACTGGTCTGCTCGCTGACGGCTGAAAGCTCCTCGGCCGCCGTGGCAATTTGTGTCACACCATTGCTGATACCGCCAATCAGGGTCCGCAGCGATACGGTCATGTGTTGCATGGTGTTTTGCAGCAGGCCCAGTTCATCCTGGCGAGTGGTACTGAGGTCGTTGGTCAGATCGCCGTCGGCAATCCGACGCGCCGCGATCACTGTCGAATCGAGCGGACGGGTGATCTGACGGGTAATCAGGATCGCCGCGAAGATGCCCAGCAGCAATACGATCACCGCCACGGTGAGCAGCTGGGTTACTGCACTGTCTTTTTCTTTATTGGCACTGACAACCTGACCCGCCATCAGCTTTTCCGCACTGGTGACGATGTCCATTGACTGCTGGCGAAGGCTGTCGCGAATCTGATCGTTCTGTTGCATCAGTTGCGAGATGGAGACCATCAACGACTTGTACTGTTGCAGCGCCGCGAGCGCCTCATCCACCGCCGGGCCGGCCTTGTTAGGCAGTTGATTGCGCGCGCTGCCCACCTGAGCGATCAGCGAATCGGCAGCGTCGAAAGTAATCTGCCTGTTTTCAGCAGTCGGGATACTGATATAACGGCGAAACACCAGGCGAAAGTTGGTCATGCCATTGCGCAGGTCGCCGGCAATCTTCACTTGATCGATACCGCTCTGGTCCAGCGAGCGGGAAACGTCGTCAAAGGTCTTTTGCAGCAGTGTCTCGAAACTTCCGCTGACCTGTTCGGAAATGGTGATCAGCGGCTGCATGGCCTGATCAATTTGCCGATTGTTATCGACCAACTGGCTGAACGTTTGCTTCAAGACACCCGCCTGGTCGCGAATCCCTCTGAGCATATCGGCGTTGACCGGAACGGTCAGAATCTTCAGGCCGTCCTCGATGGTCTTGCCCAGGTTGTCCATAGCCGACGTATAGCCCTGCGAATTGCTCGCGTCAGGCTTGGCGGTGTAGGTCTGCGCAGCGATCCTGAGGCTCAGCGCATCGGCCTTCACCTCTGAAACCTTGGCTGCCTTACCCAGCCGTTCGATTAGCAGGTTGGTGCTGAGGTAACCGATCGCGGTGACCGTCAGCACGCCCAGCAGTATCAGACCGAAGCCTACACTCAGCTTTTTGCTGACCTTCAAATTGTCCAGCCATGTCGACTTCATCAAATCTTTCCTCGGGATTTATCGTGATACCCAAGGATCGACTGTTCGCGGAACAACTTAATAGCCGCGGCGATTGCAAAGATTGATCGAAGAGATAGCAATATGACATGAGCTTTTTTGGCACTCTGTCAGGCCAGCACTTGAAGCCCCGAATACCTGGCCAAAGTCCGCCTTCAGGGTCACACGCTCACGGAGTTTCACAGACCTATAGGTACTCATCATTGTCGGTGATAGTAACCTTCGGTTTATTCGATTCGTTAATAACACCCCGTGCGCAACAGAATCCGCCCCATTCTTCACTATTGGCGGAACTTCCCATGCACCAGACAATCAGCCATCTGCGCTACCCTCTCACCGCCCTCGCCTTGATCGTCATCAGTGCTTGCGGCCGTGCGCCGGAAGCCACCAGTGCGCCTGGCGCAGCCAAGGTCAGTGTGGCCAAGGTACTGGAGCAGCCAGTCAACGAGTGGGATGAATTCACCGGTCGTCTCGAAGCACCTGAAACCGTCGAAGTGCGCCCGAGGGTCTCCGGTCAGATCGATCAGGTAGCCTTCACCGACGGCGCGCTGGTCAAGAAAGGCGACCTGCTGTTCCAGATCGATCCGCGCCCGTTCCAGTCGGAAGTCCGCCGTCTCGAAGCCCAGTTGCAACAGGCCCGCGCAGTCGCTTCGCGCAGTGACAGCGAAGCCCAGCGTGGTGAGCGTCTGCGCAGCAACAATGCGATTTCCGCCGAGCTGGCCGAATCGCGGACCACCTCGGCGCAGGAAGCCAAGGCTGGTGTCGCGGCCATTCAGGCGCAACTGGACCTGGCTCGACTGAACCTCAGTTTCACCCGTGTCACCGCACCGATTTCAGGTCGCGTGAGCCGTGCCGAAATCACCGCCGGCAACATTGTTACCGCCGATGTCACCGCCCTGACCAGCGTGGTCTCCACCGACAAGGTCTACGCCTACTTCGACGCGGACGAACGCGTGTTCCTCAAGTACACCGAGCTGGCCCGCAAAGGCCAGCGCGGTCAGACCACGCCGGTGTACCTGGGGCTGTCCAACGAACCTGGCAACCCGCACCTGGGCCAGATGAACTTTGTCGACAACCAGGTCAACCCGAGGACCGGCACCATTCGTGGCCGCGCCGTGTTCGATAACGCCGACGGTGCGTTTACCCCCGGCCTGTATGCGCGCCTGAAACTGGTGGGCAGCGGCACTTACTCGGCCGTGCTGATCAACGACGAAGCGGTGGGCACCGACTTGGGCAAGAAGTTCGTGCTGGTCATGGACAAGGACAACAAGCCCGCCTACCGGGCTGTCGAGCTGGGGCCGAAAATCGAAGGCCTGCGCATTGTGCGCAATGGTCTGGCCAAGGATGACACCATCGTCGTCAAAGGCTTGCAGCGCGTTCGTCCCGGCCAGCCTGTGGACCCTGAAGTCACTCCGATGGCCAGCGCCGACACCCTCGCCGCACTGCTCAAACAACGCCAGGCCCTCGAAGCCAGCAACCTGCCACAAGTGGCGCCCAAAGCGGCCGTCAAAATCGCCAGCGCTGCCGCGCCGCGCGGCTAAGGGACTCGTCCGATGAACTTCTCCAAATTCTTTATTTCACGGCCGATCTTCGCCGCAGTGCTGTCGCTGCTGATCCTGATCGCCGGTGCCATCTCGCTGTTCCAGCTACCGATCAGTGAATATCCGGAAGTCGTGCCGCCAACCGTGGTGGTACGCGCCAACTTCCCCGGCGCCAACCCCAAGGTGATCGGCGAAACCGTGGCCTCGCCACTGGAGCAGGCGATTACCGGTGTCGAAGGTATGCTCTACATGTCATCGCAGGCCACCGCCGATGGCAAGCTGACCCTCACCATCACCTTCGCACTGGGGACCGACCTGGACAACGCGCAGGTGCAGGTGCAGAACCGCGTGACCCGCAGCGAGCCGAAGCTGCCTGAAGAAGTGACACGCATCGGCATCACTGTGGACAAGGCCTCCCCCGACCTGACCATGGTCGTGCACTTGACCTCACCGGACAAACGCTACGACATGCTGTACCTGTCCAACTACGCCGTGCTCAACATCAAGGATGAGCTGGCGCGACTGGGCGGCGTCGGTGACGTGCAATTGTTCGGCATGGGCGATTATTCGCTGCGGGTCTGGCTCGATCCGAACAAGACCGCCTCACGCAACCTGACCGCCACTGATGTGGTCAATGCGATTCGCGAACAGAACCGTCAGGTCGCCGCTGGCCAGCTGGGTTCTCCGCCATCGCCGAATGCCACCAGCTTTCAGATGTCGATCAACACTCAGGGCCGCCTGGTCAGTGAGGAAGAGTTCGAAAACGTAGTCGTGCGAGCCGGTGCCGACGGTGAAATCACTCGCCTCAAGGACATCGCCCGCATCGAACTGGGCTCCAGCCAGTACGCGCTGCGCTCGTTGCTCAATAATCAGCCTGCGGTAGCCATCCCGATCTTCCAGCGTCCCGGCTCTAACGCCATCGACATCTCCAACGATGTACGCGCACGGATGGCCGAGCTCAAGCAAAGCTTCCCGGAAGGCATGGACTACAGCATCGTCTATGACCCGACGATCTTCGTCCGCGGCTCCATCGAGGCAGTGATTCACACGCTGTTCGAAGCACTGATCCTGGTGGTGCTGGTGGTGATCCTGTTCCTGCAGACCTGGCGCGCATCGATCATCCCGTTGGTGGCCGTACCGGTCTCGTTGATCGGCACCTTTGCGGTCATGCATATGTTCGGTTTCTCGCTGAACGCGCTGTCGTTGTTCGGCCTGGTGCTGGCGATCGGTATCGTGGTCGACGATGCCATCGTGGTGGTGGAGAACGTCGAGCGTAACATCGAGCTGGGCCTGGAGCCGGTCGCCGCCACGCACAAGGCCATGGCCGAAGTCACGGGGCCGATCATTGCGACGGCGCTGGTGCTGTGCGCCGTGTTCGTGCCTGCGGCATTCATTTCCGGGCTCAGCGGGCAGTTCTATAAGCAGTTCGCGCTGACCATTGCCATTTCGACGGTCATTTCCGCCTTCAACTCGCTGACCCTGTCGCCTGCACTGGCGGCGGTATTGCTCAAAGGTCATGACGCGCCCAAGGATCGCTTCTCACGCTTCCTCGACAGAATGCTCGGCAGTTGGCTGTTCCGCCCGTTCAACCGCTTTTTCGAGAAAGCCAGCCATGGCTATGTCGGTACGGTTGCCAGGGTTATTCGCAGCAGCGGCATTGCCTTGCTGGTCTATGCGGGCCTGATGGTTTTGACCTGGATGGGTTTCGCCAGCACACCGACCGGTTTCGTCCCGAGCCAGGACAAGCAATACCTGGTTGCATTTGCTCAACTGCCGGACGCCGCGAGCCTGGACCGTACCGAAGATGTCATCAAACGCATGTCGGAGCTGGCCCTCAAGCAGCCTGGCGTGCAAGACGCCATTGCCTTCCCGGGTCTGTCGATCAACGGCTTCACCAACAGCCCGAATAACGGCGTGGTGTTCGTGACCCTCAAGCCGTTCGACGAGCGCAAGGACCCGAGCCTCTCGGCCAATGCAATTGCCGGCGCGCTGAACGGTCAGTTTGCCTCGATTCAGGAAGCCTACATGGCGATCTTCCCGCCACCACCGGTACAAGGCCTGGGCACCATCGGCGGCTTCCGCCTGCAAATCGAGGACCGTGGCAACCTCGGCTATGACGAGCTGTACAAGGAAACCCAGAACATCATCGCCAAAAGCCGCAGCGTGCCGGAACTGGCCGGGCTGTTTACCAGCTACACGGTGAACGTGCCGCAAGTCGATGCTGCGATTGACCGCGAAAAAGCCAAGACCCACGGCGTTGCAGTCAGTGATATTTTCGACACGCTGCAGGTGTATCTGGGTTCGCTGTATGCCAACGACTTCAACCGGTTTGGCCGCACCTATCAAGTCAATGTCCAGGCTGAGCAGCAGTTCCGTCAGGATGCCGACCAGATCGGTCAGCTCAAGGTACGCAATAACCTGGGCGAGATGATCCCGCTGGCAACCTTCGTTAAGGTCAGCGACACCGCCGGCCCCGACCGCGTCATGCACTACAACGGCTTCATCACTGCTGAAATCAACGGTGCAGCGGCACCGGGTTACAGCTCTGGCCAGGCTCAGGCAGCGGTCGAGAAACTGCTTCGCGAGGAACTGCCGACCGGCATGATCTACGAATGGACCGACCTGACCTATCAGCAGATCCTTTCGGGCAATACCGCGCTGTTCGTGTTCCCGCTCTGTGTGCTGCTGGCGTTTCTGGTACTGGCAGCCCAATACGAAAGCTGGAGCCTGCCGCTGGCGGTGATCCTGATCGTACCGATGACCCTGCTCTCGGCGATTGCCGGGGTGATGATCGCGGGCAGCGACAACAACATCTTCACTCAGATCGGCCTGATCGTACTGGTAGGCCTGGCGTGCAAGAACGCGATTCTGATCGTCGAGTTCGCCAAGGACAAACAGGCTGAAGGAATGAGCCCGCTGGATGCGGTACTGGAGGCATGCCGCCTGCGTCTACGGCCGATCCTGATGACCTCGTTCGCCTTCATCATGGGGGTCGTGCCTCTGGTGCTGTCCAGCGGTGCGGGTGCCGAGATGCGCCATGCGATGGGTGTCGCAGTGTTCTCCGGGATGCTGGGTGTCACGTTCTTCGGCCTGCTGCTGACGCCGGTGTTCTACGTACTTATCCGTAATTACGTCGAACGCCAGGAGGCCCGCAAGGCCGCCAGGGTAAACAGCCAGCAAAACCTGCCTGCGGAGATGCATTGATGAGCGCGTACAAAGTCTTCATCCCGAGCCTGCTGGTCATGGCACTGGCGGCCTGCGCCGTGGGCCCCGACTACCGGGCACCGGTTACGGCGCCAGCGAAACTGGCGTCCGCCGCCCAGGGCAGCTATGACCGCAGCAAAGTGGACAGAGCCTGGTGGCAGCAGTTCGAGGACCCGACCCTCAATAAACTGGTAGCCAGGTCACTGGACGGCAACCGCGATCTGCGCGTCGCCTTCGCCCGGCTCAAGTCGGCGCGAGCCATTCGCGATGACGTCGCCAACGATGTGATGCCAGTGGTGACCAGCCGCGCCAGCAGTGACATCGGCAAGGGTCAGCAACCCGGCATCACCGAGCGCCGAGTCAACAGCGAGCGCTACGACCTGGGCCTGGACATGGCCTGGGAAGTGGACTTGTTCGGGCGCATCCAGCGCCAGCTGGAAGCCAGCGACGCCGATCAGGAAGCTGCAGAGGCCAACCTCTATCAGCTTCAGGTCACCCTGATTGCCGAGGTGGTCGACGCCTACGGCCAACTGCGCGGCGCACAGCTACGAGAAGCCATTGCCCGCGACAACCTGAAAAATCAGCAGAGTTCTCAGGACGTGACCACGCAACTGCGGGATGCGGGTGTGGGCAATGAGCTGGATGTGGTGCGTGCAGAGGCACGACTGGCCGCTGTCGAAGCGACCGTTCCGCAGTTGCAGGCCGAGCAGGCTCGCCAACGCAACCGCATCGCCACGTTATTGGGTGAGCGTCCGGAAAACCTCAGCGTCGACTTGAGCCCTAGCAAACTGCCGGCCATCGCCAAGGCCTTGCCGATTGGCGACCCTACGCAAGTGTTGCGCAATCGGCCGGACATCCGTGCAGCCGAGCGACAACTCGCTGCATCGACCGCACGTATCGGCGTTGCGACTGCCGATCTGTTCCCAAGGGTCAGCCTGAGCGGTTTTCTGGGCTTTACCGCCGGACGCGGCTCGCAGATCGGTTCGTCAGCGGCCAGAGCCTGGTCGCTGGGCCCGAGCATCACCTGGGCAGCCTTCGATCTGGGCAGCGTCCGGGCGCAGATTCGCAGTGCCGACGCCGATGCCGAGGGCGCACTGGCCAACTATGAGCAGCAAGTGCTGCTCGCGCTGGAAGAGTCGGAGAACGCGTTCAGCGATTACGACAAACGCCAGCAGCGGTTAGTCTCGCTGATGCGCCAGAGCGATGCGAGTCGCTCGGCGGCCAGACTGGCCTCGGTGCAATATCGTGAAGGCACGGCGGACTTTCTGGTCCTGCTGGATGCCGAGCGCGAGCGTCTGGCGGCCGAGGACGCTCAGGCGCAGGCAGAAATCGAGCTGTACCATGGCATTGTGGCTATCTACAAGGCACTGGGTGGTGGCTGGCAACCTCAGGCCTGAACCTGAAAAGCCGGTAAACCCGCCCCGCGTCCGATCAGGCCGCGGGGCTTTTTTTGCCTGAAACCCGGCTGCATCATGATTGCCGTTTGACAGCTGCCAGCCACTCCCCGAAGCTGCAACCCGTCAAGCATTGGAAATCGATATGCCCAGACTTTCTACCACGGGGTTATCGCCTCAACCCACTTCTCGACGTCGCTGGCTGATCGGCGCAGCGGCTGCAGCGCTTTTGGTGCTTTCGCTGGTTTTCTGGTGGTGGCGCATGCCCATCCAGACCGCTCCCGTGAAGCTGAGTCATACCTATGCGCAGGCGTTGGAACAGGCACATGACGGCAAACCGGGTGCCGCGCGCGTGCTGTATCAACAACTGGCTCGTACTGACCTGTCTGACACGCAACGCATCAGCCTGCTCGCCGAACTGAGCGATTATCCAAGCCCCCAGGCCCTCAAGTTGCTCGACGCTGCGCTGAGTAACCCGTCCGCTCAAGTGCGCGAAGCGGCGATCGATGTCAGCGTCAGGCTAGTCTCCAACAGCCAGCGCAGTCTGTTGCTCGGCCCGTTGCTGGATGACGCCGAACAATCCGTCAGGTTTCGCGCCACCAGCGCCCTGCTCGGCCTATCACCTGATGAGCTGGGCCTGTACTTTGCCGTTCTGCAGCAAAGTGCCGAGGCGTTTCAGGAATCACTCAAGAGCCAGCCGCAAAGCGCACAAAACCAGCTGCAACTGGCCAGGCTGTATCTGCAGACTGGCGATCTGGAGCCCGCGCTCACGGCACTGCAGCGGGCAACCGCGCTGGACCCGGGCAATATCGAAGCAGCGCTGGCGCACATTGAATTACTGGACCGCAAGGGCCAGGCCGAGCAGGCACGCGGCCTTTTCGCACAGTTGCTGGAGCACAACCCTGGCTCGTCCATGCTCCAGCACGCACTGGGCATGTGGCTGCTGAACCACGGCCAGGCGGAATTCGCCGTGCTCAGCCTGGCCAAGGCCACGGAACTGGCACCCGATAACAACGACTATCGCTATGACCTGGCGGTTGCACTGCACTCGTTGAACGAGCTCGAAGCGGCACAGCGCCAGTTGACCCAGATCGTTCAGAACCAGCCCGCAAATCGCAAGGCCAGGGTGCTGCTGATCCAGTACTGGAAAGAGAACGGTCAGTTGCAGAACGTGCAGATTCTGCTGGCCGAGCTCGAGCAGCAGAACCCGGATGACCCTGTGCTGCAACAGGGGTTGTAGGGTCAAAAACGCAACGTGGATACGGGCGAAAGGCCATCTTTGAGTGGTCCACGCGCCTTTCAGCACGTGGCCTTCAGACATTCCCTCCATTTCCTCATCCGACACTCCTTTTGCCTGTCGGATATTTCTTTTTCCAAGCCATTCACTCTCTCATGGCACGTTTTCCATCCGTGGCTAATATCGGAAATAACTTACAACGCCCCTCTGCCTACAACACGGACATCATCCCCTATATCCAACATCGTCTCCCTGCGCCATTTAACGAATTTGTGAAAGGCTATTTTCTAACTGGAAAAAAAAGTGCATCATTTGCGGGCGACTGAGTTATAAATACCCTCTATCTGCACAACGACAAGCCGCAAAGGCCAAGTTTCAGCATAGAAACCGCAGGTATCGGGCACCCTCGAGTGAGCGAATCGACCTATCAGTTTTGTCTCATCGCTTTATAGGGCTGACAACAGCCATTACATTGTTGGAGTATATTAATTGTCCAGACTTGCCGAGTTTCGAGCAGCAGAGAAAGCCCTTCAGGAACAGCTTGCACAGCTGGAATCGTTGAAGAATGACGCCGGATTGAAGAAGGAGATCGAATTCGAGCAAAAGCTCCAGGACCTGATGGGCACCTACGGTAAAAGCCTGCGTGACATCATCGCAATCCTTGACCCTTCGAGTGCAACCTCGCTGGTTGCACCCGCAGGGCCAAAGCGTCGCCGTGCACGCGTGGTCAAGGTTTACCAGAACCCGCATACCGGCGAGCTGATTGAAACCAAGGGCGGCAACCATCGCGGCCTCAAGGCATGGAAAGAGCAATACGGTGTAGACACTGTTGATTCATGGCTGCGTGCCTGATTGCAAGTTGTCACTTGAAGCCCTGCACTTGCAGGGCTTTTTTATCTTCGTCACTGCAGCTCTTCACCTGCGTACTGCAGGGCTGTGCTCAGGCGTCATCACACAGTACCTGTCGATCCGCAGCGGAAATTCATATACATGATTAGGTGGACTGCCCGGTTCGTATACTTCAATGCAGCGTGTAAATGCCGCGAGAATAATGACGTCAATAAATCCGGATTATGCGATTCAGCACACAGTTACAAACCTGAACAGTTCCTGAAGTGCGTAGAGTAATTATTCAGTTTGACCGCGTGATGAGATACATCACTATTTGTTTCTCAATGATTCGTCGCGCTGAAACGCATCGATTGCGCAACACAGCGCAGCTTCACACTTTTTTCACATGGACTCTCGGATGATGAAGACCGCTAAAGGAATAGCGCCCCATGCCCGCCTCGGCGGGCTTCTTTTTGTCTGCGAAAAGGCAGATGTCACTGCGTAACGTCCAGACGCAGACTCTCACGAATACGCAGTGCCTCATCCTTGTTGCTCGCATAGCCGTCTGCCGATCCCGCGTAGGACAATGACCAGGCCAGATCCTTGCTGGCGGCCGCGACCAGTGTCTGGGTCAACACGTGCACACCATTCTGAGTAATGGTGCAGGTGGTTTCGAGCGCGGGCACCACGCTAAGCCGACTTTCACGGACATGCGTGCAGACGCTCTGCAACCCACTGCGGGCAAAATTGACCTGAACCGACTTACGCATTTCCAGCAGAACGCCCTGGACATTGACGTCATGTCCCGGCGCCAGCCGCGTTTGGGTGAGCTCCATGACCATCAGCGGATTTCCACTTTGATCGTTTTTCACCGCGCGCTGTCTGACCTGCACGGACGGTTGAACGGGCTCGCCCGACTCGGTCGGTATCGACTCGACCTCCCAGCCTGCGGGCCAGACGATCATTGCATCGGCGGCATGGACCTGAGCAGTGCTCAGCAGTAGGAACAGGCACAGGCTTGGCACGGAGCGTCGGTAGTGCGAAAGGATCATGATCGGGTCGCCAAAACGGTTGACCGGAAATTCTGAGCCTGTTGTCGGCATCGAGCAAGGCCGACGCGACGTTATACGCGCCGGGTTTGGCACTGCCTGCCCTGCCCCGTATCATTTGGCATTATTTGTACATTCTGTTGGAGACACATTGATGAGCTTGCACGAACTCAACACACTACCGGGCGTCACAGCCAATCCTGAAGCGGCCACCCGGCAGTTTGTGTTCAACCACACCATGCTGCGCGTCAAGGACATCACCAAATCGCTGGATTTCTATACCCGCGTACTGGGCTTCAGCCTGGTAGAGAAACGTGACTTCCCGGAAGCCGAATTCAGCCTGTACTTTCTGGCGCTGGTCGACAAGGCACAGATCCCGGAAGACGACGCTGCCCGCAACGAATGGATGAAGTCGATCCCCGGCATTCTGGAGTTGACCCACAACCACGGTACCGAAAGCGATGCCACCGCGTCGTACCACAACGGTAACAGCGACCCGCGCGGCTTTGGCCATATCTGCGTGTCGGTGCCGGACGTGAAGGTCGCCTGCGAGCGATTCGAAAGCCTGGGCGTCGACTTTCAGAAGCGCCTGTCCGATGGCCGCATGAACAGCCTGGCCTTTATCAAGGACCCGGACGGCTACTGGGTGGAGATCATCCAGCCAACGCCGCTCTGAGACCGCGGTGATCGCTCCGGCAAGGAGCGACCCGCATAGAAAGCAAAAAGCCCCGTGATCGCTCACGGGGCTTTTTGTTTACTGCTGTCCGATCAGGCCGGTGCGGAGGTACGGATCAGATGGTCAAAGGCGCTCAGGGAGGCCTTGGCACCTTCGCCCAGGGCAATGATGATCTGCTTGTACGGTGCGACCGTTACGTCACCAGCAGCGAAGATACCCGGCACCGAGGTTTCACCACGGGAATCGACCACGATCTCGCCACGCGGCGACAGCTCAATGGCACCTTTGAGCCATTCACTGTTAGGCAGCAGGCCGATCTGCACGAAGATACCTTCGAGCGGCACGGTGATCTCTTCGCCTGTAGTGCGGTTCTTGTAGCGCAGTCCGTTGACCTTCTGCTCATCACCGGTCACTTCAGTGGTTTGCGCACTGGTGATCACAGTCACGTTCGGCAGGCTGTGCAACTTGCGCTGCAGCACCGCGTCGGCACGCAACTGCACGTCGAACTCCAGCAGTGTCACGTGAGACACGATACCCGCCAGGTCGATTGCAGCCTCGACGCCCGAGTTACCACCACCGATGACAGCGACGCGCTTGCCTTTGAACAGAGGACCGTCGCAATGCGGGCAATAAGCCACACCCTTGTTACGGTACTGCTGCTCACCCGGCACGTTCATCTCCCTCCAGCGTGCGCCAGTGGCAAGGATCAGTGTCTTGGCCTTGAGGCTGGCACCGCTGGCAAACTTCACTTCGTGCAACTCGCCAGCTGCGCCAGGAATCAGCTTGTCGGCACGCTGCAGGTTCATGATGTCGACTTCGTACTGCTTGACGTGCTCTTCAAGCGCCACAGCCAGCTTCGGCCCCTCGGTATGCTGTACCGAGATGAAGTTCTCGATGGCCATGGTGTCCAGCACCTGACCGCCGAAACGCTCGGCGGCAACACCGGTGCGGATGCCTTTGCGGGCAGCGTAGACGGCCGCCGCAGAACCAGCCGGGCCACCGCCCACGACCAGCACATCGAAGGCCTGCTTGGCGTTGAGTTTTTCCGCCTGACGCGCACCGGCGCCAGTGTCGATCTTGGCCAGAATCTCTTCCAGCCCCATGCGGCCCTGACCGAACAACTCACCGTTCAGATAGATGCTCGGCACCGACATGATCTTGCGATCGGTCACTTCGTCCTGGAACAGCGCACCGTCGATAGCGACGTGCTTGATACCAGGGTTCAACACTGCCATCAGGTTCAATGCCTGGACGACGTCCGGGCAGTTCTGGCAGGACTGCGAGAAATAGGTTTCGAAATGGAATTCGCCCTCAAGCGCGCGAACCTGTTCGATGGTTTCCGCACTGACCTTGGGTGGATAGCCGCCGACTTGCAGCAGCGCCAGGACCAGCGAGGTGAATTCGTGACCCATGGGGATACCGGCAAAACGCAGGCTGATATCGTGGCCAGGGCTGCTCAGCGAGAACGACGGAGTACGTGCGTCGGTACCGCTGTCATTCAGGGTGACGTCCTTGGAAACGCTGATCACATCATTGAGCAGTGCGAGCATTTCCTGAGACTTCGCGCCGTCATCAAGGGACGCGACGATCTCGATGGGGCGAGTAACCCGCTCCAGATAGGATTTCAACTGGGCTTTAAGATTGGCGTCCAACATGTGGCGGCTTCCTGTTTACAAAGGGTAGAAATAACAACGCCCAGGCGATTACCGCCCGGGCGTTTTTTGGGGCGATGCGGTTTACTTGCTCAAGAGCTCAACGCCCCTAGCCGATTCATGCGACTCAGATCTTGCCAACCAGGTCCAGGGACGGAGCCAGAGTAGCTTCGCCTTCTTTCCACTTGGCTGGGCAGACTTCGCCCGGGTGAGCGGCAACGTACTGAGCAGCCTTGATCTTGCGCAGCAGCTCGGAAGCGTCACGGCCAACACCGCCGTCGTTCAGCTCGACGATTTTGATCTGACCTTCAGGGTTGATCACGAAAGTACCGCGATCTGCCAGCCCGGCTTCTTCGATCAGCACGTCGAAGTTGCGGGAGATGGTCAGGGTCGGGTCACCGATCATGGTGTACTGGATCTTGCCGATCGCTGGCGAGGTGTTGTGCCATGCAGCGTGGGCGAAGTGGGTGTCAGTCGAAACGCTGTAGATTTCAACGCCCAGCTTCTTGAACTCTTCGTAGTTGTCAGCCAAGTCTTCCAGCTCGGTCGGGCATACGAAGGTGAAGTCGGCCGGATAGAAGAATACGACAGACCACTTGCCTTTGAAGTCAGCGTCCGAGACGTCAACGAAAGCGCCGTTCTTGAATGCGGTAGCCTTGAACGGTTTTACCTGGCTGTTGATGATAGGCATCGGTATATCTCCTGATGGGTTGGATGGGTTGTGAATTCGATGGAGTGAAGCTTACGCATGATCGATGACAATCGCTCATTGGCAAACCTGATGTCACTGATTGCTTTTCACTATGAAGGCAGCTTATTGATAGAAGAAACCTTCGGACCGCTCCCCGCCTCCGGTGGACTCAGGAACGGAGCGGCATCAATGTAGCGCATCGCCGACTTGATGTCCCTCCAGCCTACGTAGGACATCAGTGACTTGAGGTCCCAGCCGTTACTGTGCGCCCAACTGGCGAAGCCCCGGCGCAGCGAGTGGCTGGTGTAGTGCTCTGCGGCGATGCCTGCACGCTGGAGCGCCTGACGCAGCAACGGGATGACGCTGTTGGCGTGCAGCCCCTCCTCTTTAAGGTTACCCCAACGATCTACTGCCCGAAAGACCGGACCGCGTACCAGCGCGGCACAGTTGATCCACTCTATATAGGCTTGCACCGGGCACAGCCGCTGCAAGGCCGGGGTCTGGTAGGTCCTGCCGAGGTTGTCGCGATCGCCTTTGCTGCGCGGCAGATAAAGGCTGATTCCCGAGTCGGCGATAGCCTTGACATCCTGTACTTGCAGGCGGCAAAGCTCGTCGCTGCGAAACCCGCGCCAGAATCCCAGCAGGATCAGCGCCGAATCACGTCGACCGCGCAACAGACGCGGCTGATCGTGTTGTGCGCTCGCTTCACGTATTTCAATCTCCAGCCAGGCGATGACTTTTTCCAGATCCTGCAACTGCAAAGGCTCGGCCTGCTTTTCCTGCGCCGGGTGCAGCGCGCGAATGCCCTTGATGACCTTGCGCACCATGGGTGCCTTGGTGGGATCGACAAAGCCCTGGCTGATATGCCACTGGGCCAGCGCTGACAAGCGCAACTTCAGGGTATTCACCGACAGCGTCCCTGCATGGCTCGCCAGGTAGCGCGCCACGCTTTCGCTGGTCGCCGGCAGAAACCCGCCCCATGTCACCTCGAAATGCTCGATTGCAGCCCGATAGCTGCGGCGCGTGTTGTCGCGGGTCGCCGCCTCGATATAGCGATCAACGTCGTTCATGGCTAAAACCTGCTGGGTGTACCGGTAAAGGTGCCGTAAAGGTAGCTGACAGCGCCTGACGCGGGATAATACGCCAATATCCCTTGTTAATTAATTCAAAAAATAGCTAATTATTTCAAAACGTATAGTATGTAATTACAGAGTACATACCACAGTACGAAATCGTAGGAGACAGCATGGCCCGCGGCGGTGTAAACAAGGCTTTAGTACAGAAAGCAAGGGCATCCCTGCTGTCCAGAGGCGAAAACCCCAGCATCGATGCGGTACGTATCGAAATGGGTAATACGGGATCGAAAACCACCATTCACCGCTATCTGAAGGAGCTCGAATCCACGCAAGCCCCGGCACCGGATATCAACGAGGAGTTGAGCGATCTGGTGGCTCATCTCGCCCAGAGGCTTCAGGAGCAGGCACAGGAACGTATTGATCAGGCGCACGATCAGCATCAGGCCGAGCGCGACATCCTCCAGCGGCGACTTGCGGCGACTCAGGAGCAGATCAGCCAACTGGAAAAACACGCACAGCAGCGCGAAGAGACACTGGAACAACAAGCTGCCGCCCTGCGCCACACGCAAGGCACACTGCAGGATGTGCAGACAGAACACGCCCGGTTGCTTCAGGCCAATCAGGATCTGGAGGCCCGTCTGCACGACAAGGACGGGCAGATCCACTCTCTGGAAGAAAAGCACCAGCATGCCCGCGAGGCGCTGGAGCACTATCGCAACTCGATCAGAGAACAACGCGAACATGAGCAACGACGCCACGAAAGCCAGGTTCAGCAGTTGCAAATGGAACTGCGACAGGCGCAGCAAGGCATGGCCATGCACCAGGAAAACATCACACAGCTCAATCGAGACAACGAAAGACTGCTGGCTGAAAATCGCACCACCCTGCGCGAACTGCACAGCCAAACCGACCAGTTGAAGCAAGCCAACACGCAGAATGTCGCCTTCGCAGAACAACAGCAGCACGCCCACACCCAATGCGCACTACTGGAAGAAAGGTTACGCAGCGCGCAGGACGAAAACGCCGCGCTCAAACAAGGCATGACCGATGCGCAGCAACAGAGCCGCATGCTGGAACTGTTGCTGACCAAGAAGGAAGCGGCACTGGAAAACCTGCAGATCAGGCTCGATCAGCCGGACAAACCCAAAGCCGCCAAGAAGAAGCCATCAGACCAGACATGACCAGACGATTCAGGCAAGCGCGACCTCGCCGCACGGCAGATGCAAATCAACCCGCGTCCCCTGACCCTCAGTGCTGTCTATATGCACGTGCCCACCAGTCTGCCGGGTAAAGCCATAGACCATCGACAAACCCAGCCCGGTCCCCTGACCTACCGGCTTGGTGGTGAAAAACGGATCGAACACCTGATCGATGACATCCTGAGCAATGCCGCAGCCGTTATCTTCGACACTCAGCAGTACATAGTCGCCAGGCAGCAGACCATCTTTTTGCGTCGCAAGCGTTAGCGAGCGACTGCGCACGCACAGCTTCCCTCCGACAGACACAGCGTCGCGAGCGTTGATGACCAGATTCAACAGGGCATTTTCCAGTTGATGCTCATCAGTGCGTATCGCACTCAGCCCCTCCTCCAGTTCGATCTGCAGATGCGCATGAGCGCCGACCGTACCTCGCAACAACTCTTCCATCGAGCGGACCATGCAATTGACATCCACCACGGTGACATTGAGCGACTGCCGGCGGGCAAATGTCAGCAGCCTGCGGGTCAGTGCAGCAGCCCGATTTGCCGAGCTTGCTGCGGCATCCAGGTAGCGCTCGACCTCACCGATCCGCCCGGCTTCCACACGCAGCCTGATCATGTCCAGTGCGCCAATCACGCCGGAAAGTACATTGTTGAAGTCATGGGCGATGCCCCCGGTCAACTGACCAATCGCATCCATTTTTTGCGCGTGACGCAAGACCTCTTCAGCCATCGCTCGCTCGGCAATTTCGGCCTGCAACAACTCATTGGTGGCTTTCAGCTCGCGCGTGCGCTCGGCAACGCGCAACTCAAGACTCTCGTTGAGTTCGCGTAACGCTTCTTCTGCATTGACCTGGGCGGTGATATCGGTGTGAGTACCCAGCCAGTGAGTGATGTGGCCCCGTGCATCGCGCAGGGGTAGCGCGCGTGACAGGAACCAGTTGAATGCGCCGTCCTTGCCACGTATCGGGAAGGTATCTTCCCAGATCGAGCCGGTGGAAAAGCAGTATTGCAAACGCGCCATCACGCGCTCGCGATGTTCGGGATGCAGAACCGAGCGCCAACCCAAGGCAGTCATGGCCTCGAGCGAGGCGCCGGTGTACGCATACCAACGCTCGTTGTACCAGTGGACCTGCCCTCGGGGGCTGGCAGTCCAGGCCAGTTGACTCATGTTGTCAGCCAATGTCCTGAACTGACGCTCGCTTTCACGCAAGGCATCGATGTACTGCGCGACTTCGCGGTCCTGCTCAGCCGAATGCAATGGCATTCTGGCCGGTGGTTGCTCTCTATTCACGTCGGGATCCATCCTCTTCAAGCCTTTACCCCGGAGCTCTTCCTGAACTCCGGGTGCTGCGCGACTTAACGTTTGACAGGCGTACGCATGGTGACGAACTCTTCTGCCGCAGTCGGGTGCACCCCAATAGTATCGTCAAATACCTGCTTGGTCGCGCCAGCCTTGATGGCAATGGCCAGGCTCTGGACGATTTCGCCAGCATCCGGCCCCACCATATGGCAGCCCAGCACGCGGTCGGTTTTAGCATCGACGACCAGCTTCATCAATGTGCGCTCCTGATCATCGGTCAGGGTCAGCTTCATCGGCCTGAAACGGCTTTCGAAAATCTGTACATCGTGACCGGCCTTGATTGCATCTTCTTCGGTCAGGCCGACCGTACCAATGTTAGGCAGACTGAAAACTGCCGTCGGGATGTGATTGTAGTCTACCGGGCGATACTGCTCGGGCTTGAAAAGTCGACGCGCGACCGCCATGCCTTCAGCCAGCGCGACAGGGGTCAGTTGCACCCCCCCAATGACATCGCCGATGGCCAGGATGGAAGGCTCGCTGCTCTGGTAATGCTCATCGACTTTGATGTAACCGTGCTCATCCAGCTTGACGTCGACACTGTCCAGACCAAGATTGTCGAGCATCGGCCGACGCCCCGTCGCGTAGAACACGCAATCGGTCTCGAGTGTACCGCCGCCTTTCATGGACAACAGCAAACTGCCGTCGGCCTGCTTATCGATGCGCTCGATATCGCTGTTGAAGCGAATCGTCATGTCGCGCTTGAGCAGCTCTTCGTGGAGATGGGTACGAACACTGCCATCAAAACCACGCAGAAACAGTTCGCGGCGGTAGACCAGCGTGGTATCGGCGCCTAGGCCATTGAAGATCGAAGCGAACTCCACGGCAATATAGCCACCGCCCACAACCACTACGCGCTTTGGCAGCGTCTTGAGGTAAAACGCCTCGTTGGACGTAATGGCATGCTCGCGTCCTGGCACATCAGGCACCTGCGGCCAGCCACCGGTGGCGATCAGAATGCGCTCGACGCTGTAGGTCTGACCGTTGATTTCGACCTGCTGCGGCCCGACGATCTTTGCGTGGCCTTCAAGCAGAGTAACGCCGCTGTCGACCAGCAATTTACGATAGATGCCGTTGAGGCGGGTGATCTCACTGTCCTTGTTGGCAATCAGCGTGGACCAGTCAAAACTGGCCTCGCCCAATGACCAGCCAAATCCTTTGGCGTGGTCGAAATCCTCGGAAAAATGCGCCCCGTATACCAACAGCTTCTTGGGTACGCACCCGACATTGACGCAGGTTCCACCCAAATAGCGGCTTTCGGCCACAGCGACCTTCGCGCCGAAACCAGCAGCAAAACGCGCCGCCCTGACGCCGCCCGAGCCGGCGCCAATTACAAACAGATCAAAATCAAAGGTCATCGATATCTCCTAGACAGAGGCACAGCATAGCCGCTTGGCGGCCAGTCAGAAATGACAAAGCCACCCGAAGGTGGCTTTGTCCCAAGCGGCATCAATCAGAAATCAATGCGCTTTACCTTTTTTGTAGAAATGCTCGAAGCAGAAGTTGGTCGCCTCAATATAGCCTTCAGCGCCGCCGCAGTCGAAACGCGTGCCATTGAATTTATAGGCAAGCACGTTACCTTCTGCAGCCTGCTTCATCAGGGCGTCGGTAATCTGGATCTCACCACCCTTGCCTGGCTCGGTCTGTTCGATTTTCTCGAAAATGTCCGGTGTCAGAATGTAGCGGCCGATAATCGCCAGGTTCGACGGTGCATCTTCAGGCTTTGGTTTTTCAACCATGTCGGTCACGCGGAACAGACCAGCCTTGATCTCTTCACCCGCGATCACGCCATACTTGTTGGTTTCCGACGGATCAACTTCCTGAATGGCGATGATCGAGCAGCCGTAGTGCTTATGCAGCTTGACCATCTGCGCCAGCACGCCGTCGCCTTCGAGGTTGACGCACAAGTCATCCGCCAGAACCACGGCGAACGCTTCGTTGCCGATCAGCGGGCGACCGCTGAGAATGGCGTGACCCAAGCCTTTCATTTCGGTCTGACGGGTGTAGGAAAAGCTGCACTCATCGATCAGCTTGCGGATGCCGACCAGGTATTTCTCTTTGTCGGTGCCCTTGATCTGGTGCTCCAGCTCGTAGCTGATGTCAAAGTGATCTTCGAGCGAGCGCTTGCCGCGGCCGGTCACGATGGAAATTTCAGTCAAGCCAGCCGCGAGTGCTTCTTCAACACCGTATTGGATCAGTGGCTTGTTGACCACCGGCAGCATTTCCTTGGGCATGGCCTTGGTCGCTGGCAGGAAGCGAGTGCCGTAACCGGCTGCTGGGAACAAGCATTTCTTGATCATAAAAGTCCTTGGTAAGGGCTGTTGGTGTTAACGGCGCAGTCTAATGATGGGGCAGTCACCTTACAATGCTGCCTTTGGCCGTCCGATGCCATCATAGAGGAATACTCGTACAGATAGTTCCGCAGTTTCTGGATATTGCCTGTACACAAATGCCGCGCAGTACACCCTCAAACTACCGTTAGACCCAGCGCAGCCCGCCTGGAATGGCCTTTGCCGACGGCTGCAGCCTTTACATCAGGGTTCGGGAATGGCCAGGCCGCGACAAACGAGAAGCCGGCAGTTTATGATGCAAAACATGGCGGAACGATGGCACCTGTTACCAGTCCAACGCTCGCATTTGTTAATTCACTGGCCTTATCTCGAAGCGAAAAACATGATCAGAATTTTGTCCATTATTGCTGTGCTGGGCCTTACCGGCTGCGCAACCGCCTCCAACACTTACCTGAAAAACGGCAAGCAGGGCTTGAGCATCGACTGCTCCGGCGAGGCGATGTCCTGGGCAAGCTGCTACGAAAAGGCGGATGCGTCCTGTGCAGGCACAGGCTATGAAATTGTCGGCACAGATGGCACCCCGCAGCCTGCCGAAAGCGACAAGACGCTGGGCGTGGACGTTGGCAACTACAAAAGTCGCAGCGTGCTGGTGGTCTGCAAATAATCAGGTCTGCCGCCCTGCCCACCGCGGGCAGGGCCAGCTGGCCGAGCCTGACCGATTAGCCTGAAATGCACGCTTCGGCAGCGTTCTGCACATCCCTGAAACGGATAGGCACGTTGGAAAGTCGCTCGTAGACCTTGATCGTGCTACCGCCCGAGCGGCTCTCGATATCGACCAATGCCGCAGGTGCCTTGCTGAGTTTCTGCGCGACGATGACACGCAGGCCGTCATGGCGAGGCTCGATCAAAGGCGGCTTGCGACTGCTGCTGATCTTGCCAGCGAAGCAATCAGCGTATTCCTGAGGATTCTTGCCCGACATCACGTTCATGGTGGGGGGTGTATGCTCAATGTCATTTACTGTGGCACAGCCAGTCATTGCCAGAGCCAGGACTACTACAGCAGCCAGTTTCATACAAAGCCTCCAAATAAAGGTCCTACGACAAGCCCTAGGGCAATTAAATCCCGGCTGAGGCATTTTTTCCCGGAAACACGGCAAATTAATGCTCATCGACGTCAAATTGCGGGCGTCGCATGCTATCGTTTTGATTTTTCAGAAAAACCCCCATTTCGGAGCCCGTCATGAAATTCGTACACCAGCGTGAGCATCTCAACGAGGACGACCTTGTCGTCATCGAGTGCTCTCAGACCTGCAATATTCGCCTGATGAACGATGCGAATTTTCGCAGCTTCAAAAATGGTGGTCGGCACACCTATCATGGCGGCGCGTTTGACAGATTTCCGGCCAAGATCGCCGCACCAAGTACCGGTTTCTGGAACATCACCATCGATACCGCAGGCCGCAAGGCAGATACCAACGCCGGACGCAAACTGCCCTTCACTCACAAGATCAAGATCGTCCGGCGCTCGACCACTCGCCTGGGATGATGCAAGGAGTCACCGTGAACAATCCAGTCCCGCGCACGACCAAATTCGCTGTCAGCTACAAGCTCAATGGCGAACGCCGCTTTGAATTCGCCCAATTGCAATCGGCATCCACCGAGGAAGCCGAGGCCGCCTTGAAAAAAATGCACGGCCAGAGCGACGACCTTATTACCGACGTCAAGGTCAGCAAGGCTCTCTGATACTCACCGGAGCTCGATCCGATCATGCAACGCAAAGGTGACACTCCCGCCACTCTGGACCTGTTCGCGGACCAGACGGCCCAGCCTCGAAGCGATGAGCGGATCGGGCCTGGGTCATGGCTGTTCAGAGGCTTTGCGCTGAGCGCCATGCCGCAGCTGCTGTCCGCCCTTGAGGAAACACTGGGACTCTCCCCGTTCCGGCACATGCAGACCCCCAGCGGTCTGAGCATGTCGGCAGCGCTGAGCAGTTGCGGACAACTGGGCTGGATAACCGACCGTCACGGTTACCGATACAGCGCAACCGACCCACAAACAGGACAGGCCTGGCCGGCGATGCCGGACGTCTTCATGCAGCTGGCGCAGGATGCCGCACTGGTAGCAGGCTATGCCGGGTTCGTCCCTGACGCCTGCCTGATCAATCGCTATATTCCGGGCGCCAGGATGTCCCTGCATCAGGACCGAAACGAACACGACCATCGCTGGCCAGTGGTGTCGGTGTCACTGGGCATACCGGCCATCTTCCAGTTCGGAGGCCTGCTGCGCAGCGACAAGACCCAACGCATCTCCCTGTTTCATGGGGACGTTGTGGTTTGGGGTGACGAGGACAGGTTGCGCTTCCACGGCATTTTGCCAATCAAGCAGGCCGAGCATCCGCAACTGGGTGAGCAACGAATCAACCTGACCTTTCGCAAGGCTGGCCGCGACAGCTGATCAGGCCTCTTCAAGCGCGCCGGAAGTCCTGGCCAGCGCCGGACATACCGCCCGGTGCAGGTTGAGTGCCGTATTGATGATGCCGATGTGGCTGAACGCCTGAGGGAAATTGCCCAGCATGCGCCCGCCCTTCGGATCGTACTGCTCGGCCAGCAGGCCAACGTCGTTGCACAGACCCACCAACCGTTCGAACAGGCGCGCGGCATCATCAGCCCGGCCCAGCAAGACATAGGCATCGGCCAGCCAGAACGAACAGACCAGAAACGTACCTTCACGGCCGGCGACGCCATCGACACTGCGCTCGTTGTCGTAGCGCAGCAGCAGACCATCCTGCATCAGCGTGCGCTCGATCTGCGCGACAGTACCGATAACACGCGGATCTTCCGGCGCAAGAAAACCGGTCAGCACAATCTGCAGCAGGCTGGCGTCCACCTCTGTCGAGCCATAAGTCTGCACGAAGCTGCCAAGCTCGGCATCGAAACCGTGGCGACAGACATCGACATGGATCTCGTCCGCCACCTTCCGATAATGCACTGCCAGCGCACGATCCTCATCGCTCTCGGCAGCCTGGGCAATCTGCGTGGCGTTACGGTCAAAGGCCACCCAGGCCATGACTTTCGAATGCGTAAAGTGGCGCGGCTCGGAGCGTATCTCCCAGATGCCCGCATCCGGCAGGTGCCAGATCTTCTCCAGATAAGGCATGACCACCTTGGAAATCGCCAGACTGCGCGGATGCTGCGTCATACCGCCGCGCAGTGCCTGAATCATCGCATCGGCCACTTCGCCGTAGACGTCCAGCTGAACCTGCGTTGCCGCACCGTTGCCTACACGCACCGGCAGCGAGTTCTCATAGCCACTCAGCCAGGGCAGCTCGTACTCCTGCAAACGTCGCTCGCCGCCTACGCCGTACATGATCTGGATCTGCTCCGGATTACCGGCAACCGAGCGCAACAGCCAGTCCCGCCAGGCCTGGGCTTCCTCGAAGTAACCCAGATTCATGAATGCCAGAAGGGTCATGGTGGCGTCACGCAACCAGCAATAGCGATAATCCCAATTGCGCTCGCCGCCCAACTGCTCGGGCAATGAGGTGGTCACGGCGGCAACGATGCCACCGGTGGGCGCATAAGTCATGGCTTTGAGCGTAATCAGCGAGCGCTTTACCTGCGCCGTCCACGGCCCGACGTCAGGGCAGCGATCAGAAAACTCGCGCCAATAGGCTGCGGTGATCTCCAAGGCCCGATCGGCATCGATCTGATCGAGCAAGGGTGCAAAGGATGCCTGATAGGCCAGTGTGAAGACCTTGCGCTCGCCTTCATCCACGTGAAAAAGGCTGGCGGTGTGATGATCCTGTGGGTGCAGGGCCACAGGGCTGCGCAAAACCAGCATTTCCGGCCCGGCGACTGCCGTCAGTGTATGAGCATCCTTTCGCTCGACCCAAGGGACGCTGCTGCCGTAATCGAAACGGATGGCGAGGTCCACAGCGAACTCGACCCGACCGGATAGCCCGACCACCATGCGCACCACGTGGCCGGAGGTCTTCATGGGCATGAAATCGATCAGCATCGCGCGGCCGTCACGGGTTTCGAAAACCGTTTCGAGAATCAGGGTGCCGTCGCGATAACGGCGCTCGACAGCGGTAACCTCGGCGGTTGGCGCGATCTTCCAGCGGCCATGCTCATCACCGCCCAGCAGTGCGGCGAAACAGGCCGTCGAGTCGAAGCGGGGGAAACACAACCAGTCCAGCGAACCATCACGGGCGACCAGCGCCGCCGTCTCGCAGTTGCCCAGCAATGCGTAGTCTTCGATCAGTGCAGCCATTCAGAAATGCCCGTCATGATGATTCGTTAACGTGGGTATGCAGCTCGATCAGACGTTCAGGATGTAACGCTCGATGGCGTTGGCCACTCCGTCCTGCTCATTGCTATCAGTAACATGATCAGCCTGTCCCTTGACTGTCTGCTCGCCCTGCCCCATGGCGATCGACAAGCCGGCCTTGTGGAACATTGCCACGTCGTTACCGCCGTCGCCTATGGCCGCCGTACGCGACAGGTCGACGCCCAGATAGTCCGCCAGCGCGACCAGAGCGGAACCCTTGTTGGCCTCCAGCGCAGTCACATCCAGATAGTATTTTTGCGAACGGGCCGCCAGCGCAAGCCCTTTGATCTGCGGGTTGAGGCGCGCCTCAAGGGTCTTGAGCAACTCGAAATCACCGCTGGCCGCGACGATCTTGTCGACGCGATCCAGATACGGCTCGAAACTCTCGACCTGAACATAGTCATAGCCCAGTGCATCAAGCTCATGATCGACGTAAGCGGCGTCGGGATCGATCAGCAGCCACTGATCATCGGCGAAGACCCAGATGGCAACGTTCTGCCCGGCAAACAGATCCAGACAGATGCGAACGGCGCGCGGGTCAATGCGATGAGCCACCAGCAGGCTGCCATCGGGATGGGTGATGGTGCCGCCATTGAATGCCACGGTGGGCAGGTCGACATCCAGCGCCTCGATCACCTGACGCATGGCCCTCGGCGGCCGACTGCTGGCCAGCGTAAAGTGAACGCCGGCAATACGCAGGCGCTTGATGGCGTCGATATTGGCTTGGCTAAGGCTGTGATCACGGCGCAGTAACGTGCCGTCGATGTCAGACAACAGGAACTGTACAGGCAGTTCAGACATTCAATTCTCTCCATTCCCGACCATCACGACTCAGCAACTCTTCACCCGCTTGCGGGCCATCCTTGCCAGCTTCGTAAAGCTGCACTTGCGGCTGTGCGGCCCAGGCATCGAGGAACGGCTGCACTGCACGCCAGCCGTTCTCGATGTTGTCGGCACGCTGAAAGAGCGTCTGATCACCGGTCAGGCAGTCATAAATGAGGGTTTCGTACCCTGTGGAGGGCTGCATCTCGAAGAAGTCCTTGTAGGCGAAGCCCAGCGCAATATCCTCCATTTTCAATTCCGGGCCCGGACGCTTGGCAAACAGGTCGAACCACATGCCTTCGTTGGGCTGGATCTGGATCCGCAGGTAGTTGGGCTTGAGCCGGTCGACCTCGGTATCGCGGAACTGCGCATAAGGAGCAGGCTTGAAGCAGATGGCGATTTCCGTGCTGCGAGCGCTCATGCGCTTGCCGGTACGCAGATAGAAAGGCACACCCACCCAGCGCCAGTTGTCGACCATGACCTTGAGCGCAACGTAAGTTTCGGTGCTGCTGTCCGGCTCCACGCGATCTTCCTGGCGATAACCGACGACCTCCTTGTCGCCCATCACGCCCTTGGCGTACTGACCACGCACCGAATTGGCCAGGGCTTCCTCCTGGCTCCACGGCCGGATCGCGCCGACCACCTTGGCCTTTTCACCGCGAACGGCATCGGCACCGAAAGCGGCAGGCGGCTCCATCGCCACCATTGCCAGCAGCTGGAACAGGTGGTTGGGGACCATGTCGCGCAAGGCACCGGTATGCTCGTAAAAGCTTCCACGGGTTTCCACGCCTACGGTTTCCGCAGCCGTGATCTGTACGTGATCGATGTAGTGATTGTTCCAGAACGACTCGAACAGGCCATTGGAGAAACGGCTGACCAGAATGTTCTGCACCGTCTCCTTGCCCAGGTAATGGTCGATCCGGTAAATCTGCTTCTCGCTCATGACCTTGAGAAGGCACCCATTGAGCTCAACCGCACTGGCCAGATCGGAGCCGAACGGCTTTTCGATCACGACGCGACGGAAGCCTTTTTCGGTTTCCTGCAGCAAACCTGACGAGCCCAGCCGCTGGGCAACCTCACTGAAAAATCGCGGTGCGGTGGCCAGATAGAACACCGCGTTCGCGGTACCAGTGCTCTCGATCTTGCTGGCGATGTCCTGATAGGTGGAATCGTCGAGGAAGTCGCCCTGCACATAGCTGATGCGCTCGGCCAGCTTGCCCCACAGCGCAGGATCGAGCGGATCCTTGCCGCCGCCAGCAACCTTGCCGGCGGCCTCATCACGAATGAAGTTCTCGAGCTTTTTCGCAAAGTCGGCATCGCTGATCGCATTGTGATCGACGCCGACGATATGCAACCCTTCATCCACCAGACCGTCGCGTGACAGGTTGTAAAGCGCCGGCATCAACAGGCGCTTGACCAGGTCTCCATGGGCACCGAACAGAAACAGGGTCGTGGGTGGGGCTACCTCGGTTTTTTGCTCGGCACTGCCACGCGACAGGCCCATTACTTGGGTTCCTTGTGGCCACCAAATCCAAAGCGCATGGCGGACAGCATCTTGTCTGCGTACGAGCTTGTCTGGCGGGAACGGAATCGCGCAAACAGAGCACTGGACAGCACAGGAACCGGAACCGCCTGCTCAATGGCCGCTTCGATGGTCCAGCGACCTTCGCCGCTGTCGGCAACCGAACCGGAGAACGCATCCAGGTGAGGGTCGGTGGCCAGGGCATCGGCGGTCAGGTCCAGCAGCCAGGAAGACACCACACTGCCACGACGCCAGACTTCGGCAATGTCAGCCGTGTTCAGGTCGAAACGCTGTTCAGGCGGCAGGAGTTCGGAGTTTTTCTGCTTGAGAAGATCAAAGCCCTCGGCGAAGGCCTGCATCATTCCGTATTCGATACCGTTATGGATCATCTTCACGAAATGCCCGGAGCCCGCAGGGCCGGAGTGGATATAGCCACGTTCGGCGCGATCATCGGTCGAGGTGCGGTCACGGGTGCGCTCGATCGAGCCAAGGCCCGGAGCCAGTGTCGCGAACAGCGGATCGAGGCGCTCGACAACGGCGGCCTCGCCTCCGATCATCATGCAGTAGCCGCGCTCGAGGCCCCAGACGCCGCCTGACGTGCCGACATCGACATAATGCAGGCCCTTCTCGGTCAGTTCCTGAGCGCGACGGATATCGTCCTTGTAGAACGTATTACCGCCGTCGATGATCACGTCATCGGCGTCAAGCAACTCGCTGAGGGTCTGGATGGTGTCTTCGGTCGGCGCACCGGCCGGGAGCATTACCCAGACAGCACGGGGCTTGGCGAGCGTGCTGACCAGTTCCTTCAGATCTGCGACCGCAGTCGAACCGTCATTGGCCAGGGCGTTGCGCGATGCTTCATCACGGTCGTACACCACAGTCGTATGACCATTCAGCATCAGACGGCGTGCGATGTTGCCGCCCATGCGGCCCAGTCCAATAATCCCAAGTTGCATGAAGGTGCTCCTTAAATCGTAAAAAGGTGCGTCGCTTGCCGTCCAGCGCATCGACAGATTGCGAGCATGCTGTTTAGTCAAGCGAGGCGGAACGTCGGTTCCCTTGCGAGAAGATGAAGACGCGAGCGCCCTCCTGTGGTGCATTTTGTCGCGATTAAGAGACATTCGCGACAATTAAAAATAAAAAAGTTCCAAAATCATGCAAAAGTAATCAAAATCGGTGCCGATAGAGAGGGTAAGCAGCGGCGCTCAGGGATTGAAAGTCATTGCCATGGACCTCTCTGAGGTTGAATCCGCCATTTGCGAGGTGAGCAATGGGCACTGTACTACCAGCAATTGCACCACAAACCCTGTATGTCACTATCCGTCGTGACGAACTGCGCACATTAAAAGAAGAGCGCGAGCAGTTGCAGAAAAAAGTGGCTCATTTGAGCTCGATGCTGCAGCAATCGCAGTTATCCGCCCCTGGCAAGATGCTTCAGGCCTGACCGCAACTGTATCATTCTTCAAAACGCCTCAGGGCAAGCCCGATCATCTGGCTTGCCCACCTGACCTGCCCCCCTGTTGATCCCCGCAGCCTGCTTGATCTTCCGAGCCGCCCGGTCTGCAACTGAACGATCAAAAAAGACCCTTGGCGAATAAGCTCTCTACAGCGCTTTCTGCCAGAACATGGCACGCCCCATTTCAGGGCTCAATTGATAATTGTCGAAACCGAGCTTTCTGTAAGCCCCTTGCGCAACCTCGTTGCCTTCCAGAACTTCAAGCGTCAGCTTGCAGCAGCCACGCTGGCGTGCAATTTCTTCGACCTTGAGCAACATTTTCTGACTGATACCGAGGCCACGATATTGTGAGAGCACCGCGACGTCATGAATATTGACCAACGGACGACAGGCAAAGGTTGAAAACCCTTCGAAGCAATTGACCAACCCCACCGGTTCACCCGATATGAATGCCAGCACGCTGAACGCATAGGGACGCTTTGCGAGTTCGATTGCCAACTGGCGACGGGTGTCGCTCGACAGAGGCCGCCCGGTCCCCATGGCATCCATCGCATATTCATTCAAAACGAACCCGATCGCATCCGCGTGCACAGGATTTGTATAGCTCGCTTGCAGTACCAGTACCTCGGGGGCTTCCATTTCCATCCTCGTCAATTCAATCAGAGTGATTCAGTGAAATCAGTCAAAGGGTGATGCCTCAGGCCAGTGTCAAGGCCGGGGCTTGTGGCCCGATTCTATCCTGCCCTGCGCCAAAATGTTCCAACGTAGATGTAAGGATTTTCTCGTCGCGCCCGCAGACTGACCAATACACGCCCCCGGAAAAGGCGTTGCGCACCATTGCTGCTCATCACAGCCGGACCCCGACGGTATAAGTGATGAAAACCAAGTGCCTGGACGGGATTGTCCAACGATCCGACGACCGGTAACGGGCTCTCCGGACGCAGAAAAAAGCCTTGAAAAAGCGCAGCGACAACCCGGCTGCCACCTGCAGCCTGCCATCATGCGGGGCGTCGAAGCCTGTGCCAGACATTCGCAAATAAAAAAGTCGAAACTTCTCCAAAACCGCCGGGTCAGGTGATTAGAGCATCTATGCTATTGGCTGACATCCGGTAATGGCGACATCACACCGCTTTGTCACTATGCATGGTCAAAACGGGTATCGATCTTGCGTAGTGCACGTATGTGTACCCGGCCATAGGAAATGGCCAATAAAAATCAAGTGATGCACCAAGACTGTTTTAAGGGGAAAAATTGATGATTAGCGCCGCTGTGAAAACCCAGAAGGGAGAGAGTTTTAACCAGCCTGTCGGCGAGCTGACTCATCTGCCGGTGTTCTCTAACAAGAGCGTTCCTGTGTTGCAAATGCCAACGTCGACTGTTCAGCCTCAGCCGACCATGTCCCAGGTCAACAGACGCAAAGTGTTGTTCGTGACCTCCGAACTGGCCGATCTGGTGAAAACCGGTGGGCTGGGCGATGTGTCTGCCGCACTGCCGCGAGCCATGCGCCACCTGCACGACGTTCGCGTACTGATTCCAGGTTATCCGCAGGTCATCAACAGCGGTAATCCTATCCATATCATCAGCCAGTTGGGCGGGCATGCAGCGCTGCCGCCTTGCAAGGTCGGTCGTATGGACATGAAAGACGGTCTGGTGATCTACGTACTGATCTGCCCGGAGCTTTACGAGCGCGAAGGCACCCCTTACGCCGACAGCACTGGCCGCGACTGGTCCGATAACCATATTCGCTTCGCCCGTCTGGGCCTGGCAGCTGCCGAGTTCGCGGCTGGCGAAGTCAAGAGCCAGTGGTGCCCCGAGCTGGTTCATGCCCACGACTGGCCCGCCGGCCTGGCGCCTGCTTACATGCGCTGGCGCGGGCAGTCCACGCCAAGTATCTTCACTGTTCACAACCTCGCCTATCAAGGCACCGTAAGCACTGCCTCGAGCCGTGAGCTGGGCATCCCGGACTCCGCCATCACCCCTGAAGGCATGGAGTTTTACGGTCAGCTGTCGTTCATCAAGGCAGGCATGGCCTTCGCCAGCCACATCACCACCGTGAGCGCCACCTACGCGCGGGAAATCACCACCCCGGAGTTCGGCTGCGGCCTTGAGGGCTTTCTGCAAAGCAAGGCCAACAAGGGCCAGCTTAGCGGCATTCCCAACGGTATCGACGAAAGCTGGGATGCCGCCACCGACGAACATCTGATCTGCCACTTTGCGCCCAACGAATGGACGCGCAAGGAAATCAACGCTGACTACGTACGTGAACTGTTCGAGCTGGATGCCTCTACCGGGCCGCTGTTCGCCGTGGTGTCACGTCTCGTGTACCAGAAAGGCCTGGACCTGACGATCGGCGTTGCCGAACACATCGTCAATAATGGCGGGCAGATCGCAATCATCGGCCGCGGTGAACCCGAAGAAGAAGATGCCATGCGCGAGCTGGCTGCACGCTTCCCCGGGCGTGTTGGCGTGCGCATTGGCTTCAACGAAACCGACGCACGACGCATGTTCGCCGGCAGCGATTTCCTGCTGATGCCGTCCCGCTATGAGCCATGCGGGCTGAGCCAGATGTATGCGCAACGCTTCGGCTCGCTGCCTGTCGCACGCAATACAGGTGGCTTGGCCGATACGATCGAAGATGGTGTCACTGGCTTTCTGTTCAATGAATCGACAGTCGAAAGTTACACCGAGGCCCTGAATCGCGCTCTCCAGGTCTTCGCCCATCCGGAGCTGCTCAACGCCATGCGCTGCCGTGCCATGGCGGCTCCCTTCAACTGGCATCAGGCGGTAGAGCCCTACGCAGATCTCTATCGCGATCTGTTGAAGAAAAACGTGAGTATTTCCAGCAACTACTAGGTTAAGGATTGAATGGATGCCCCTGCGTACAGACGATAACTGGCGCCACGGCGCCGTTTTGTTGGACCCTGAACACACCCGGTTTGCCCTCTGGGCACCGGATGCCTCCTTCGTAAATGTCGAACTGCAGGATGGCCAGTCACTGGCCATGCTGCCTCAGTCAGACGGCTGGTTCGTCCTGGAGGCTCGCTGCAAGGAGGGTACTCGCTACCGCTTCAGGATCGACCACGAGCTGGACGTTCCTGACCCCGCCTCCCGCGCGCAGGTCGATGACGTTCATTCTGAAAGCCTCGTCGTCGACCCTGACGCTTATTCATGGCAAAACACTGCATGGAACGGGCGTCCCTGGCACGAAGCTGTCATCTATGAACTGCACGTGGGCGCCATGGGTGGCTACGCTGGCGTGGAAAAGCACCTGCCACGACTTGCCAAACTGGGCGTTACCGCAATCGAACTGATGCCGCTTGCGCAGTTCCCCGGTGATCGCAACTGGGGCTATGACGGCGTTCTGCACTACGCTCCGCAGTCTTCTTATGGCACGCCGGAACAGCTCAAGCACCTGATCGACACCGCCCACGGTCTTGGCCTTATGGTGATTCTGGACGTGGTGTACAACCACTTCGGGCCGGATGGCAACTACCTGGGCAGCTACGCCAAAGAATTTTTCCGTACAGACCTGCACACCCCGTGGGGCGATGCGATCGATTTCAGACGCCCGCAGGTGCGCGACTTTTTCGTTGACAACGCCCTGATGTGGCTGCTCGAGTATCGCTTCGACGGACTGCGTATGGACGCTGTACACGCCATTCGCGACGAGACCTTCCTGCCCGAGTTCGCAGAGCGGGTTCGTGGCCGCATTGAACCAGGCCGCCACGTGTGGCTGAACCTTGAGAACGAGTTCAACCAGGCCGGTCTTCTGGAAAAGGGCTTCGATGCTCAATGGGACGACGACGGGCACAACACCCTCCACGTGCTGTTGACCGGTGAAACCGACGCTTATTATTCAGACTTCGCCAAAGAGCCCACGCAAAAGCTTGCGCGTCTGCTCAGCGAAGGGTTTGTCTACCAAGGCGAACCGACGCGTCACGGGCATACGCGAGGCGAGCCCAGTGCACACCTGTCGCCGTCGGCTTTTGTGTTGTTTCTGCAGAACCACGATCAGATCGGCAACCGCGCACTCGGTGAACGCCTGCCGCAGCTCTGCGCGCCTGCGGCATTGAAAGCCGCCACTGTGCTGCTGCTGCTTTCACCGATGATCCCGTTGATGTTCATGGGCGATGAATGGGCGGCCAGCGAACCGTTTCTGTTCTTCACCAGCCACCACGGCGAGCTGGCCGATGCGGTACGTGAAGGACGTCGCAAGGAGTTCGCTGATTTCGCCGCGTTCGCCGATCCGGAAAAGCGCGAGCACATTCCTGATCCAAACGACATCAAGACATTCGAAGCGTCACGCCCGGCGTTTTCAGCGGTCGATCTCGATACCGACATAGGCCTGGATCATCGCAGCTGGCTGGAGTTCTATACGCAGTTGTTGGCATTGCGCCACCAGGAAATCATGCCGCGCCTGCAGGGCGCACGCTTCCTGAAGACCGATATTCTCGGTGACAAGGCGGTCAGTGCGCGCTGGACACTGGGTGATGGCAGCGAGCTGCGTATTGACCTCAATCTCAGCGAGCATGCGGTTGACGCACCGCCACAAGCGGGTGCCCGCGAGATATTCTCCAGCGCAGAGAAATCGTCCGAACTTTCCCCACGCGGCATCCTCAATGCTTACACGGCCATTGTCAGCCTGAAAGCAAGTGATGTTCTGGAGGAACAGGATGAACAATGAGCAATTGGAGAGGCTTGCGACCGAGGCAGGATTGTCGGTGCATTGGGTCGATGCCAACGCTCGGCCGCAGACCGTCAGCCCGGATGTACTGCGCAAGGTTCTGGAAGCGCTGGGCTATCCTGCTGAAAGCGGCGAGGCTATCGATGCCAGCCTGCTGCGCTTGCAAAAAGCCAGTCACGGCACCAGCGCCCCGCCACTGCTGACGGTCGATGTGGAAAGCAATCTGGACCTGTCCCAGTGGTTCGCGCCACAAACGCCGTTCACGCTACACCTCGAGGACGGCTCTTCACTGGATGCCAGGCTGACCTCGAACGCAGAGCTTCCGGCGCTGGCTCCGCCGGGCTACCAGCAGCTGGAAATCGCAGGACAGCATCTGACCATCGCGGTCGCGCCGAAAACCTGCTTCAGCATGGCAATGGCCACCGAGACCTCGAAGCCGCACGGCTGGGGCCTGACCGCCCAGCTTTACAGCTTGCGGCGTGAAGGTGATGGCGGTTTTGGTGACACCGAGGCGCTGGAGAAAGTCTTGCGCTCTGCTGGCGAGCGAGGGGCCGATGCGCTGGGCATCAGCCCGATCCACGCCATGTTCGCCAACGACCCTCACCGTTACAGTCCTTATTCACCTTCCAGCAGGCTGTTCCTCAACAGCCTGTACGCGTCACCGGGTGCGATTCTTGGTGAAAGTGCGTGGCGTCAGGCCATCGAAGACGCGCGTGTCGGCGACGAGATGAAGCGCCTTGAAACACAAACGCTGATCGACTGGCCAGCCGCGGCCAATGCCAAATGGAAAGCGCTGCACGCGCTTTATGAAGGCTTCAGTTCAGGTGATCATCCGCTGCACGAAGACTTCAACAGCTTCCGCCACAGCGGTGGCGAAGCGCTGGAAAATCACTGCCGCTTCGAAGCACTGTGTGCCGAGTCAGAAACGCTGAACATCGGCAGCAATTGGCATGAATGGCCTGAGCAGTTCAAGGACCCTCGCGGCGACGCCGTCGCAGAATTTGCCAAAAGCCATAGCGAGCAAATCAGCTTTCATGCGTTCGCCCAATGGCTGATAGCCCGTGGTCTGGAGCGTGCACAGGTTGCAGCACGCAGCAGCGGCATGCGCGTCGGCCTGATCGCCGACCTGGCAGTGGGCGCCGATGGCGCAGGAAGCCAGGCCTGGAGCCGCCAGGACGAGCTGCTGTCGGCTCTGACCGTCGGCGCTCCCCCAGACATTCTCAACCGTGCCGGCCAGAGCTGGGGGATTTCCGCGTTTTCGCCGGACGGCCTCAAACGTAATGGCTTTCGCGCGTTCATCGAGATGCTGCGGGCCAACTTCGCCCATGCTGGCGGGTTGCGTATCGACCATGTCATGGGCTTGCAGCGCCTATGGGTCATCCCGCAAGGGGCGCCTCCCAGCGAAGGCGCGTATCTGAACTTCCCGCTGGACGACATGCTTCGCTTGCTGAGTCTGGAATCCTGGCGGCACAAGGCGATCGTGCTGGGTGAAGACCTCGGTACGGTGCCTGAAGGCCTGAGCGAAAAACTCAGTGCCAGGGCAATTCTTGGCATGCGTGTACTGCTGTTCGAACAGAACAATGGTCAGTTCAAGCCGATTCTCGACTGGTCGGATCAAGCATTGGCGACCACCAGTACCCACGACCTGCCGACCCTGGCAGGCTGGCTCAGCGAGCTGGATATCGAGTGGAACGCGCGCCTCGGTCATATTGACGATCAGCACGAATCGCAGTGGCGCGAAGAGCGCACGCGGGAATATGAAAGCCTGCGGCGTGCCTTGAGTCAGAACATCGACAGTATGCCCTCCGATACTGAAGATCCGGCCCAGATCATCGACGCGAGCATCAGCTACCTGGGTCATACACGTGCGCCATTGGTATTGCTGCCGATAGAAGACGCGCTGGGTGTCGAAGAACAGGCCAACCTGCCCGGCACCATTGACAGCCACCCCAACTGGCGCAGGCGTCTTCCCGGCGATGCGGCCTCTCTGCTAGATAACCCGAATGCTGCTCGACGACTGGAATTGCTTTCCCGATCCCGGCTGCAGGCTACGGAGCGTGATCAATGACCCGTCCATTACAGCCTTTGCGCGCCACCCAGCGCCTGCAATTCCATAAGGATTTCACCCTCGACGACGCCGTGCCACTGGTGCCCTACTTCGCCAGCCTGGGTATCAGCCACATCTACGCATCGCCGCTGCTCAAAGCCCGTGCCGGCTCGATGCACGGCTATGACGTGGTCGACCCGACGGTCATCAATCCGGAACTGGGCGGCGAACCTGCCCTGCTGCGCCTGGTCGAGACCTTGCGCGAGCACGGTATGGGCCTGATTCTCGATATCGTGTCCAACCACATGGCGGTCGGCGGCGCCGACAACCCGTGGTGGCTGGACCTGCTGGAATGGGGCCGTCGCAGCCCGTATGCAGAGTTCTTCGACATTCAGTGGAATTCGCCGGACCCACTGCTGGAAGGCCAACTGTTGCTACCGTTCCTGAGCAGCGATTACGGCACGGTATTGCAGGCCGGCGAAATCCCGCTGCGCTTCGACGCAGAGCATGGTGCGTTCTACATCGAGCACTATCAGCATCACTTTCCGATCTGCCCACTGACTTACGACTCGCTGTTGCAGGCCGTGGATCACCCCCAACTAAAGGAAATGGCCCAGCGTTTCACCGCCCTGGCGCAGTTCCCGCAGGCCTATGAGCGTGCACGCCAGGCCAAGGCCGAGTTAGCCGAGCTGGCCAAGGACCCGCAGGTGCTCAAGGGTGTCGAGCAGATCCTCGCGCATTTCGATTCGAGCAAGCCTCAAGGCTTTCAGCGCCTGCACCAGTTGCTGGAGCGTCAGCACTATCGTCTGGCCAGTTGGCGCACAGCTGGCGATGACATCAACTGGCGGCGTTTCTTCGACATCAACGAGCTGGGCGGCCTGCGTGTCGAGCGGCCACAGGTGTTCGAAGCCACCCACGGCAAGATATTCCAGCTGATTGCCGATGGCCTGGTCGACGGGCTGCGTATCGACCACATCGATGGCTTGGCTGATCCGCGCGGCTACGGTCGCAAGCTGCATCGTCGGGTCAAAAGTCTGCTCAAACTGCGCCCCGAGCACGCGCAGATTGATCATCTGCCGATCTTCGTCGAGAAAATCCTCGGCCCCGACGAGCCGCTGCGTGAAGACTGGAGCGTTGACGGCACGACCGGTTACGAGTTCATGAATCAGGTGTCACTGCTGCAACACGACCCCAAGGGCGAAGAGCCTCTGGGTGAGCTGTGGAGCCGCCTGACAGAACGTACCGCTGACTTCGACCAGGAAGTACTGGTGGCCCGTGATTTGGTCCTGCATGGCACGCTGGCGGGCGATTTCGAGAACGTTGCTCAATCGTTGCTGCAGGTTGCACGCAGCGACCTGATGAGCCGTGACCTGACCCTGGGTGCGATTCGCCGTGCCCTGCTCGCGCTGATCGTCAATTTTCCGATTTATCGCACGTACATCTCGGTGTGCGGCCGCTCTGCGCAAGACGACAAGTATTTCCAGCAGGCCATGGAAGGCGCGCGTGCCACTCTGAACGAAGGCGACTGGCCGGTGCTGGATTACCTGGCACGCTGGCTGGGTGGCGAACCGTGGCGAAAACTGCCACGCGGCCCGCTGCGCAAGGCCTACAAGAATGCCTGTGTACGCTTCCAGCAGCTGACCTCCCCGGTTGCCGCGAAGTCGGTCGAAGACACCTCGTTCTACCGCTCTGCCGTGCTGCTCTCGCGCAACGATGTGGGTTTCCATCCGCAGCACTTCAGTGCGCCGGTAGAAGACTTCCATCAGGTTTGCCTGCAACGTCTGGAGAAGTTTCCAGACAATTTGCTGACCACTGCAACGCACGATCACAAGCGTGGCGAAGATACGCGTACACGCCTTGCGGTGCTGAGTGAATGCGCCCCGTGGTACGCCGAACAGGTAGAGCGCTGGAGACAGCTGGCGATGCCGCTCAAGGGTGACGAGCCGACGATCAGTGCCGGCGACGAGCTGATGCTTTATCAGGCCTTGCTGGGCAGCTGGCCGCTAAGCCTGGAGGGCGAAGAAGCTCACCAGGAATACGCGAAGCGCATGGTCCAGTGGCAGGAGAAAGCCCTGCGCGAAGCCAAGCTGCAAAGCAGCTGGAGTGCACCGAATCAGCCCTACGAAACCGCTTGCCGCGAATTTCTGGAGCGTTTGCTGCTGGCACCGGAAGCCCTGGCGTTGCGTCAATCCCTCAGTGCGACAGCCAACCGTATTGCCACCGCCGGCGCGCTCAACAGTCTGGCGCAAACCTTGCTACGCTTGAGCGTACCCGGTGTTCCCGATTTGTATCAGGGCACCGAGTTCTGGGATTTCAGCCTGGTGGACCCGGACAACCGCCGCCCGGTTGACTACGCTGCACGGAAACAGGCTCTGGCCGAAGACGCAAGCGTTACCGAGCTGCTGACTGACTGGAAGGACGGGCGCATCAAGCAGGCGCTGATCGCGAAGGTCTTGAACCTGCGTGCCGAACATCCGGGACTGTTCAGCGAGGGCAGCTATCAACCGCTGGAAATAAAGGGCAGCCACGCCGAGCAGGTGATGGCCTTTGCCCGGGAGACGCAAGGAGTGCGCGCTATCATTGTAGTACCACGCACATGCAGTGAACTATTGGGTACTGCGCAAACTCCATTGATTAATGCTGCCAATTGGGGCGACACACGGATCATGTTGCCGTTTGCCGACTCCGGTTCTGACTGGAAGGGACTCTTTTCTGACGTTGTCGTGACGAGTGATCGGGAAGTACCGCTCAGTGCAGCGCTTGAAAGATTTTCCGTCAATCTGCTTATTCAAACTATGTAATAGCTGGGAGTCTCAAGATGAGTGCCGACGAAAAAAGAATTCGCGACTTTGCTTACCAAATCTGGGAATCGGAGGGTAAACCTTCCGGTCACGACGAGCGTCACTGGGAAATGGCGCGCAAGCTGGCCGAGGCCGAAGCGCTGGCGCCGAACAAGTCCAGTGTGCGCAAATCGACCAAGCCCAAGCTGCCTGAGGTAGACAGCGCCAAGGCGCCTGCCAAGGGCGCGGCCAAGCCCGCCGCAAAATCGGCGCCTGCGCCAAAGCCTGCTGGCGAAGCCAAGCCCAAGCCTGCTCCCAAGGCGGCTGCCAAACCTGCTCCCAAGGCCAAGCCCCCTGCAGCCGCTGCAAGCGACGCGCCTGCCAAACCTGCTCCGAAGAAGCCGCGCAAGCCGTCGAATTCTTGAAACTCTTCTGGCCGCGCACCGGTCAACTATTGCAGGTCTCGCTCTGACCAGAGATGAGGCCTGCTACACCCCCTTAGATTATCGTCAGTATCGAAGCCAGCGGCTTCGGTAGCGGCCTTGGCCGCTCAGAAAATCATTCGACGTCAGGAAGTCACCATGAATACGAAGTCCACTACACCGGCAGAAGATAATTCAGCCCCGCTAGACAACCCTGGCAGTACCCCGTCTCGCATTCGTGAAGGACTTCCCTTTCCTCTCGGTGCAAGCTGGGATGGCCTGGGCGTCAACTTCGCCCTGTTCTCGGCAAACGCCACCAAGGTAGAGCTTTGCCTGTTCGACTCCACTGGCGAAATCGAACTGGAACGCATCGAGCTTCCGGAATACACCGACGAGATTTACCATGGCTACCTGCCGGACGCTCACCCGGGCCAGATCTACGGCTATCGCGTGTACGGTCCGTACGATCCAAAGAATGGTCATCGTTTCAACCATAACAAGCTGCTGATCGACCCGTACGCCAAGCAATTGGTCGGCGAACTGAAATGGTCGGAAGCGCTGTTCGGTTACACCATTGGCCATCCTGACGGCGACCTGAGCTTCGACGAACGCGACAGCGCCCCTTTCGTACCGAAAAGCAAGGTGATCGACGAGGCCTACACCTGGGGCCGTGATCAGCGCGTCGGTACGCCTTGGGACAAGACGATTTTCTACGAAACCCACGTACGCGGCATCACCATGCGTCACCCTGAGGTGGCCGAAGAGCTGCGCGGCACGTTCGCCGGTCTCGGATCAGCGCCGGTCGTCGAGCACATTCGCAAGCTGGGTGTGACCTCCGTCGAGCTGCTGCCGATTCATGCCTTCGTCAATGACCAGCATTTGCTGCAGAAGGGCATGACCAACTATTGGGGCTACAACAGCATCGCGTTCTTCGCCCCGGACCCGCGTTACCTGGCGAGCGGCAAGATTGCCGAATTCAAGGAAATGGTTGCGCACCTGCACCACGCCGGTCTCGAGGTCATCCTCGATGTGGTCTACAACCACACCGCCGAAGGTAACGAGCTGGGCCCTACCCTGTCGATGCGCGGTATCGACAACGCTTCGTACTACCGCCTGATGCCGGACGACAAGCGCTACTACATCAACGACTCGGGCACCGGCAACACCCTCGACCTGAGCCACCCTTGCGTATTGCAAATGGTCACCGACTCCCTGCGCTACTGGGCTTCGGAAATGCACGTCGACGGCTTCCGCTTCGACCTGGCGACCATTCTGGGCCGCTACCACGACGGTTTCGACGAGCGCCACAGCTTCCTGGTCGCCTGTCGTCAGGACCCGGTGCTGCGTCAGGTCAAACTGGTCGCCGAGCCATGGGACTGCGGTCCGGGCGGCTACCAGGTGGGCGGTTTCCCACCAGGCTGGATGGAATGGAACGACAAGTTCCGCGACACGGTTCGTGCCTTCTGGAAAGGCGACGAAGCTCAACTGGCTGACTTCGCTGCGCGCATGACCGCGTCCGGCAACATGTTCAACCAGCGCGGCCGTCGTCCGCAGGCGTCCGTGAACTTCATCACCGCGCACGATGGTTTTACGCTGCATGACCTGGTGTCGTACAACGACAAGCACAACGAAGCCAACGACGAAAACAACCAGGACGGCAGCAACAATAATCTGTCCTGGAACCACGGCGTTGAAGGTCCGACCGAAGATCCGGAAATCAACAGCCTGCGTCTGCGTCAGATGCGCAACTTGTTCGCCACCCTGCTGCTGGCACAAGGTACGCCGATGATTGTGGCGGGCGATGAATTCGCGCGTACTCAGCACGGCAACAACAATGCCTACTGCCAGGACAGCGAGATTGGCTGGATCAACTGGGATCTGGACGAAGATGGCGAAGCGCTGCTCAAGTTCGTCACCCGCGTGATCAAGCTGCGTCAAACCTACCCGATCCTGCGTCGCAGCCGCTTCCTGGTAGGCGACTATAACGAAGAGATCGGCGTCAAGGACGTCACCTGGCTTGCTCCGGATGGCAACGAGATGAGCGTCGAGCAGTGGCACGATGCCAATGGCCGTTGCCTGGGCATGCTGATGGACGGTCGCGCACAGGAAACCGGTATCCGCCGCGCGGGTGCCGACGCCACGCTGCTGCTGGTGGTCAACGCGCATCATGACGGCGTCAACTTCACCCTGCCGGAAGTGCCTGAAGGTACCCATTACGAGTGCCTGATCGACACCAACCAGGATGATGCACGCAGCAAGGAGCACTTCGCGTTCGGTTCGCAATACACCGTAACGCCGCGTTCGCTGCTGCTGTTCGAACTGAAGCGTGAAGACCAGCAATGATCGATGCCTTGAGTGAGTTTCTCGACTGGCGCAAGCACGGTTATGCCGATACGCGTGCGCTGGGCGAGTGCTTGCAGGCATTGGTCAATGAAGGTCTGGATCAGCTTCCCCTGCCTGCCCGCGGTCAGACACTTGAGCGCTGGCGGGCGCTGGCCTGCGTCGCAGGCCACGACCTGGGGTTGTGCAAGTTGTACGAGGGGCACACAGACGCCTTGGCGATCATGGCGGAACTGAGTGCCCCGCCCCCCGAACAATTCAGCACCTGGGGCATGTGGGCGGCAGAGCCGCCGCAGGCACGGGTGAATATCAGCGGCGCAGGCGGTGCAGTTCGCCTGCACGGCCGCAAGGCATGGTGCTCGGGCGCTTCGGCGTTGAGCCATGCGTTGATCACGGCATGGGACGCCGAACATCGGCAGCAGCTGGTTGCAGTACGCCTTGACCAACCCGGCGTACACATGACCAGCGACGGTTGGCGCGCAGTGGGCATGGGTGCTACCGGCAGTATCGACGTGGTCTTCGACAACGCCATCGGTCAGGCGATCGGGAAGCCGGGCGGCTATCTCGACAGACCCGGCTTCTGGCAGGGCGGCATCGGCATTGCGGCCTGCTGGTACGGCGCATCACGCGCCATCGCGCAGCGCCTGGTGACCCATGTCGGCAAGCGTGAGGACCCGCACGCCCTTGCGCACCTTGGCGCTGTGGACGTCGCACTGCATGCCGCAATCGATGTGTTGCGCGCCGCTGCCGCGCACCTCGATCAGGCGCCAGCCGACAATGCCGAGATGCTTGCCAGACGTTGCCGTGCTTATGTCGAACAAGCCGCCGACCTGGTGATTCAGCATGTGGGCAGGGCCGTCGGGGCCGGCCCTTATTGCAAGGACCCGCACTTCGCCCGGCTGATCACCGACCTGCCGGTTTTCCTGCGTCAGAGCCACGCCGAGCAGGATTTGGCGGCGTTGGGGCAGTTGTCCGGCAAGGCGTTGCCCGCTGCACGCACGTGGTCACTATGAGAGCGTATAGAGCATGAGTGAAGGGTTCGTAGTGAGTGATGACGAGTCCGGCCAGGGTACTTCCCTCGCCGCCTGGAACGCTTCGACCAAGCTGCACGGCCTGCCTGTGATTACCGCTGACTTGCTGGTGCCGACCAATTGCCGAGCCGTGATCATCGCCCCGCACCCGGATGATGAAATACTGGCCTGTGGCGGTCTGATGAGCCAACTGGCGCAACTGGAACGCAACCTGTTACTGATCTCGGTCACCGATGGTACGGCTAGCCATCCGGGCTCCACGCTCTGGCCCGTCGATCGTCTGTGCAAAGTCCGACCTGAGGAAAGTGCCGAAGCCTTAAATCGCCTCGGTATACCTGCAGAACGCCTCGAGTGGTTGCGTTGCGGCCTTCAGGACGGCGCCGTGGCCGACGCGGAAGATCAACTGGTGGCCTTTCTTGAACAGCATCTGGGCCCTGCCGACGTGGTATTCGCCACTTGGGCAGAAGATGGCCACAGCGACCATGAGGCGGTAGGCAGAGCCAGTGCAAAGGCCTGCAAGACCACCGGAGCACAGTTCCACGAAGTGCCGGTCTGGGCCTGGCACTGGGCTGACCCGGAAGACCAACGCCTGCCATGGGACAGAGCGCGCAAGCTGCTGCTCGATCCGGTCACGCTGGCCCATAAACGCAATGCTGCCCAAGCGTTCACCAGCCAGTTGCAGGGTGATCCGGCCATCGGTCTTTCCCCGGTTTTGCCGGACGCAGTGCTGGAAAGGCTGCTGCAGCCCTTTGAAGTGGTGTTCACATGAGCGTCCAGGACAGTTATTTCAATGAGCTGTTTCTCAACAACGAGGACCCGTGGGCATTCAAGCAACGCTGGTACGAACGGCGTAAGCGCGCCTTGACACTGGCCGCTCTGCCCCGCGAACGCTACCGCTCGATATTCGAGCCTGGCTGCGCCAACGGTGAACTCAGTGCCGATCTTGCCGGGCGCTGCGATTCACTGGTGTGCTGCGACACCTCGAATCTGGCTGTGGACCTGGCACGCAAGCGTCTGGCCGGCCTGCCCCATGCCAAAGTGTTGCAGGCGCGTTTGCCGCAGCAATGGCCGCAGGGCGAATTTGACCTGATCGTCTTCAGCGAGATGGGTTATTACCTGGACGCCGACGACCTGCACGGCCTGATCGACCGCGCACTGGCGGCCCTCGCACCGGATGGCCAGTTGCTCGCCTGTCACTGGCGGCCCGATATCGAAGGCTGCCCGCTGAACGCCCAGGCGGTTCACGACATCCTTGCTGCACGCTTGTCCATGCACCGACTTTTCAGTCATCACGAACAGGATTTCCTGCTGGACCTGTGGAGTCGTGATGGAACCTCCGTAGCAGAACAGGAATTCTCCGATGATCGGCATACTGATCCCGGTGCACAATGAAGAGCAGTTACTCGACTTGTGTCTCGAAACGATAAAGCAGGCGGCTGCACACCCCGACCTCAAGGGCGAATGCGTGGAAGTGCTGGTGGTTCTCGACAGCTGCACTGATCGCTCGGCGGAGATCGCGCGTGCCCACGGCGTGATGATTCTCGAAGTGTCGGCGCGCAACGTGGGGCAGGCTCGAGCACAGGGCGCGGAGTTTCTTCTCGACCGGGGTGCGCGCTGGCTGGCGTGTACCGATGGCGACAGCACCGTGGCCAGTGACTGGCTTGCCGAACAGCTGGCGCTGGATGCCGACGCGGTGTGCGGAACGGTCACGCCCGGCGACTGGAGCAAGGACATCTCGGCGGCCGCGCAAGCTGCTTACCTGCAGCATTACCAGCACCGTGACGGTCACAGACACATTCATGGTGCCAATCTGGGCGTCAGCTCGATTGCGTACATCAGCGCAGGTGGTTTTCCGGCACTGCCCTGCCACGAAGACGTGCACCTGATTCAGCAGCTGGAGTTGATCGGTGCGCGTATCGCCTGGAGTTGCCGCCCCAAGGTCACAACCAGCACCCGCCTCGACTCGAAAGCCAGGGGCGGGTTTGGTGATTTTCTAAGTTCGCTGAATGCCTGAACGGCGTGCTCACTGATGATGCGCCGTTTGCATGCCTGAACGGTCATCGTCGGCGGAATTGAGCGCCGCACTGAAAAACCGCACCGCTTCGGCACTCAGGTTGCGGTGAATATCCTCTCGGTCCACGCCGTCAGGGTCGTTGCACAGCAACGGCGCACTGGCGCGCTGCTCATCACTGCAGGGTGCCATGAAGACAAAATGCCCTGCCCCGGCCAGTAGCTTGTAGTCGGGCGGCTGCGGCAGCTTGCGCGCCAGTGCCTCTGCGTTTCGGTCGATCGCCAGCAACTGATCGTCATCTCCCGCGTACATCAAAACCGGCACGTGCACATCACCCAACGTGTGACGGCCGAACATCAGGCTCAATGGTGCCATCAACATCAACGCGCCAACCCGCGGGTCAGCTTGAGCATGAAGGTCATCACGGTCCGCGACCAGTTCGCCCTGAGTCTTGCAGGCGTCGCGGTCTGTCGGGCGCTCGACGCAGTACTGACGCAGACGCTGCAGATCAGGCTGCGCGCCAGCGAGAATCAGCGCGGTTTCGCCACCGGCCGAATAACCGATCACGCCCACTTGCCGGGCATTGAGATAGGGGGCCAGCAAGGGGTCGAGCAAGGCCGTACTGATCGCTTCGGAAATCTGCAGCGGCCGACCGTACAGGTTACTCAGGCTGCCGAGACGGCTGTGATCGCGATCATTGTCGCCAGGATGGACCACGGCAACCACCACAAACCCCTGCCGCGCCAGCGAAGTGGCCAGGTCATGCAGCGCCAGCGGGGTGCCGGTATTGCCGTGCGACAGCAACAGCAAGGGGAAACGGCCCATTGCGATAGGCGCCTCTTCACCGGCCTCGACGCGATAGCCATGAAGGATGCTCACTTGCTCGGCGGCGGTCGACGGGTAAAAGGCAATGGCTTCAACCGGCTGGGAATCCAGCGGATCAGGGAAACTCAACTGGTGATAGCCCGCGCTCCAGGACTCATCCGCCTGAGCGTGCACCGAAACAAGGCTATCGAGCAGGAAAACCAGCATCACTGCACAAAGACGTACCATGGCAAGGCCCAACCTTTGCAAAATCCGGAACCTCGTCCGGACAATCCATCAAGCGCTTGTGTCGAGCATCATGCTCCAGCGCGCCGTTCCCACCCAGATATGAGTGTTGAAAACAAAAATAGTGCACAAGCCGGGCCATAAACTGCCCGTTGTTTTTTCGCGAGGGCGACTATTTTCGCCAGCCTGACAAGGCATTGCTCGAAAAGGCTAGTCTAGTCCCGAAAGATCGCCATTACCTGTAAGGAAGCTGTCAAGGTTGTCTCCCGTCAACGCGCAGCTTGCCGGCAACCCATCGCCGTGCATCAGAAACAAAAAAACTCCACAACCCGGCAGGAACCTCTGCGCAGGTTGTAGAGTTTCGTGTACAGCGCTCTGGATCAGGCCGCGAACAACTCGTTCTGAATGTATTGCTGAGCAGCGCTCATGGCGCTGGCACGCGGCTCTTCGCCATACGCCAGGCCGTGGGCACGGACGAATTGCAGGTCGGTGATACCGATGAAGGCGAACAGCGTCTTGAGCAGCTCTTCGTGACCGGTGCCAGTGGGTTGCCCTGCGTGCAGACCGCCCGAGGTGGAAACGATAATGACTTTCTTGCCGCCACACAGGCCTTCAGGGCCCGCCTCGGAATAACGGAACGTGCGACCCGCGATCAGAATCCGGTCAAACCAGGCTTTCAGCTGGGTCGGGATGGTGAAGTTGTACATGGGTGCGCCGATGACCAGCACGTCCGAATCGAGAAACTGCTGCAAGGTGGCTTCGTTGCCTGCCACTTCCTGCTGCTGGGCGGCGTCACGGACGTCTACAGGCGTGCCCGCTGCGGCGAGGCTGGCGGCAGAGAAATGCCCAAGCGCGTCGCTGGCCAGATCGCGGTAGGTGACCTGGCTGTCGGCGTGCGCATTCAGGTAGGCCTGGACAACCTCATGGGTCAGCTGACGCGAAGCAGAGTGATCGCCGAGGATGCTGGAGTCGAGGTGCAATAGATTCATAACGTAGCTCCCATAAGAAAATCGCCACAGGGCGATGAAGTGGCGAGCATCCTATCCTTGATCGCAATAGATGATTAGTGGTCTTGAATGCGACTGTTCGTTCTATTAAGAGAACAATAAAGCGAATCGGGACTCAGGCTGAGCTCTTTGAACGAGGTCTCGAACACATCCAGCAGGCCCCTGACCGCTGGAAGCAGGCCTCGGCGCGAGGCGAACACGGCATGCACGATGCCGCACTTGGGTCGGTGCTCGCTGAACAGCTCGATCAGACGTCCGTCCTGCAACGCTTCCCTGACAATCAGCTCGGGAAGCTGGGCCACACCGACACCCTGCAAGGCGGCCTGCAGCATCATGTCCAGGTCCGAGCTGATGAGCCGCGGCGTATGGCGTATTTCGGCATACTGGCCGGGCTGCGTCTCCAGCAACCAGCGGTGCTCGTGATTCGAAGACGGCATGTCGAGGCTGGGCAGTGTCGACAGCGCGTCGAGAGAAGGCGTCGCCGACAGCCTGGCCACCAGGTCCGCGCGCGCCACCAGACGCTGGGCACTGTGCCCGAGCTTCTTGACCACCAGCCCGTCGTCCTCCAGCGGTGGAAAGCGCACACGTAGCGCAATGTCGATGTTCTCGGTCAGCGGGTCGACACGTCGGTTGGTACTTTCGACCTGGATCTGAACCTTGGGGTGCTCGGCCGCGAAACGGGCGATGGTCTCGTTGAAGCCCATCGCTGCCAACGCCGGAGGACAACTGATCACCACCCTGCCCTGCGGTTCGGATTTGGAACGCAGGATGGCCTCTTCGGCCGCCTCGGCCTCGACCAGCATGGCCACGCAGTGCGCGTAATAGTCACGCCCGCTTTCGGTCACCGCGAAGGTGCGGGTCGAGCGGTGAATCAGGCGCACACCCAGACGCTCCTCGAGTCCGGCAATGCGCCGGCTGAGCTTGGACTTGGGGATCCCCAGCTTGCGACTTGCCGGCGCAAAGCCGAGGCACTCGACCACCTGGACGAAATAAAACAGATCGTTGAGATCAAACACCCGGCCACCTCGTTTTCAGAGCCGGGAGTATGCAGCGCCGTGCCCCGTGCCTCAAGGCCGCGACTGAGGATCGCGCCGGGTCATTCGGCAGTCAGAAATGCCAGCACCGGGCCGGTAAATGCCTCACCCGCCTCGACGCTGGACAGGTGGGCCGCGTGCAGCTCGATGAGCTGCGAACCCTGAATCCGTTCGACCATGAAACGCCCGTCCGCCGGGGTTGTTACAGCGTCCTCCGTGCCACAGACCACCAGCACCGGCAGTTCGATGGACGCGATCTGCTCACGGAAATCCGCATCGCGCACAGCCGCGCAATTGGCTGCGTAGCCCTGTGGCGAGGTACGTGCCAGCATGCCGACGACCGTGTCGACCGCAGCGGGCTCGGCGTGCGCGAAGGAAGGCGTGAACCAGCGTGCGATCGAGGCATCGCGCAACGCGACCATGGCCGACTGGCCGTCACGCAGAACGGTTTCGATACGAGGATTCCAGACATCAGGGTTGCCGATTTTGGCGGCCGTATTGCACAGCACGACCTTGTGCAGGCGCTGCGGCGCATTGATTGCCAGCCATTGGCCGATCAGCCCGCCCATGGACAGGCCGCAGAAAAAAGCCTTGTCGATGTCCAGCGCATCAAGCAGCGCCAACACATCGCGACCGTTTTGCTCGATGCTGTAACTGCCCTCAGTGACCAGCGATTTGCCATGGCCGCGCGTGTCGTAACGCAATACCTGAAAGTGACGGCTGAAGGCAGGCACCTGGTTGTCCCACATGTGCAGATCAGTGCCCAGGGAATTGGACAACACCAGCACGGGCGCGCCCGCCGGACCTTCGAGCAGGTAGTTCAGTTGACCATCAGCGAGTTGCACGGCAGACATTCGAGACTCCGGAGAAAGGCAAAGCTGCACACTAATCAGTGTCGCAGCAGCATACAATCGGCGGATCGAATATCCGTGCGGCTATCGAACAGCTTACCGTGCGCCGTCAGAACCCAGGGAGCATCCATGCCAAAGAGCCCGCAAAAGACCCTGCACAAGGAAGACATCGCCAGATTCTGTCTCGACCTGCCAGGCGCGCGTGAAGACTACAAGTGGGGCGGCATACGGGTTTTTTCCGTCGCCGAAAAGAAAATGTTCGCGGTCATGGATCTGGTCGGCGAGGACCTTGCGTTCAAGGTCCACCCGGAATTGTTTCTGGGTTACGTGGATCGACCCGGCATACGACCTGCGCCCTATCTGGCGCGTGCGCACTGGATCAGCGTGGCCGACCTGAAGACACTGAGCGCCGATGAGGTGCGCGACCTGCTGACCCGCTCGCACCAGTTGGTGGTCGGCAAGCTGCCGAAACGGCAGCAGATCGGCCTGAAGCTATAACGGCAACAGTTGCACAAGCCGCTTGCCCAAAAACAGCCAGTCAATCCACAACGCTTGATGCACCAGCACGATCAGCCAGAACACGACCTGAAACGACACCTTGCGGGTCTTGTGCCGGAACACCTGCTGCGCCAGCAGCGCGCCGGGCCAACCGCCGAGCAGCTCGACGCCATGCAGGACGTTCTCCGGGGTGCGCTGGCCCGCGTTGCCGGCCTGTCGCTTGTCATGCCGGTAAAGCACGAACGCCAGCAGGCTCATGACGATCAAGACCAGCGCCGGGATCGGCGTGACTTGCCTCAGCCACAGCGACGCCGTGCCGTAAACCGGTAACGCACACAGCAGCAACAACACCAGTACCTTCAAGCGCAGTTGCCGGACCGGCGACCTGCCACGGCTGGCTGGCCGTGACGACTCGCGGTTCGCTGTCATGCCTTGGCCGATGCCCAGTCGATCCAGCCAAACTGCCAGGTCGCCAGAATCAGCAGGCCGAAGGCGATGCGATACCAGGCGAACACCGCATAACTGTGAGTGGCGATGAACTTGAGCAAACCGCGCACTGCGATCATCGCGAAGATGAACGAGGTGATGAAGCCGATGGCAAATACCGCGAAGTCGTCCGGGCGAAACATGTCACGGTACTTGTAGCCCGAATACACCGCGGCACCGACCATGGTCGGCATGGCCAGGAAGAACGAGAATTCGGTCGCCGCCTTGCGGGACAGGCCGAACAGCAGGCCGCCAATGATCGTCGAACCCGAACGCGAGGTGCCGGGGATCATCGCCAGGCACTGTACCAAGCCTATTTTGAGCGCATCGCTCCAGCTCATATCATCGACGGTTTCGGTGCGCACGGTGTGCTCGCGGCGCTCGGCCCAAAGCATGATCACCCCACCGATGACCAGCGCCGTGGCCACGGTAATGGCATTGAACAGGTAGTGGTGAATGGTATCGGCGAAAATCACGCCCAGCACCACGGCAGGCATGAAGGCGATCAGCAGGTTGAGGGTGAAACGCTGCGCTTGTTGCTGTTTGGGCAAACCCACGACGACGTCGAGGATCTTGCGCCGAAACTCCCAGACCACCGCCAGAATCGCCCCCAACTGAATGATGATGTTGAAGGCCATGGCACGCTCGCCGCCAAAATCGATCAGGTCGGCGACGATGATCTGATGCCCGGTACTGGAGATCGGCAAGAACTCCGTCAACCCTTCTACAACACCCAATATCAACGCCTGAGCAGCGGTCCAAAGATCCATCATTCCCCCATGAAGCGATGCCGCAGGCTCGCTGTTTAATGTTGTCGTGTAAAAAATGCTTGCCACTATGCCGCCACATGCCTGAACGAAGCTTGAAGAAACTCGCGCAAATGCAAGGCGCGGAATGCTAGCAGACCTGCACGCACAACGCCTGCTGACGTAAGCTCCGGCGCAACACAAGCTGCACGCCGCGCGCAGAAGCGCATACAATCGCCGGCCCCGCCCCTCACCACCCTCACCAAGGAGCCGCCATGTCCGGGCTTGAACTCTTCGCTGCCGCCATCGGCGTTATCGCAGTCTGGCTGACAGTGAAGCAGAATCCCTGGTGCTGGCCAATTGGCCTGGTCATGGTGGTGATTTACATCTGGATATTCTTCGACGTGAAGTTGTATTCGGACATGCTCCTGCAGGTCATCTACGCAGGCCTGCAGGTCTACGGCTGGCTGCAATGGACCCGGCACGGTGACGGCCTTCCGGTCAAAGCCGTAACCACGTTGCAGAACGGTTCGGTGCTCAAGGGGCTGGCAGTCGGCGTACTCATCAGCGTTGCACTGGGTGCCGGCATGGCGCATTTCACCGATGCGGCACAACCCTGGCTGGACGCCGCATTGACCGGGTTCAGTCTGGTGGCGCAGGTCTGGATGGCGCAAAAGCGCGTTCAGTGCTGGCCGCTGTGGATCCTGCTCGATGTGATTTTCGTCGGCCTGTTCATCTACAAGGACCTTTACCTGACGGCTGCGCTGTATGGCCTGTTCACCCTGCTGGCGGTGCAGGGCTGGCGCGAGTGGCGCAACGATCTGGCGCTGGCGCGATGAAAGTTCTGGTCCTCACCGGCCCCGAGTCCAGTGGCAAGAGCTGGCTGTCGGCGGAGATACAGCATAGGTTCGGCGGCCTGCTGGTCGGCGAATATGTGCGGTATTTCATCGATCAGCAGGGCCGCGACACAGATTACGCCGATATCCCGGCCATCGCTCAGGGCCAAATGGCCTGGGAGGACGCCGCGCGCGGCGCAGAGCCAAACTTGCTGATACTCGACACGCACCTGTTGAGCAACATGCTCTGGAGCCGCACGCTGTTCGGCGACTGCCCTGCGTGGATCGAACAGCAACTGCTGAGCCGTTCCTATGACCTGCACCTGCTGCTGTCGCCCGAGGGCGTTGACTGGATCAGCGACGGCCAGCGCTGCCAGCCGCAGTTGGGTGAACGCAAGGCCTTTTTCAACGCCAGCCGGGAATGGCTGGAACACCACCAGCAGGCTTACCGGATAGTGGGCGGTAGCTGGGAGCAGCGCCGCGAGCAGGCGCTGAGCGCTGTCTCGCAGTTGCTGGACGACTCAGCGGATCTGGTGCTTGTGTAACAGCCGATAAAACGTCGGTCGCGAAATACCCAGCACTCTGGCCGCCACGCTCAGATTGTCACTGTGGCGCGTCAACACGTCGCACAAGGCCTGACGCTCGGCCCGGGACTTGTAATCCTCCAGCGTGCCCATGTTGCCAACACTGTCCTCTTCGCCCAGCAGGCCCAGATTTGCCGCTGCTATCTGCCTGCCTTCGGCCAGCACCAGCCCGCGCCGAACGCGACCGGCCAGCTCGCGCACATTGCCTGGCCAATCGTGCTTGCCCAGCGCCACCAGCGCATCCTGACTGAAACTGCGCGCCCGCCTGCCGGTTTCCTGACTGTACACATGGGCGAAATGGTTAGCCAGCAACGCCAGATCGCCATGGCGCTCGCGCAGCGGCGCTACACCGACCTGCAGCACATTGAGTTGGTAATAAAGGTCCTCACGAAAGCGCTTTTTGCGCACGGCCGTTTCCAGATCCTCGCGAGTGGCGGCCAGCACCCGCACATCCACTGCAATCGGCTCGCCGCCGTCCGCGCGCTCGATCTGCCGGTCTTCGAGAAAGCGCAGCAGGCTCGCCTGGGTATCCAGCGGGAGCTCACCGACCTCGTCGAGCAACAGCGTGCCGCCGTCTGCGGCTTCAAGCAGTCCGACCCTACGCGCCTGAGCATCGTCAAACCCACCGTCCTCATGACCGAACAGCACGGTGTGGATCGACTGCCCGTCAGGCGCTGCGCAATCAACCACGATAAAGGGTTTGTCACGTCGCAAGGACTGAGCATGCAGACTGCGGGCGATCAGTTCCTTGCCCGTGCCCCGCTCGCCCCTGATCAGTACCGGCGAATCGGTGGGCGCCAGTTTGCTCAGCAGCCTGCGCAGTTCACGGACAGGCCGACTGTCGCCGAGCAACTCGGGGTCCGCGCTGAACGGCGATGGCGAGCCCTGCACTGGCGGCGGCCCGGCCGTAAACGCTCTGTCCAGCGAGGCGTGCAGCCGACCGGCATCGAAAGGCAGCGTATGAAAGTCGAAAAACCAGCGGCAGACGAAATCGCCGATTTTCTCGCGGCGCAAATCACTGGCTGACAGCACTGCAATCCAGCGCACCGGGCTGTTAACGAACAGCGCCTCAAGCCTGGGTAAGTGTTCAAAATGATCGGACGTCAGGTGAATCAGGCCTACATCACAATCAGAAATGATTGCCGAACCCGATGGGCTTTCCTGCACCGTCCAGCCGGCTTCGATCAGAACAGGGATCAATGGATGACAGTCGTCACCGCCATCGAGCATTAACAGACGTCGTGTTGGGGCCGATCCATGCATGAAGTTTCCTTGGCGCCCGGCGTATGGAGGGATTTTGAAAAGCTTTTTATAAACAGTCTGTTGGCGAGCCCAATCATCACCCTAGCAAATATTTGACGCGGCGTTGTACCGTTTGGGTCTAACGGTCATAACCTGAAGTCATTAACGCGCTACATGCCCGACCCTTTTTGCCCGGGACATCCATGCGCGCGCCCGTCGAAAATAATTCGCAACTATTTTCATTGAACAGTGTGACTCATGCCCCCTTGTCGTTCATCAACACAAGTAACCAGCCGGACGGTTAGCCCGCCGCCGTGACTGAATTGATATGGGCACTTGAGGAAACGACCATGAACGCCCCACTGCGCTTCAACGATGCACTTCTGATCGCTGGACACGCTTTTGAACCCTTCCAGTGTGTTGCCTGGGCACCACAGGACGGTAACGGCGAACTGAGCCTGACGGTGATCGACCGCACCAGCAACCGTATCGGTCGCAAGCAGATCCCGAGCAGCACCTATTCCGACAAGCGCCAGCTGGCCAGCGCTCTGGAACAGGCCCGTGCAGAAATCAGCAACGAAGGCTACGACCTTGAGCCGTGGACCATGCCGGCTTGATGGCTGACTGAGCCGGCTCCCCGCTTGGCGTAACGGAAAACCTGTGGGTCGCCGCACTCGCCGCGCCCGCAGGAATGTGTTCTCAGTGCCATGCTCTGCGCGCGCCAACCCCGCAGAGCATCGGCAAGAGAGCAGGGCCTGACGGGGGCCCCACCCTCAGACCCGCTTCAACTCATCAATGTGCCGGTACTCGGCCCCCAGACTCGATGCCAGTTCCCGCGCCCTTCCCAGGCGGATCGGGCCTTTCTCGATATCGATCAGCAAACTGGCGCAGTCGAACGCGGGCAGTGCCGGCAACGACTTGATCCGACCATCGGTCAGCACCAGAACCCGCTGCTGTTCGGCCGGATAGCGTTTTTGCCGTTGCGCCAACCATTCAGCCGCCTGTTGCAGCGCTTCCGGCAACGGCGTACCACCACCAGCCCCCAGTGCATCCAGCCAGGGTATCAATGCCGATGAGGCCTTCAGCCCCTGATGTTGCCAGCGTGGCGCAGTGCCGCTGGCGGTCAGCAAGGCCAGCCGAGCCCGGCGTCGATAGGCATCGTCGAACATCTGCGACAGCAGGCCCTTGGCCTGACTCAACGCCTGATGGCGGCGGGTAGACGCCGAAGCATCGACAATCACCAGCAATAACTCGCTGGGCCGGCTGCTACGCGGCTGACGCACCAGGTCCTTGTGGCTCTTCGGCTGACCGCGCAAAAACGTCGGCAACCATTGCACCGGTCCATCAGCCCCGACACGCACAGCGCCCTGCCTGCCGCTGGCCAGTCGACCGGGACGGGGAATGGCATCCGCCCCCTGTATGGCGCGGGGACGGATGCCTAGGGCTTTTTTGGCCAGCTCGGCACTTCGCGGCGTGATCCGGTCGTGACTGCCTGGGCGGGCAACTCACCCCAACTGCCCTGCCCGCTTTCAGGCTCGGCCTGTTTGCTGGACGATCCTGGTGGCGGCGGTGCCTCGGAATTCTGCGGCGGTGGCGAGGGCTCGCGGCGCCGGTGACGCAAGGCAAATTCGGCAACGGCCTCGATGTCCTGCTCTTCAATGTGCCCCGCACCCCGCCACGCCGCATGAGCACGCGCAGCCCGCAGCCAGACCAGATCGGCGCGCATGCCGTCGACACCTGCGGCAAAGCAGCGCTCGGTGATCATTGCCAGGGACTGGTCATCCAGTTCGATGCCCGCCAACAACTGACGTGCCTGCTCACAACGCCGCTTCAAGGCATCCTGCTGCGTTTGCCACTGCCGGCAGAAGCTCTGCGGATCGCTGTCGAAATCGAGACGGCGACGGATGATCTGACTGCGCTCGGCAGGCAGCGTATGGCCGCTCAGGGCCACATTGAGGCCAAAGCGATCCAGCAACTGCGGGCGCAATTCGCCCTCTTCGGGGTTCATGGTGCCGATCAGCACGAAACGCGCAGCATGACGATGGGAGATACCGTCGCGCTCGACCAGGTTGACGCCGCTGGCCGCGACGTCCAGCAGCAGATCGACCAGATGGTCGGCAAGCAGGTTGACCTCATCGACATACAGCACGCCACCGTCGGCCTTGGCCAGCACGCCTGGAGAGAAGCGCGCGCGGCCTTCGCTCAGCGCGGCGTCGAGATCCAGCGTGCCGACCAGACGCTCTTCGGTAGCGCCCAGCGGCAAGGTGACGAACTGACCGCTGGCCAGCACATCGGCCAGCCCGCGGGCCAGCGTCGACTTGGCCATGCCTCTTGGCCCTTCGATCAACACGCCGCCGATGCGCGGATCAATGGCAGTCAGGCATAACGCCAGTTTCAGGTCATCGGCACCCACCACAGCGGCCAGTGGAAAATGCGGAGTTTCGCTCATCGTTGAATCAGACACGGTCATCAGTTCTCTTCTATGTCCAGGAGCAGGTCTTCCAGCGCCTGCTGATACTCGCCAGGCTCCTGCCAGAGGCCGCGCTGCTGGGCTTCGAGCATGCGCTCGGTCATGTCGCGCAGCGCATCGGGGTTGTGCTGGGCGATGAAATCGCGAGTCGCCGGGTCCAGCAGATAGGCGTCGGCGAGCAGCGCGTACTGGTGATCATCGATCAGCTCGGTGGTCGCGTCGAACGCGAACAGGAAATCCACGGTCGCGGCCATCTCGAAAGCACCTTTGTAACCATGGCGCTTGGCCCCTTCGATCCATTTCGGATTCGCTGCGCGCGAGCGTATCACCCGGTTCAGCTCTTCCTTGAGGGTGCGGATTTTCGGCAGGTCGGGCTGGCTATGATCGCCATGGTAACTGGCGGTCTTCTGCCCGCTGAGGGTTTCAGAAGCGGCGAGCATGCCGCCCTGAAACTGGTAGTAGTCATTTGAGTCGAGCAGGTCGTGCTCGCGATTGTCCTGATTCTGCAGCACCGCCTGCACCTGAGAAAGCCGCTGGGCAAAGCGCTGGCGCGCGGGCGTACCTTCATCGGCAGCGCCATAGGCGTAACCACCCCAATTGAGGTAAACCTCGGCAAGGTCGTCGCGGCTCTGCCACAGACGGCCATCGATAGCGCCCTGCACGCCAGCGCCGTAGGCACCGGGTTTGGCACCAAATATCCGCCAACCAGCCTGACGCGCCGCCTCCTCTTCATTCAGGCCTTCTGCGATGAAGCCTTGCCGTTCTTCACGGACCCTGGCCGCCAGCGGGTTCATGTCGTCGGGCTCGTCAAGCGCCGCGACGGCCTGCACCGCAGCGTCGAACAGCTTGATAAGGTTGGCGAAAGCGTCGCGGAAGAAACCGGAGACCCGCAGTGTCACGTCCACTCGTGGGCGGTCGAGCAGGCTGATCGGCAGAATCTCGAAGTCATCGACCCGCTGACTGCCCGTCGCCCATACCGGACGCACGCCCATCAGCGCCATGGCCTGGGCGATGTCGTCACCGCCGGTACGCATGGTCGCCGTGCCCCACACCGACAGGCCCAACTGGCGCAGGTGATCGCCATGGTCCTGCAGGTGTCGTTCCAGCAACAGGTTGGCGGACTGGAAGCCGATTCGCCAGGCCGTGGTGGTCGGCAGGTTGCGCACATCCACGGTAAAAAAGTTGCGGCCAGTGGGCAGCACATCCAGGCGTCCCCGGCTCGGCGCGCCGCTGGGGCCTGCCGGCACGAAATGACCACTCAGCGCGTCAAGCATGCCCTGCATTTCGCCGGGGCCGCAGGCATCCAGACGCGGCGCGACGACGTCACGCAGGCTGTCGAGAATCTGGGCCAGATCATCGTGCGCCGGCAAGTCGGTCAACGCTTCGCCCTGCGTGACGCGTTCGATAAGGATGGCGGCGTAAAGCTCCAGCCGCTCGCGCGCGTCGCCCGCACTGCGCCAAGGGTCGCTGCTCAAGGCCTGCAACGCAGCGGGGCGCGGGCCGATCCAGGGTTCGGCCAGCTCGCAGTTCAGCGGGTCGAAGTCCAGCTCGAACGCCTTGCTCAACGCGCGCAACAGGCTGGACTGCGCGCCACGCCCGTCACCACGCGGAATACGCAGCAGCGCCAGCAAAGTGTCGATGCGCAGACGGCCTTGTGGCGACTGACCGAAAATATGCAGGCCATCGCGAATCTGCGATTCCTTCAGATCACACAGGTAAGTGTCCAGACGTGGCAGCCAGAGCGCCGCGTCGGCATCGCTGTCGAGGTTCTCGCCCAGCGCCAGTTCGCGGTCGATATGGGTTTCACGGACCAGTTCGAGAATGTCACGCTGCAGCTCGCGCGCGCGGCGCGGATCGAGCATTTGCGCTTCATAGAATTCGTCGGCGAGCAGTTCCAGATTACGCAACGGGCCGTAGGTCTCCGCGCGGGTCAGCGGCGGCATCAAGTGATCGATGATGACCGCCTGAGTGCGCCGTTTGGCCTGTGCGCCCTCGCCCGGGTCGTTGACGATGAACGGATAGATGTTCGGCATAGCGCCCAGCACCGCGTCCGGCCAGCAGGTTCGCGACAACCCCACGCCCTTGCCCGGCAGCCACTCGAGGTTGCCGTGCTTGCCGACATGCACCACCGCATGCGCGCCGTAGGCCTTGCGCAGCCAGAAGTAGAACGCCAGGTAGCCATGGGGTGGAACCAGATCCGGGTCGTGATACACCGCGCTCGGGTCGACCTGATAACCCCGTGCCGGTTGAATGCCGATGAACGTGAGGCCAAAGCGCAGTCCGGCGATCATCATCCGGCCGCTGCGAAACATCGGGTCGGTGTCCGGCGTGCCCCAACGGGCATTCACCGCATCGCGATTTTCCTGCGGCAGTTCGTTGAACGCCGCCAGGTATTCCTCCAGCGCCATGCTCTGGTGACACGGGCGCTGGTCGATACTGTCCAGATCATTGGTCACGCCGCCCAGCAGTTGCTGGATCAGTTCGGTGCCAGTGTCCGGCAACGGTGCCAGCGGATAGCCCTCGGCCTGCATGGCGCGCAGAATATTCAGCGCCGCAGCAGGGGTATCGAGCCCCACACCATTGCCGATCCTTCCGTCGCGAGTCGGGTAGTTGGCGAGAATCAGCGCCACGCGCTTTTCGCCATTGGGCAGGCGCGCAAGTTCGATCCAGCGCCGCGCCAGTTCCGCGACGAAATCCATCCGGTCCGGCTGGGCACGGTAGCAGACCACGTCCGACTGGCTGCGCTCACTGCGCCAGGCCAGGTCCTTGAAGCTGATCGGCCGGCTGATAATGCGTCCATCCAGCTCCGGCAAGGCAATGTGCATCGCCAGATCACGAGCGCCAAGGCCCTGTTCGCTGGCCTGCCAGGCAGGCTCGTTGTCCTGCGCGCAGATGGCCTGAATGACCGGTACGTTGCGCCGGAACGGACGCAGATGCGGCGCTTCCGGACTCGACTGAGCAAAACCGGTGGTATTGAGGATCAGCTCGGTTTCAGCCTCATCCAGCCAGTCCTCCACCTGAGTGAAACAGCCGGGTTCCTTGAGGCTGGCCACAGCAATGGGCAGCGGGTTGATGCCTTGCGCCTGCAAGCGCACACAGAACTCGTCGATGAAACCGGTATTGGCGGCCTGCAGGTGCGAGCGATAGAACAGCAGCGCCACCACTGGCTGCTCGGCAAGCCAGTCTGCCTGCCAATCGGCAAGCTGCGCGCTTGCCAGGCGAGGATGGTAGATGGCTGTGCGCGGCAACGGCGCGGGCTCGACCCAGGAATAATCGCGGTCCAGCCAGCGACTGGCCATGCAGTTGTACAACTGCAGCGCGTTCTGCAGGCCACCCTGACGCAGAAACTGCCAGAGTCGGTCGCGTTCCACGGCAGGCACGGTGCTCAGATCACTCAGTTCCGGATCAGGACGGTCATCACCGGGCACCAGAATGACCTGAACGCCGCGTGCCGCGAGCTCCATCAGCCGCTCGACGCCGTAGCGCCAGTAGCCAATACCGCCGTGCAGAGAAATCAGAATGACCTTTGCGTGACGCAGCACTTCATCGACGTACAGGTCGACAGAGGCGTGATTCTGGACCTGCATCGGGTTGGCCAGACGCAGGCTGGGGTAGTCGTCGGGGAGCTGCCGGGCGGCTTCGGCCAGCAGCGCCAGGCTGGAGTCGCCGCTGCAGAGAATCACCAGCTCGGCCGGGGTCTGGCCCAGATCGGCAATATTGTCGTCAGGTACGAAACCGCCGGGCTGGGTTCTCAGTAAATGCATGGGTCAGCCGACAATCGCAGCATTGAGTTGCGCTTGCAGGGCTGCGGCATCCAGCTCCTGACCAATCAGCACCAGGTGCGTGGCACGCTCTTCATCGGCACGCCAGGCGCGGTCGAAGTGCTTGTCGAAACGAGTCCCGACACCTTGAATCAGCAGGCGCATCGGCTTGCCGGGAATGGCCGCGAAGCCCTTCACACGCAGAATGCCGTGCTGCACCACCAGTTGATTCAGTGCATCGAGCAGGACTTTCTCATCGGCTTGCGGCAGCTTCAGGGAAATCGAATCGAACGCGTCGTGATCGTGGTCATCATGATCGTCATCGTCGTGGTGATCATGGTGGGTCTTGCGAGCATCGATATGCAGTTCGGACTCGGCACCGACACCCAGCAGCACGCTGATCGGCAGGCGACCACTGCTGGCTTCGATCACCTTGACCGCAGGCGGCAGCTCCTCGGCAACTTCGGCACGCACTGTCGCCAGACCTTCGGCGTCGATCATGTCGGCCTTGTTGAGGATCACCAGATCGGCGCTGGCCAGCTGATCGGCAAACAGTTCGTGCAGGGGCGACTCATGATCCAGGTTGGGATCGAGTTTGCGCTGCGCATCGACTTGATCCGGGAAGGCAGCGAAAGTACCGGCCAGTACCGCCGGGCTGTCGACCACCGTGATCACCGCATCGACCGTGCAGGCGTTGCGGATTTCCGGCCATTGAAAAGCCTGGACCAGCGGCTTGGGCAGCGCCAGACCCGAGGTTTCGATCAGGATATGGTCGAGGTCACCACGGCGCGCGACCAGTTCGCGCATGACCGGGAAGAACTCTTCCTGCACGGTGCAGCACAGGCAGCCATTGGCCAGTTCGTACACTCGGCCGTTGGCTTCTTCTTCGGTGCAGCCGATCGTGCACTGCTTGAGGATTTCTCCGTCGATGCCTAGCTCGCCGAACTCATTGACGATGACCGCAATGCGCCGCCCTTCGGCGTTGTCGAGCATGTGCCGCAACAGGGTGGTCTTGCCCGAGCCGAGGAAGCCGGTGACGATGGTGACGGGAAGCTTGGCCAGTGTTTTCATCAGGTGCCCTTTGGCAATGCGGCGGGCAAACAGGACGAGAGCCGCATGCAGGACACGCAGATCGGATCGCCACCGGATCACCCCGCCCGGTTGTAGTGAGAATTCTCCAGGACCGCAGCACGTGTGGCCCGTTCGAGGCAGGTCTCCTGGCTCACGGCGGCGTGCGGCAGACAATGAATAATGTGCCGACACGCATTCATCGCGCCTTCCCGCCGCAGCAGTGGCTGTGCAATGAACATGACCGTTTACAGTTGCGGGGGCAGCTGCGGCATGTACCGCATTCCCGTCTTAGCTCCACTGGGTGATGTTTTACCCGGGGAGAACCTCGAACCAGGGTGTGTAAAAACGTCACGAGCGAAGGCAAGACAAGGCAAAAACAGGCGAAAACGGCCGGGGTCGCGACCGACTCTAGGTGTTCTAAATGAGCATTTTTCGCCTGTTTTTAACGCAGTATTGCCAAGCGCAGTAGTTTTTACACAGCTTGGAACCGGCAAGGCTACGCAGTGACTGCAGACAGGTCAATCGTTCAGATTGACGCTGCCCCGCCGCCCATGGTCTCCTGTGCGCCTTGTTTCGGGTGCCCCTCACGGGGTGAAACGGGAAACCGGTGCGCTCGCGTTGTCGAGCAAGTCCGGTGCTGCCCCCGCAACGGTAAGCGAGAGTAGGTCTGATCCACTGTGCCGCTGGCATGGGAAGGTGACCTTGCAGGCTTTGACGCACTGACGTCCTGGTCCCTCGCGAGCCCGGAGACCGGCCCGATATGCTTGCAATGACAAACCCGCGGTGGGCGGGCGCAGTTGAAACCTCCGGCGTCTGCCGGCAGGTTCTTTTGCGCGTGGCCCACTTGCCGATTACCAACAAGAGGGAACGCCATGTCGACCATCAGCAGCCACGCCGCCGCGCCCAGCTCCACACGCACTCAACGCCTGACAGCCGCCATCAGCGCTGCGCTTCTCGGCGCCTGCCTGGTGTATTTCGCCGGTTTCTCGCACATCGCGGCCGTGCACAACGCGGCACACGATACCCGTCACAGCGCTGCCTTTCCTTGCCATTGAGGGCCTCACAATGTTCAAGCGAATCGCCTACACCGCAGGTTTCACCGGCCTGCTCGCCGCCCTGTTGCTGACGCTGCTGCAAAGCCTGTGGGTGGTGCCGCTGATCCAGCAGGCCGAGACCTACGAAAACGCACCTGCCGAGCAACTGCATCAGCACGCGGAGGGCGCGATGGCCGAACACAGCCATGCCCATGACGAAGCGGCCTGGGAGCCCGAAAACGGCTGGCAGCGTGTGCTGTCCACCACTGGCGGTAACCTGGTGGTCGCGGTGGGCTTCGCCCTGATGCTTGCCGGGCTTTACACCCTGCGGGCGCCGGGGCGCACCGTGCAAGGCGCATGGTGGGGGCTGGCCGGTTTTGCCGTGTTCGTGCTGGCCCCGACCCTTGGGCTGCCACCCGAACTGCCAGGCACAGCCGCCGCCGAGCTGAGTCAGCGGCAACTGTGGTGGCTCGGCGCTGCCGCGTCGACTGCCGCCGGGCTGGCCTTGCTGGTGTTCGGTCAGAACTGGCTGCTCAAAGCGCTGGGTGTGGCGATTCTGCTGGTCCCGCATGTGCTTGGCGCGCCACAGCCGCTGGTCCATGAAAGCCTGGCTCCCGAAGCTCTGGAATCGCAGTTCATGATTGCCTCGCTGCTGACCAACGCGCTGTTCTGGGTCGCGCTGGGGTTGATCAGTGCCTGGCTGTTCCGCAGAAACGACGTGCACACCGCCAATGTCGACCTGCATCAGGCCTGATCCAGCGACCCTTCAACCCGGCGCACCTCTGGTTGCCGGGCTGGGCTGTCGGCGCGGCTGCTCGGCTGCGCTGTTGCGCGATCTGCTCGAGCAGAGCCTGCAGGCACTTGAGCTGGACATTGGCCGGGTGACCGCGCTGGCGTCCATCGACCTGAAAGAAACCGAGCCCGGCCTGCTTGAGCTGGCCGGGCAACTGGCTGTGCCACTGGTGTGCTTCAACGCCGCGCAACTGGTGGCGTGGGAACAGCACCTCACGCACCGTTCTGCGCAGGTGTTCCAGAACACGGGCTGTCATGGCGTCGCCGAGGGCTCGGCCCTGGCACTGGCGGCGCAACTGGGCGACGGTACGGCCACCCTGCTGATCGAACGGCAGAAAAGCGCGCAGGCCACATTTGCCTTGGCAATCAGCCCTGCGCACAGCGGATAATCTCCCCGCGCTCACTCACCCCGGAGAATTCATTGACTGTCTATTTTATCGGCGCAGGCCCTGGCGATCCGGAGCTGATCACCGTCAAGGGCCAACGCCTGATTCGCAGCTGCCCGGTCATTATCTACGCAGGCTCGCTGGTGCCCCTCGCCGTGCTGGAAGGTCATCAGGCCGTGCAGGTGACCAACAGCGCCGAACTGCATCTGGAGCAGATCATCGAGCTGATCACGCGCGCGCACGCACAGGGCCAGGATGTGGCGCGCGTGCATTCCGGAGACCCGAGCCTGTATGGCGCTATCGGCGAGCAGATCCGCCATCTGCGCGAATTGGGCATTCCGTTCGAAATCATTCCGGGGGTGACCGCGGACCGCTGCCTGCGCCGCGTTGCTGGGCGTCGAGCTGACCCTGCCGGACGTTTCGCAGAGCGTGATTCTGACCCGCTATGCCGACAAGACCTCAATGCCCAGCGGCGAGGAACTGGCCAGTCTGGCCAGCCATCGGGCAACCATGGCGATTCATCTGGGGGTGAACAACCTGCAGCGGATCGTCGAGGAGCTCATGCCACATTACGGTGCCGACTGCCCGATTGCCGTGGTGCATCGCGCCAGCTGGCCGGATCAGGACTGGGCCGTTGGCACGCTGGCAGATATTCAGGAAAAGGTACAGGCCAAGGGCTTTCGCCGTACGGCGCTGATTCTGGTCGGACGTGTACTTGCCGATGACACCTTCAGCGAGTCCTCGCTTTACCGCGCCGGGCATGCCCACCTGTTCAGGCCGGTGTAGTCAGTACCGCCATGGTGATCGCAGTAATGAGCGGCGACGCATGGCGTGATGAAAAGCGTGCCAACGCTGGGCTGGCACGCTGATCGGTATTGCCCTCCTCAGGCAGCCGCCTCATACAGGCTTCGGCGCGGCCACTTCGCCGCTTTCCAGGCTCTTGCGCAGAATATCGGCCTGCACGGCAGCCGCTTTCATGGCGCTTTCCTTGATGTAGCCATAGCCGCGAATGCGTTCCGGCAGGCGTGCCAGACTCAAGGCGGTGTGGCGATTCTGCGCCTGAAGGTGTTGCAGGATCAGTTCGATATCGCTGACATAGCGGTCAATCAGCGCCCTCTCCTGCTGACGTTCGAGACTGCGACCGAACGGATCGAGCGCCGTGCCACGGAGGAATTTGAACGTCGCCAGCACGTCGAACGCGCGCAGCATCCACGGGCCAAAACTACGTTTGCGCGGCAGGCCATTGTGCGGATCGCGCTTGGCCAGCCACGACGGTGCCAAGTGAAACTCCAGTCGATAGTCACCCTCGAACTGCGCTTGCAACTGGCGGGTAAACTCGCCGTTGCTGTACAGCCGCGCCACTTCGTATTCGTCTTTATAGGCCAGCAATTTGAAGTAATTGAATGCCACGGCCTCGGTCAGCGTCGGCTGCTGGCCAGGGAACGCGCGCGATTCGCTGTCGCGTACGCGTTGCACCAATGCCAGATAGCGCTTGGCGTAGGCGGCGCTCTGATACTGCTTCAAGGTATCGACATTGCTCTGGATGCGTTGATCAAGATCCATTGGCTGCGGCTCGCTGACCTTGTTTTGCGGGTTGACGAAGGCCTCCACAGCGGCAGGATCATGCGCAGTACGACGCCCCCAGAGAAACGCCTGCTGATTCAGATTGACCGCTACGCCGTTGAGTTCGATGGCCTTCTCGATGGCCGCCGAGGTCAATGGAATCAGGCCCAGCTGAAACGCATAGCCGAGCATGAACAGGTTGCTGGCCGATGCTGTCGCCCATCAGTCGAGTAGCCAGTGATGTGGCTTCGACAAAGTGGGTCTTCGCCGCGCCGACCGCCTCAATGATGGTCTGCTTCATGGCTTCGGCCGGAAACACGGCATCCGGATTGCGCGTGAACTCGGCGGTCGGTGTTTGCTGGCTGTTGACCACCGCATGGGAAATCTTGCTATCGAGCTTGGCGATCGCGTCCGGGCCGGCAGCCACCAGCAAGTCACAGCCGAGCAGGCAGGTGCGCTTCACCGGCGGCGATACGCACGGCAAACAGATCCTCCTGGCGCGCGGCAATGCGGATATGGCTGACCACCGGACCGAATTTCTGTGCCAGACCGGCCTGATCGAGCACGCTGCAGCCCTTGCCCTCCAGATTCGCGGCATAGCCCAGCATCGCGCCGACGGTGGTCACCCCAGTGCCGCCGACACCCGGCAGGAGAATATTGAACGGCCTGTCGAGCGACGGCAGTGCCGGTTCCGGCAGACGCGCGAATGCTTCGACCTGCTTGGGCAACGCAGGCTTGCGCAGTTGCCGCCATGCACGGTGACGAAGCTCGGGCAGAAACCTCGACGCAGCTGAAATCCTTGTTGCACGCGCTTTGATCGATTTCGCGCTTGCGCCCCTGCGCCGTTTCCTTGGGCAGTACAGACAGGCACCCGGATTTGACCCCGCAATCGCGCAACCCTCGCACACCGCCGGGTTGATCAACGCGCGCTTTTCCAGGTCAGGCATGGTGCCGCGCTTGCGACGGCGGCGCTTTTCAGTGGCGCAGGTCTGGTCGTAGATGATGACCGACACGCCTTTGAACTCGCGTAACTCGCGCTGCACGCTGTCCAGATCGCGCCGATGATGAAAGGTGGTAATCGGTGCGAAGTCTTCACGATTCGGGTACTTGTCCGGCTCGTCGGAAACCAGCGCGATGCGGTGCACGCCTTCGTTGAATACCTGACGACTCAGTTGATCGACGCGCAGCACGCCGTCGATCGGCTGGCCACCCGTCATGGCCACCGCATCGTTGTAGAGAATCTTGTAAGTAATGTTGACCTTGGACGCCACTGCCGCACGCAGCGCCAGGTGCCCCGAGTGAAAATAGGTGCCGTCGCCCAGGTTCTGGAAAACGTGCGGGGTTTCGGTGAACGGTGCCTGACCGATCCAGGTCACGCCCTCGCCGCCCATCTGGGTGAAGGTATCGGTTTCGCGGTCCATCCAGATGGTCATGTAATGGCAGCCGATCCCGGCCAGGGCGCGACTGCCCTCCGGCACCTTTGTCGAAGTGTTATGCGGGCAGCCGGAGCAGAAATGCGGGGTGCGCTGGGTGGTGAACAGCGGCGCCTGCAGCGCTTGCTCCTTGTCGCTGAGAAACTGCAGGCGCGCTTCGATCTGCGGGCTGCTGTAGAACGGCGCAAGGCGTTTGGCGATCACCCTGGCAATCATTGCCGGGGTCAGCTCGCTGAGGTTCGGCAGCAGTGAGCGGCCCTGCTCATCGAACTCGCCGACCACCACTGGCCGGCGCTCAACAGGCCAGTTGTAAAGCTGACCGGTCAACTGGTCTTCAATGACACTGCGTTTTTCCTCGACCACCAGAATCTCGTCCAGCCCTTCGGCAAAGTCGTGCACCGACACCGGCTCCAGCGGCCAACTCATGCCGACCTTGAGCACGCGAATCCCGACCTTCTCGCACAGCTCCTGATCAATACCCAGCTCTTCGAGGGCCTGACGCACGTCCAGGTAGGACTTGCCGGTGGTGATGATGCCCAGCCGCGGTTGCGCAGAATCGATCACCACCTTGTTGAGCTGGTTGGCACGGGCGAAGGCCCTGGCCGCGTAGATCTTGTAGGTGTTGAGTCGCGCCTCCTGGGCCAACGGCGGGTCCGGCCAGCGGATATGCAAACCGCCTTCGGGTATATCGAAGTCGTCAGGGATACGGGTTTTGATCCGCAAAGGATCGACCTCGACCACCGCAGAAGAGTCGACGTTCTCGGCAATGGTCTTCATCGCCACCCAGCAACCGCTGTAGCGCGACAGCTCCCAGCCAATGATGCCGTAGTCGAGAATCTCCTGAACATTACTGGGGTTGAGCACGGGGATCATCGATGCGATGAACGCATGCTCACTCTGGTGAGCGATGGTCGATGATTTGCAGCCGTGGTCGTCGCCCGCCAGGATCAGCACACCGCCGTTGGCCGCAACACCGGCCGAGTTGCCGTGCTTGAAGACATCACCGCAGCGGTCCACACCCCCGGCCCCTTGCCGTACCAGAGGGCGAACACCCCATCGTACTTGCCATGCGGGAACAGGTTGACCTGTTGACTGCCCCAGACCGCCGTGGCGGCCAGTTCTTCGTTGATGCCCGGCTGAAAATGGATGGCGTTTTGTTGCAGGTAGTCCTTGGCGTCCCAAAGGCTTTTGTCCAGATTACCCAGCGGCGAACCGCGGTAGCCAGAGATAAACCCGGCAGTGTTCAGGCCCTGTGCCTCATCGCGCTGCTTTTGCAGCATCGGCAGGCGGGTCAGGGCCTGTGTGCCGGTCAGGTACAGATTGCCGGTGGCAAGCCGGTATTTATCATCCAGACGAATATCAGCCAGGGACATGCGAATACCTCTCTTGTTCTTATAGGGTCAGGTCTTGTAAGCCGGGACGGTCCTGCCCGGCAGCCTTGCAACTAGACTGCCAGCAGCAAAGAGGCTTTTTCTTTCTAAATGCGCGCAAATCTGCTGATATTCAGCATGCTTTTTTCGGCCAGAACAAAAAACAAGGTCAATTCATGCAGCCAAAATTGAGCCCCATCGATCGCAAGATTCTTCGTCTGCTGCAACATGACGCCAGCCTGTCGGCCCGGAAATCGCCGAACGGGTCGAGCTGTCGCAATCGCCGTGCTGGAGGCGCATTCACCGGCTTCAGGAAGACGGGGTGATCGAGCGCACGGTCGCCCTGCTCAGTACCCAGAAGCTGGGACTGAGTATGACCGTGTTCGTCGAGGTCAAGCTGTCAGGCCATGGCCGCCGCTATCTGGCCGAGTTCGAGGAGGCAATCATCGGCCACCCGGAGGTGCTGGAGTGCTAC